>JAJQGV010000038.1 GCA_021200215.1 Ruminococcus sp. | reverse complement strand
CCACCACAGCAGAAATTTACTCCATTAGAGAGTGTACAGACTACTCCAAACGCTAGACCAGTACAGAAACAGCCTATGGATACTCAAAAACCAGCATACATACCTAAGCCAACTCCAAATGCTACACCTATCGAGATGGTTAAAGTTCCTGACGTTACCAATATAGCTCAAGATGAGGCAAGGGCTAAACTAGAAAGATTAGGCTTTAAGGTATCAATAACTACAGAAAATTCAGAAGTAATTAAAGCAAACCTTATAATGTCTCAGAGCGTACGTACGGGTACGAACGTAACTAAAGGCTCGGAAATAAAGTTAGTAGCTAGTGTAGGCTCATGGTCAGAATGGTCAGTAGATAAGGTACTAGATACCAATATGTACGCAGTTGAACAGAAAAAAGAGTTCCGTTTCCGTAGCAGAACTAGAGAGATTGAAACTCATGAGAGTAGCGAAAGAAATCTACCTGGATATACTTGCATAGACCAAAGAACAGTATACTCCGATTGGGAAGATGAGGGTTACTATACTACTGAAGATAGACCAACATCTGAAACTTGTGACATAAGCACAAACTTAATAGGCTTTAAGTACTGTGGATACTTCTATATAGGTTCAGAATATAGTATCAATATGTGCTATAGCACTAAGAGGTCTGCTTTGATATTCAATCCTAACACTAAGCCAGAAGATTGGGAGTATATAGAAACCGTACTCTATCAAGATATACCTAGTGAAACGGTGGATTGGTACTCTAATGATGATAATGAAAGGGTTACTCCTGCTGGTGATACCATAGATTGCAACATAAAAATGACATCTTACTATGTAGATGGCAAACGCTATGCCATGAAGTACGGTTCTTTAAGTACTGAATGGTTCTTATACCATAAAAGGACTGCTATGGAAACTGTATATACCTACAAAAGAGAGTATTTCACTGAATGGTCAGAATGGTCTAATTGGGTAGATAGTGCTCCAAGGCAAGACGAACTAAACGAGGTAGAGGCTAGAATACTCTATCGTGCTAGAAGAAAAACATCTAAAGAACTCTAAAGTTTTATAGTTTATAATAAATATATCCCCTAGTACCATAACTAGGGGATATATTATATTAATTTATAGATACCTTTCCACAGTTCTTTATTGCAAACTTACCATTATCGTTGTATATATATACCTTATCACCGTGCCTAATGTTTTCAAGAAGTATCTGTTCAGAAAGAGGAGTTTCTATACACTCAGAAATCTTACGTTTTAAAGGTCTAGCACCGTACTCACTAGTAGATTTCTCTAATGCCAACAGTTTAATAGCACTATCATCAAAGGATAGTTCTATGCCTATCTTATTAGCACGAACCTTAAGTTCATTGAGTAGCTTGTTAGCTATACCTTCTAGTTGAGTCGTTCCTAACCTTTCAAACACTATAATATCATCTAAGCGATTTAAAAGTTCAGGTTTAAAATGCTGTTTAGCCTTAGCTATAACTCTATCCTTAATTGAGGAACTACCCCCTACTTGATTAAATCCTATATCACTCTTGTTAGCAAAATCCGACCCTATGTTGGACGTAATGATAACTATAGTATTTCTAAAGCTAACCTTTCTACCCGAACTATCGGTTAGGTATCCCTCATCTAAGATTTGTAATAAGACGTTTGAAACGTCTGCATGAGCCTTTTCAATCTCATCGAAGAGTACTATACTGTAAGGTTTTCTGCGAACCTGTTCTGTAAGCTGTCCCCCATCTTCGCAACCCACATACCCAGGGGGAGAACCTATCAACTTAGATACAGAATGTTTTTCCATATACTCAGACATATCGAACCTAATTAGATTATCCTCGCTATCGAAGAGTTGATTAGCTAAAGCCTTAGAGAGTTCTGTCTTACCCACACCAGTAGAGCCTAAGAATAGGAACGAACTTATAGGACGATGCTCATCTCTAAGACCGCATCTATTTCTAGCTATAGCATCGGAAACCGCCTTAACTGCTACATCTTGACCTATTATTATAGATTTTAGAGTATCTTCTAGTTCTAAGATTTTCAAGCTTTCTGCCTTAGAAGTCTTTGACACTGGAATACCACTCCAAGCGGAAGTAATATCACAGATATCTTGTTTAGTTACATATATAGTCTTAACGGTTTTCTCTTCGGAGTATATAGAGCGATGTAAGTCTTCTAAAGTTATTCTAGGAGAGCTATCATAACTCTGTTCAAACTCTTTAAGGCTCTGTAACTTTCCACCATTAGATACTCTCTTTAACTTAGCACGAGAACAAGCCTCATCTAGTAGGTCAATAGCTTTATCGGGCAGATACCTATCGTTAATATACCTAATAGAATGTGTTACCGATAGCTTTAGAACATCATCAGGAATAACAACACTATGATAGTTTTCATAGTTAGGTCTTAGTCCCTTTAATATTTTAATAGTTTCTTCTTCAGAAGGTTCTTCTACTAATACAGGTTGAAATCTACGTTCAAGAGCGTTATCCTTTTCAATCTCGTGGCGATATTCTGAAGTAGTAGTAGCACCTATCACTTGAATTTCACCCCTAGCAAGTTGAGGTTTCAATATGTTAGATGCATCTACAGCACCCTCTGCAGCACCCGCACCTACTATGGTATGAATCTCATCTAAGAATAGAATAATATTTCCCTGCTTAATAACCTCATTTATGCAAGTTCTAATACGTTCTTCAAAGTCACCTCTGTACTTAGCACCCGCCAACAAAGATGGAATATCTAGGGAGAATATATTCTTCTTCTTAAGATTGTCAGGAACTTCTCCCCTAACTATAAGTTGAGCCAACCCTTCTACGATAGCAGTCTTACCGACACCAGCCTCACCTATCAAGCAAGGATTATTCTTAGTTCTACGAGATAGTATCTGTATAACTCTTTCAATCTCTTTATCTCTGCCAATTACTGGGTCAAAGCATTTTTTATATGCCTGTTCAGTTAAGTTCTTGCCGTACTTAATTAGGTTACTTATCTGACGATTATCTATCTCATTAGCAGGATTTATAGCCTTATCCTCATTGATAGTAGAACTATTACTGCTACAATCCTTAGCGAGTCTACTTACGTTCACACCCAAAGATTGTAATATTAAGTTAGCAGTGCAGTTCTTTTCTTTTAGAATAGCCTCAAGAATGTGTTCAGTGCCTACTAACTTCATGCCACTAAGTTTAGAATTTTCTGAAGAGCGAGAAAGTATTCTACATAGAGCAGGGGTCATGCATTCGTAAGTAAGTATAAGTTCCTCACCAGTGCCAACGGTACTTTTAATCTTTTCGGATACGTTCTTTTCATTCACCCTATAAGATGCTAACGTTATGGAAGCAGTATTAGTTCCCTCTTTGATTAAACCTAACAATAGATGTTCACTTCCAACGTAGGTATGCCCCATACTACCACTAATCTTTATTGCCAAATTGATTGAAGTAACCGCTTTAGAAGTGAATAAATCCAAATTGTACATTAAATCCCACCCATCTAAAAGTATTGTACTAACTTAATATTAGTTAGTCAACCAACTGTGTAAGGAACGCTTTAGGTAGCGTTCCTTACTACAACTTCACCTAATAATATTACCACAAATCTCAAAATTTATTTGTCAGTTTATGGGATAATTCTTAAACATTTCACAAATATTTTTCTTTGTAACATTTGCACAAAACATTTCAACATATATAATGTAAAGAATAATATAGGACATCTATATTAGGAATATTTAGTAATTATCCACCATAGTTTACCAACATATGTGAGATTATTTTAGGACATACTAAACAATGTTAGCCTAAATAAACTCATAAAAATATTGTATAATAGTATACATTATATACTAAGAAAAGTTAATAATTATTCATTAGCAAAATTTTCTAAGAATCTTTTTCATACATCTCTCTAAGGGTAGTAAGAGCCTTTTTTTCTATCCTAGATACGTATGAGCGTGATATGTTTAACATTTTAGCGACCTCACGTTGAGTTAAAGGTTCATTACCGAACAGACCATACCTATGTGTGATAATCTCTAATTCACGTGGATTGAGTGCCTTATTGATAAAGTTATACAGTTGCTCGGAGCGTATTAATAGGTCTACATCGTCATGAATGTTATTTCCATCTGCCATAATATCCATCAACGTAAGAGTATTTCCGTCCTTGTCGGTATCTATAGGTTCGTTTATGCTAATATCGTTAAGACTCTTCTTAGTATACCTAAAATGCATAAGTATCTCATTCGATATACATCTCTATATGCATCAAAATGTTTAAAAAATATTTTTTTATCGAATAGTAAATATTACTGTTGACATTATGAACAGAATAGGTTATACTATATGTACAAGGGATAGAAAAGTATCCCTTATGGAAAACAAGGAGGAATTATTTTTGAATATTCAAGACACTAAAGAATGGTATGGTTTTAATGAAGGTAGATGGTGTAATTCTATCAACGTAAGAGATTTTATCTTAAAGAACTTTACACCTTACGATGGTGATGACTCTTTCTTACAAGACCCTACAGAGGCTACTACTAAGCTATGGGAACAGGTTATGGAACTATCTAAGCAAGAAAGAGAAGCAGGTGGCGTCTTAGATATGGATACTAAGGTAGTATCTACTATCACATCACATGGTGCAGGCTATCTAAATAAAGACTTAGAACAGATTGTTGGTTTTCAAACCGATAAGCCTTTTAAACGTTCTCTACAACCTTTTGGTGGTATTAGAATGGCTGAAACTGCTTGTAAGCAGAATGGTTACGAGGTTGACCCTGAAATCAGTGAAATCTTTACTAAGTATAGAAAGACCCATAACCAAGGTGTATTCGATGTCTATACTCCAGAGATGAAGAAGGCTCGTCACAATGCTATTATCACTGGACTTCCAGATGCTTATGGCAGAGGTAGAATTATTGGTGACTATAGAAGAGTAGCTCTATACGGTGTCGACAGACTTATTGAAGATAAGAAAGAACAACTTGCTACTTCTCTAGTAAGAATGACTTCTAAGAATATTCGTTTACGTGAAGAACTTGCAGAGCAGATTAAGGCTCTAGGCGAACTAAAGGAACTAGGAAACATCTACGGTTGTGATATTTCTCGTCCAGCACAGAACGCCAAAGAGGCTATCCAATGGTTATACTTTGGATATCTTGCTTCTGTTAAAGAACAGAACGGTGCTGCTATGAGTATTGGTAGAACTTCCACATTCTTAGACATCTTTATTGAACGTGACCTACAGAATGGTGTTATCACTGAAAAACAAGCTCAAGAGTATATCGACCACTTTATTATGAAGTTAAGACTCATTAAGTTTGCAAGAACTCCCGAATATAACTCACTATTCTCAGGCGACCCAACTTGGGTAACAGAATCTATAGGTGGTATGGCTTTAGATGGACGTCCTTTAGTAACTAAGAACTCTTTCAGATACCTACACACCCTCGATAATCTAGGTACTGCTCCAGAACCTAACATGACTATTCTATGGTCTACTAAGCTACCTAAGAACTTCAAGAACTTCTGTGCTAAGATGTCCATTAAGTCTTCATCTATCCAATATGAAAATGATGATATGATGAGAGTAACTCATGGTGATGACTATGCAATCGCTTGTTGTGTATCTTCAATGAGAGTGGGCAAAGAAATGCAATTCTTCGGTGCTAGAGCTAACTTAGCTAAGTGTCTACTATACGCTATAAACGGTGGTGTAGATGAAAGAACTTTCGAACAGGTTGGCCCTAAGTACAGACCAGTTGAAGGTGATTATCTTGACTACGATGACGTTATGGAAAAGTACAAGGATATGATGGAATGGCTTGCAGGTTTATATGTGAACACTTTAAACGTTATCCACTATATGCATGACAAATACGCTTATGAAAGAATCCAAATGGCTCTACACGACAGAGATGTTAAGAGATACTTCGCAACTGGTATTGCTGGACTTTCAGTAGTAGCAGATTCTCTATCTGCTATTAAGTATGCTAAGGTTAAGTGTATCAGAAATGAGCAAGGCATAGTTGTAGACTACGAAGTTGAGGGCGACTTCCCTAAGTATGGTAACAACGATGATAGAGTAGACCAAATAGCTGTAGATATCGTTAAGACCTTTATGAATGATATTAAGAAACATCACACTTACAGAGATGGTGTTCCTACTATGTCTATCTTAACCATAACATCTAACGTAGTATATGGTAAAAAGACTGGTAACACTCCTGACGGCAGAAAGATGGGGGTTCCACTAGCTCCAGGAGCTAATCCAATGCATGGCAGAGATACTCATGGTGCTACTGCGTCATTATCATCTGTAGCAAAGCTACCATTCCGTTACGCTCAAGATGGCATCTCTAACACATTCTCAATCATACCAGGTGCGTTAGGTAAAGATGACCAAGTATTCATGGGTGATTTAGACTTAGAAAACTTTGACCCAACACAATTAGATAACGGTTGTTGTGAAGAAACCGTTGAATAGTTAATGTCTTAAGTTCAGTTATAATTTCTATGTGTGAACGCTCCCCTATTAGAGCGTTTACTACATGGGGTTATTATATACTAAAAGTGTATACGTTCTAAACTAATCTATGAACGATATTCTAAGGAGGATTTTTATCATGGCTGAAGTAAATCAAAAGCAAATCGATAATCTAGTAGGCTTACTAGATGGTTATGTTGAAAAAGGTGGACATCACCTAAACGTTAATGTTTTAAATAGAGAAACTCTTCTCGATGCTCAAGCACACCCAGAAAAGTATCCACAGTTGACTATTCGTGTATCGGGTTACGCTGTAAACTTTATTAAGCTAACTAAAGAGCAACAAGATGATGTTATCTCTAGAACTTTCCACCAAGGTCTATAATATATAAGGACAATACTCTTTTAAAAGGGCGGATATCCATATCCGCCCTTGTCTATACTATGCAAGTTTGAGGTGATTTTTTTATGACTAAAGGCTATGTTCACTCTACAGAATCCTTTGGCACAGTAGATGGCCCTGGTATAAGGTTCGTAGTATTTATGCAAGGTTGTCCTATGCGTTGTATGTACTGCCATAATCCAGATACTTGGACTACACATGGTGGTACTGAAGTAACTACCGACGATATTATCGACCAGTTTATATCATACAGAGAGTTCATGAAAGATGGTGGTATCACTGTAACGGGTGGGGAACCTTTACTACAGATGGACTTCGTTATCGAACTCTTTAAAGCCTGTAAGGAAAAAGGTATCCATACCTGCTTAGATACTTCTGGTATTACCTTTAACCCTAAGGATACTTCTAAGTTCGATGAGCTTATTAAGTATACTAACTTAGTTATGCTAGACATTAAACACATCGATGACGAACAACACAAGGTTCTAACTGGACACTCTAATAAGAACATTCTAGCGTTTGCAGAATATCTAAGAGATAACCACATAGACGTTTGGATACGTCATGTAGTAGTTCCAAACCTAACTCAAAACGATGAATACCTCTACAAGTTAGGCAGATTCTTAGGTACTCTTAAGAACTTAAAAGCCTTAGATGTACTACCCTATCACACTATGGGTAAGGTAAAGTATGAAAAGTTAGGCATGGAATACCCTCTAGGAGATACTCCACCATTAGAAAAAACAGATGCTATTAAAGCTAGAAATATTATAATGCGTGGTATAAAAGATACTCTAATAGAGGAGAGTAAGCATAAAAAATAGTCTAAATTCATATAGTATATAGGTGATGCTATATGCGTAAGTCTAAACCCATAGAGTTAGAGCTATCCATAACCGATACGCAGTGCCTACAGAACAGTATAAACTCTATATTTATAATGGCTTTAAAGCACAAGTTAGAATCTTGTAATGACAGTTACGAAGAAAAGGTACTCTATATTGATAGCATTATTAAAACTTTAAACTCGGGCTGATGTAATATCAACCCGAGTTTATTTTCAATATATTGATGCATTTAATAACATATAGCATTCTCAATACATCTGCTAGCATACGTTGCAAACTTACTACCTTTAGTATAATCAAAGGTAGATACTGCCTTAATAAGTCCAACAGTGCCAATAGATATAAGTTCATCTTGATTCTGTGATTGCGAATAGTACTTTTTTATTATGTGAGCGACTAATCGTAGATTGTGTTCAATCAATGTGTGCCTAGCAGAGGTATCACCTAGTTGCATCTTTTTAAAACATTCAAGTTCTTGTTCTGGGGAAAGAGGTTTAGGAAACATACCTAAGCCTTCTACGTGTAATGAGTAGAAGAAAAAGTTCCTTAGAACTGCCCCTATAATATTAAAAAGAATCATAATATAGAACACTCCCATTTAGTATAGTAGATATATAGAAACATCTTACTAATAAAGGTATGCTAATAGAATATAACATTATGATTTTATTATAATACTTATTTTTTCAAAGTAACATTAACTATTAATAGTTAATGTTAGTATAGTATAGGTGTGGCTCAAGGTGAGTATCTACTATACAGGTAAACTGCAACTTATATCTAACGTCACCATATTCATTAATTAGTTTAATCTCTACATACTGAGTACCTTCAGATATGCATCTAAATGTCCAACAGCCCTCTTTACCCATTAAGGACTTAATCTTTTCTTCTGAAAGTTTATAACTATCGTCCGTAGTAGTAACTTCTTCTTGGTCTGCATCGTCATTTTGATACTCTTGCTCATCATCTGCATTAGATGTTTCTTCTAAAGTTTCATCAGCGAATAGACCATATTCACTCTTTAGATACCCATCACCTTCAACGAACTCTATAACATTTCCATCGTACATTACTGAAATAATATAGTAGCAACCTTCCATAGCCTCTTGAGTGATAGTAAAGTTAAAAGTGCCGTCATCATTTTGGAAGTATGTATAATCAGTAAACTCTAGCAATAAAGTTTCATCTTCTAAGGTGGTAGTAAGGTCGATAGAAGTTTCCGTAGTGGTATCGATAGTAGTAGTAGTAGTTTGAGAATTAGAAGTACCTAAACTATCGGTTAGGCTATAACAAGAGGTCATTAAAGGTATTATACTTATAGGAAGTATCATCTTACTTAAATAAATTCTGTTCATACTTTTATCGTTGAAACCTACTTTCATAAAAATTCTAGGCACAGAACCTCACTGCTTTAAGGCGATGAGAGGAGTGTCTTTAATGGCTTAGTGCCAAAAACACTTAGGTTAATCAGATAGAGTTTTTATAAGCCTATTCCTTTTAGAGAAAGAGCAGTTGACACCATTTCAACCCTTTCAAAGTTTATAGAATAATTATACACACAAAATCACAAAAAGTCAATACAAATATTTAGTACAAATAAAATTTTAGTAATGCATAGATGAAAAGAACGCCTAAGATACTTTAGGCGTTCTATTATAAGTTACTCTTGAGAATCATCTGTAGAGGTATCTGTATCTGTAGAGGTAGTAGTTTCATCGACCGTTTCAGTAGCTCTAAGGACTATTGTATGTTTACCTAAGCACCAAGCGTTTGGATAATCTGGTAACTGTATGGTTACAGAAGCATTAAATAGATTTCCAGTAATTTGAACACTGCTCAAGTCGACTCTTATTACAAAATCATCTTCAGTAATCTCATCTATAATAGATGTAGGTGCAACCAACTCTAATGCCAAACCGCTCGTAACCGCCTCTATGTCGTACCCTTCTGGAATGTTAGTAAATACAAAGTTATTCAAATTAGTAAACTCTCTAGTAGAGTACTGGTTAGAAGGTAGCGATATTGTAACGGTATCTATGTTAGATATATTTCTACACGATGTAGGTAGTTCTATAGTAAAGGTTTCAGAATAGTTAGCATCTACTTCACGCATATCTATCTCAAAGGATAGTTCTTCTAAATTTTCCAATATACTAGCCGAAGATGCTACAACTATCTCATCATCGCTCATAATGAACTCTGGTACAAAGTCACTAGATGGTGCATTTACTACTGAATACTTTAATTTCAAGGTTTTAGTCATATACACTTGAAAGTCTATCTGTATATCTTTTAAATCATAGGTAAGACCATCGAAGTTAATCTCACTGCCACTTTCAGAATAAATTTTCCAATCTTCAACGTTAGTGCTGTGGTATGTATAAGAGTTATCAAGTTCTTTGCTTTCCGAAACATTTACCGAAAGTTCCGAGATACTATCCACCTGTGTTTTAGGGCCAGTAATACTAATAGTAGATGGTGTAATTATAGGAGAACTTTCGTCCATAATGTAGCCATCTTTAGCCTTAATATCTGGAGCGTTTACTACTATAGGAACTTCCTTAGTAATGTACTTGTCAAACTCTACAGTAACGTAGCTAGGTTCAATGTTTTTAACATCGTAGCTTGTTCCATCTTTGCCAGTAACTCTTATTGAGAGTTCATATATTCCAGCCTCAGTAACGTTTTCCACAACTGCCGTAGCCATTAAATCTTCGCTTTTAAGATTACCTATCTTAGTTCTCTCACCAGTAATCTGAACCTTAACCTTTTCGACATCTTGAGTAATAACGCTCAATTCATTTTCCTCTGCCGATGTATTAGAGATATCTATCTCTAGTGGAATATTACTAATAGTTTGATATATGTTAGGATACAGATTAACCGTTATTATATACCAGCTAATAAAAGCTAATCCAAAGGCATATAGAAACTGTTTAGGTGAAGATTTTTTTAAGTTATGGAGCTGTGTATGAAAGTAGTTAATTATTTTTTCCATCTTTCTGATGCTCCTTTTTATTATACTTATACTTAAATTTAGTCTTCAATGTCAATCTGTTAAACTTAGGCGTAGATGGAGTAGAGTCAGGTTCAGGAATCATCTTGTTGACTAGATACTCTTTTAAAGTATTCTTATCGAAATCTCTTTTTATTACACCATTTTCTGCTACAGATATAGTACCAGTTTCTTCTGATACCACTACTATAATAGCATCAGAATTTTCACTCATACCTATGGCAGCTCTGTGACGTGAACCTAACTTTTTATCTATAAACTCTTCACGTTCTGGCTTAGGTAGAAAACAAGCAGCCGCATGAATTACACCGTCACGCATAATTACCGCACCATCATGTAAAGGTGTTTTAGGATAGAATATGTTGCCAAAGAGTTCCTTACTAGGAATAGCATTCATAATAGTACCAGTCTTAATTTGAACATCTAACTTAGTATTGCGTTCCAAAACGAATAATGCTCCTGTAGTAGATGCCGAAAGTTCCTCACACGATAAGCAAATCATATCTATAGCGTACTGCCACTTTTCAATTGGAGTTGTAATCTGTTCGCTCATAAAAGAAAAAAGAGGCAATTTTGACATATTAGTACTTCCAAACTTTTCTAATGCTCTGCGTAGTTCTGGCTGAAACATTATTAATATAGCTATCAAGCCTATGTTTAAAGTATTGTCTAGTAAGAATGTCATAGATTTTAAACCTACAGTCTTACATATAAGGTATATAATAACTATCCAAACTACGCCTTTTAAGAGCTGTCCTGCTCTAGTTTCTCTTATAATTTTTAGTAGATAGTATATCAAAAACGTTAGCAACACTATATCTATTATGTCAACAAACGTTATAGATTTTATTACACTGAATATCGTACCTAAAGCATCAGATAGATAGTCTAAAATATCTGAAAAAGACAGTTTGCTCACTTCCTTTGTACATAAACACAGAACGAATAAGGGCGTATATATAAACGCCCAAATAACGCTCTAAAGTATTATTTTCAATCCACGCTTGATAAATTCACGAAGTCTTAGTATACGTGAAATTACCTTATGTTAGCGAAGGATACTAATTATATTAAATCCTTAATACTATTCTACTACTATTTAAATATCATTTCAAGGGATTTTTTAAATTGTAACCTATTTTTTTTTATTGTAATCAAATGTTTTTAAAGTCGTTACCAAAGCGTATACTTCTTTTGGAGTATTAAATATCGATGGTGAAAATCTAACCGTACCGTTTTGAGTGCCTAAGAACCTATGAGCCAATGCAGAACAATGAAAACCATCTCTTAAGCAAAAACCGTTGTTACTTAAATATTCACCTAACTCACTAGATGGAACACCATCTAAATTAAAAGATACTATTGGAAGGTAGTTAGAAACATCGTTTCGATATATTATAACGTTAGGAATATCTTTTATACCATTAATAAAGATATCGCATAGTTTCTTTTCATGGTCAAATATTCTATCCATACCTATACTAGATATAAACCTTATCCCAGCGTTTAAAGAAACTATTCCAACTACGTTAAGAGTTCCGCTTTCCAAACTGTCAGGTAAGAAGTTAGGCTGTTCTAATTGCGTAGAAGTACTACCAGTTCCACCAAACATAAGAGGTCTTATGCTATACTTACCATCGGAGATTAATATTCCCGAAGATGATGACCCATACAAAGCCTTGTGCCCTGAAGTACATAGTACGTTTATACTATCATCTTTTAACGATATAGGTAGTATACCACTACCTTGAGAACCATCTGCAATGTAACATATGCCCTCTTGTTGACATACTTCACCGATACTTCTAAATGGAAGTATCTGCCCAGTGACATTACTAGCTATAGTAGTAATCACTAAACGAGTATTGGGTCTTAAAGCCATCTTGAAGTTCTGTAAGGTTTCATCATCAGTTGAGCCTACATTGAATATTGAATAGGTTATATAGTTGTTCTTACTTAAATAGTATATAGGTCTTGATACAGAGTTGTGTTCCAAACAGCTTATCACGACATGGTCACCCTTATTTAAAATTCCAAACATAGCAGTATTCAACGATTGTGTACAGTTTTGAGTAAATACCACATTTTCGGGTAAAGCATCGAAAAAGTTTGCAATGGTTTCACGTGTAGAGTATACCTGTTCGGAAGATATCATAGAGAGCTTATGACCACCACGACCTGCATTACCGCCACACTTTTTAACAGCATAGTTGACGGCTCTTAAGACCTGTTTTGGCTTTGGATAGCTAGTAGCGGAGTTATCAAAGTTGATAATCAATTAGAAAACACCCCCCTATAAAAATTCTTTTATAGGAATACCCTCTTTTTTTAGGGTAGTAAGCACCAAAGTTTTAGGTGCATCAACGATTAGAACGTACTCACAACCACTAGGTTTTACGTTATGGAGTACATTCGAAGTGTATCCTAACTTTGCAAATATACTCTTAGATTTATTCGCAAACGTTAGTGATACCATAGATACTTTAGTCATAGTAAAAAATCACCTCTTTCTACATATTATATGCAAAAACTACAATAAAAGATATTCTCATTAT
>JAJQGV010000154.1 GCA_021200215.1 Ruminococcus sp. | reverse complement strand
AAGCAACTTTATTAGTATATCACTCTTTTTAGAATATGTCAAGCTAAACTTTAACAATATTCCTCTAGGTTTTTTGTGAAATGTATACAAACTTATGTAATTAACATTCCAAATTCATGGTAAAAGTAAGCATATCATCATCATAGCTAAAAGATACATTATCAACGTTTATTATATTATTAGCATCGACCGATGCATCTTTTATGATACTGTATAGGTCATAGCTATTGCAAAGCTTAGATATAATTGCATTGTAAGTATCTATAGAATCTGCCTTAAAATATACGTACTTATCGCCATTCAGACAAGCGTTATAAACCTGCTGATATAAGACATCTTCTAACTCTTCTAAGGAACTAACACAAAGATTATAGTAGTTAAAATAGTTCATATCAGTGGAGTTAGCAACTGGAAGAATATATGTATCATTAACGGTATGGTCTGTAAATATCTGCTCATCGGATAGATTAAAGTAAGAATAACTAATATAATCCCCGTCCTTATTTTTAGGGTCGTCCCAAGTCACATCAATGTGATACCACTCGCCATCAATTTGTACTAAATTCCACATATGCTCTATATCTGTAGTACCAATAACCAACTCACAAGGTATTCCAACCATATTGCAAAGATATTTAAAAGCTCTAGCATAGCCCTCACAGACTGCTTTACCATCGACTAAAGCACCGTAAGCGTTGCTGTAGTTTTCACTATTAGAATCGTATGAACAGTTAAGGATAATATAGTCATGGAAGTATTTAACAGTTTGGAACTCGTCCATACCTACAGTTTGCGATATAATATCGTTAGCCACGCTATCTACACTAGATATCATACTAGAACGAACTTCTAAAGACACCTCATACTTAGGAGATATCTTATATATATTTCCCGTAATAGAATCATACTTAAAGTCATACTTTCTAGTAGGATATACCAATTCAAAGTCAGCAGTATTTATAATAGCATCATATATTTTTTCTAAGTCACTCTCATCAATATCATAAGATATATTAATAACCTCAGAGCAACTTTCTATGCCTTCAAATATTTGATTATACACTAACTTTTGAGTATCATTAAGTTGGTCATATCTAATACAAGATTTTCCATAGAAGTATTTAGATTCATCTTTATTAAACTCACTAGTAATAGTAGTAGTATCCTCTTGAATAGATACATACTCTTGTTCCTGAGTAGTAATTTCAGAAGTAATCTCAGTAGTATTAGAAACTGCTATACCATTGTTAAATACGTACTTCATGCAACCTGTCAAAGCTAAAATGCCCATCATAGAGAAAAATAAGAAAATATTTTTCTGTTTAATCAAAAGAAAACCCCCTTATAAAATAGATTATGTTCTTACTTTGGTAACAGCTTTAATCTTAGAAATCCAATTATCCTCAACTATAAGCACAGTAAATGTAACCCCTTGATATTCTACAGTAGCCAACTCATTTTCATTAGGAATATGACCTATCAAATCGACTATGAAAGCACTCATAGTATCGTAGTTGTGTTCATCGGGAAGATTAATTTTAAGTGTACTACAAACATCTTCTGGGTCAGTAGCACCATCGATAGTAAATACTCCCTCAGATATTTCTTCAATATCCTTTTCTTCCACATCATACTCATCTTGAATGTTACCGACTATTTCCTCAACTAAATCTTCCAACGATACTAACCCCGCAGTACCCCCATACTCATCTACTACTATAGCCAACTGTACCTTTTTAATAGTCATGCTTTCAAAAACTTCAGAGCATTTGCAATATTCTGGCACATACATAACCTTACGCAAAAAATAATTAACATCGAACTTTTCGGTATTATCACAACCCACTAAGCATAATAAATCTTTAACATATATTATACCGACAATATTATCTACATTGTCTTGATATACGGGAATACGAGAAAAACCATCATTTATAGCTATGTATATCACATCAGATATTTTAGACTTAATATCTATAGCCTTAATATCCTTTCTATGAGTCATAACGTCACATATATTGACATCTTCAAATTCAAATATGTTATTAATCATATCCTTTTGACTTTCTTCAATAACACCAGTTTCATTTCCAGCTTCAACCATCATTAAGATTTCTTCTTCTGTAACAATATCATTCTTACTGTTAGTACTAAGCCCAAAGATTTTACAAATAACGAAAGATATGCCATCTATTATTAATGTAATTGGTTTAAATACCACTATTATAAAGTTAATAAACGGAACGGAAAATAAAGCCAATCTATCGATATTCTTTTCTGCAATACGTTTAGGTATAATATCGGTAAATACACTAAGAAAGATTACTAATACTATTACAAGTAAAAGTATTAATATAATCATAGCGACTATAATACTTATATCATTGTCAGTAAATCCTATATAGCTTATAAGATTTGATATATTTTCATACACATATATTGATGAAATAAATGTGTTTGAAAGCATAAAGAATAGAACTATAAATATAATGCAGAATATCTTTGCCACTGCAAGTGATGACTTCATCTTACTAGGTGCAGATATTAACTTTAAAAGTTTTTTGTATCTAACGTCATTCTTTGCAAGATTCTTAACCTTATTGTCATTAACCTCTACAATAGCGAACTCAAAGGCAGAATATATAGCCTTAATAATAACGAATACTATAAATAGCACAAAATACAATCGATAAATATCAGTTTCCATAAACTACTCCTTTTCAATTAAAAAAATCCTATTTTACCAAAAGATAAAACTTCATATAAACAGTATATAACATATTAAAGAAAATAGCA
>JAJQGV010000077.1 GCA_021200215.1 Ruminococcus sp. | reverse complement strand
ATGATAGATTCTTTGGATTTAATCCAAAAGAAAAAAAATACAAAGGAAAATGATGTAAAAAAAACACTAAATAATTCAGAAGATTTAGAAAATATAAAGGCTGAAAAAAAAAGTGTAATTGATGACTTAATAATTAAAAAAACAAAGGATACAAAACAGATGAAAGAAATAGAAGATAGTCAAAGTGCCAAAGAAATAAAAAGGCAATCTATGGAAGTGGAAACAGTAGATGACGATAGTCAAGAAGAACCTTATCATGAGGAAACTAGAGTAGGTGAGATACTATATTCTGAAAGTAATCAAGAGGTAAAGATAATATCTGAACTCGATAAGTATGCGGATATACCAGTGTATGAAGCAGAATGTTTAAATAAAACCTATATAATGAAATGGTACACTAGTAATGTTTGTAAGGACTTAGGTCTATTAAGAAAGAGAATATCAGTATTGTTAAACAATAAAAATCTAAATAAGGGTTTTATTAAACCTATGATTATAACACAGACTAATGATAAGGGTGAGTTTGGTTGTTTATATAATAATCTACAAAATGATTTTTATGCTTTTAAAGAAGTGCTGAAAGGGTATACTTTTCAGTATGATGGTGAAATCTTGAAAAGAAAAAGCATTAAGTTCAAAAATTTAGATGTGTTGTTAGAAAGTGCTATAAATATAGTAAAGATTTTTAGAACTACAATAGATATAAGAAGATATTTTTATGCACTATATGATAACAGTATAATTATTAATATCCAAACAGGTGAAGTGTTGTTAGATATTGTCAGTTGTACCGCCCAAGTGGAAAATGTTTTAATCGTAAAGAAAGATAATACTTATATAGCTCCTGAGGTATTAAAAGGTGAGGATAATCCTAATAAGCAAAGTGATTTATATACTTTAGCAGTGTTGCTATTTAAACTGTTCTTCCATGACCACCCCTTGGAAGGTCGAGCAGTAGTTAGCGAAAATACATTAAATAAAGAATACATAATGAGGCATTATAAGGAAAAACCAGTATTTATATTAGACCCATCTAATGATATTAATAGACCAGTAAGAGGAGTACACTATACTATAATATCTATGTGGAAAAAATATCCTAACTATTTGAAAAATATGTTCATGAAAACTTTTTGCGAATATATATTTATCAAAGAGGATAGGTATACTGTAACTGATTGGTTAAAAGTATTATTAAGATTGAAAAGTGATGTATTAAGATGCGTATGTGGAAAAGAAGATTTTTCATTTATGCTAGGAACAACTCGTGAAGGTTATTATGTTTGCAAACATTGTGGTAGTAAGTATCACTCACTATATTTTACAAATCAAGATTTTAGTATACCTATATGTCAAGGAACATTACTATACAGGGCGTTCTTCAAAAATACCAATATAGTAACAACAGAGGCTATAGGAGAAGTAATAGAAAATAAAATCCATAAAGATTTATACGGCATAAAAAATATAGGTGAGAAAACATGGCAATGCTATACAAACAAAGGTGAGAATAAATCTATAAAACAAGGTGAAGTATTACCTATATTTAATGGTTCAGTAATAAACGCTTATGATAATACAGCACACTTTGATTTTACATCGCCTATGGAAAAGTAACTAAAGATTATGCATTAGGTAAAGCGACCAAAATATATCTGGTCGCTTTTGTTATTGTGCTAATTTAATATCATATTTTTAAGAATCCTGTTTAACTTAGATATGGGTAAACCTACCACATTAAAGAAGTCGCCATGAATCTCTTTAACCAACAGTGAACCATATCCTTGAATACCATAGCTACCTGCCTTATCGAAAGGTTCACCAGTGGATATATAGTTAAGAATTTCCTCATCAGTTAAATCATAGAAAGATACTTCAGTAGTTTCTGAAAACGATGTAACTCTACTATTGGATACTATGCATACTCCAGTGATTACTTTATGTATGCTATTAGATAGAGATTTTAAGGTATTGAAACAATCATTGGTGCTAGTTGGCTTTCCTAAGATGATATTATTGTGTAGTACAATAGTATCACAACCTATTATGGTATCGTTTGGATATTCTTCTGCTACTTTTATGGCTTTTAGCTTAGCTAAGTACTCAGCAGATAGTTCTAAAGGGATATCTTTAGGGATTGATTCATCTATATTGGCAGGTTGTACTAAAAAATCTTGAAAGATGAATCTTAATAGTTCCTTACGCCTAGGCGAATTAGATGCTAATATTATACTCATGATTTCACTTTAATAGGCTTTTAGGGTCATAATCTGGTTGTACTACTATGTTATTGTTGTTGGTGACTTCTTCCTTAAAGACATCTTGCCATTCGGTAGGGGTAAAGTCCTCAACGGCAACGGATATATGTGTAGGGTCACAGCCGATAGCTTCTGCAAGAGCATCTGCGACCTTAATACCTGCAATAGTTTTCTGTTGGTTAGTTCTGCCCTTTAACATCTTTATGGTAATATGTGGCATATAAAGACCTCCTATGAATTTACTATTTCAACTAACACGCTATATGAAACGTGACTTTACTAAGAAAGATTATATCACCGATTTCAGGAAAAGTCAATTAAAAAAACAAAAAAAAGCATTTGTTTAACTTACACAAATAAGTTTATAAAAGTTTGTGCATATTTTTAATGTGAAAAAATTATGAAATTGAGTGCTTACAGAAAAGCTCTACCCATAAAATATATCCAAAATATCCAATGTAATTGATTACATCTGTATGGAATTTTTAAAAAAATGCAGATAAAAATACTTTATTAGTTAATTTTCACAAAAACCTTTCCACTAATATAGAAAAAATGCCGTTTTTTCTGTTGAACCC
>JAJQGV010000085.1 GCA_021200215.1 Ruminococcus sp. | reverse complement strand
TTGATGTATCATATACATATACAACGTTTACTTAGGAAGGATACTTAATATATATGACAAATCAAATTACAGTACAGATGGCTATTGTAGATTTTATCCCAGTAGTACTATTTACAATATCTATGGGAATACTTCTATATGATGTATATCAAAAGTACAGATTAAACTTTATAGCCATGTTGACAGGCTCTTTATTGGTTACAATCGGGGGATTTTTAAAAGCCTTGTGGAAGTTAATCTATTCACTATCTAATACAGATTATCCCGTTTTGAGTAATCTATTCTTTCCGTTGCAGAGTTTAGGGTTTATCACAATATTTATTGCTCTACTTGTAATATTTCTGAAAAAGGATAAATCTAAGGGTGTGAAAACTTTTTCACTATCACCGATATTTATATGCGGGGAAGTGATTGGATTAAGTGGTATACTATACATACTCTTATCATGGGCAAATAGATTAAAAAAACCTATGGCAAAAGTGTTCTTTATTATATCTTTTATAGCAATGCTATTGATGGGCTATCTTTCATCACGGTTCGATAATACATCATCTATGCACTGGACAGCACAGATTACTAATATAATCACTAATGGAAGTCTACTAATAGGCATTAGTATTCTTCACAAGAGCGAACTTAAAAACTTTGATTTCTAACATCTTATGGAACGGTTATAGACCGTTCCTTTTTTTTATGCTCCAGTAACTATATGAAAATTATACTACAAACTTTTAATCTTGTCAATAATAGAAGAACTCACAATTTGGATATACTTACTCTTAGCCCCTTGATTTTTGCAACGTTAGTTGTTATAATATTATAGTAAGCTGTTAATAATCTAAACTTGGAGGATATATTATGAATAAGATAGATAGATTCTTTGAAAGCATTAACAACAAAAAGATTGCTTTCATAGGTATGGGTGTTACTAACCTAAATTGCATTAAGATGTTTCTAAATAAACACTTAGATGTTACTGTATGCGATAAAAAATCACCTGAACAGTTGGGGGAAGAGTATAAAGTGCTTAACAATATGGGTGCTAAGTTCATATTGGGAGATGACTATTTAAATGCACTAAAAAATTTCGATATTGTGTTTAGAACCCCCGGAATGTATTACAACAATCCTATATTAACCGATATTAGAAAAAAAGGTGTGGTAATAACCTCTGAAATGGAAATGTTCTTCGACCTCTGCCCTTGCAAGATTTACGCAGTTACTGGTTCAGATGGCAAAACTACTACTACTACTATAATATCTGAGTTTCTTTCTGCTGAGGGTAGAGTAGTATACAAAGGTGGAAACATTGGTAGAGCATTACTTCCAATAGTTGAAGAGGTTCATTGCGATGATGTAGCAGTGGTAGAACTATCTAGTTTTCAACTACTATCCATGAGGAAATCTCCTGATGTGGCTGTAATCACTAACATAGCACCTAATCACTTAGACGTTCATGGCACTATGGACGAATATATAGACGCTAAAAAGAACTTGATTGCACATCAAAATGCATTCTCTAAGACGGTCTTAAACAAAGATAATGAAGTTACTAACTCTCTTTCTGACATGGTTAGAGGTAAACTTGTTAAGTTTTCAAGAACCTCTAAGGTTGAATGTGGTGCGTTCTTAGATGCCGATGGGTATTTATGCTACAATGACTACGGAAACGTTACTAGAATCATGCACAAAGACCAAATACGTATTCCAGGTATACATAACGTTGAAAACTATCTAACGGCTATATCTGCTGTTTGGGGTGAGGTATCTGTTGAGAACATGGTTCACGTTGCAGAAACTTTTAACGGCGTGGAACATAGAATAGAGTTCGTTCGTGAATTAGATGGCGTTAAGTATTATAACGACAGCATAGCTACATCACCTACTAGAGTACTTGCTGGTTTAAACTCTTTTAATCAAAAGTTGATAGTCATAGCTGGTGGCTATGACAAAAAGATTCCTTTTGAACCTTTGGCTAAACCTGTTAATGAAAAGGTTAAAGACCTTATTCTATTAGGAGTTACTGCTGACAAGATTCAAAAGGCAGTTACTCAATGCGATGAGTTTAAAACTAGTGGCCTAAAGATACATAGAGTGAATACCCTTGAAGAGGCAGTTGCTAAGGCTAAAGAAATTGCTAAGGTTGGTGATGTGGTTACATTATCTCCTGCTTGTGCAAGTTTTGACCAATATCCAAACTTTGAAGCTAGAGGTATTCATTTTAAGAACATAGTAAATAGTCTATAATCTGTTGTTAGAAGGGGTTTTAAAATGCTTTTAGATATTAAGAACACTCTTAAAGAAGTAACATCTAGGGTGAATATTGGTAACTATGATGGTTCTCTTGAAGAATACCTTTGTGATATCCTTAGGAAGTATTCCAATGATGTATATACTAAGAACGGAAACGTTATTGCTAACTTTGGTATCCGTACAGATGATAAACCACATATACTCTTAGATGCCCACATAGACCAAATAGGCATGGTGGTTACCTATATCACTGATGAGGGATTTATAAAGGTTTCTAATGTTGGTGGCTTAGATAAGCGTTTACTATCGGCTCAAGAGGTTACTATACATGGTAAAAAAAATATCCTTGGAGTGATATGTACACTACCACCCCATATTAAGGGTAACGAAGATGAAGTTTTAAACATTGATGATATATTTATAGATACGGGATATCCTAAAGAACGTTTAGAGAACATAGTATCTTTAGGTGATTACGTATCGTTTAGAAAGGACTTTCTAAACCTTGTCGGCGATAGAGTTTCTAGTCCATCGTTAGATGACCGTTGCGGAGTAGTGGCTCTACTTAAAGTGGCAGAGGCTCTACATGGTATTAGTTTGGATTGCTCTTACACTATAATGTTTTCTAGTCAAGAAGAGGTTGGCGAACGTGGAGCATTAATAGGTGCATATGATATTAATCCAGACTATGCCATAGAGGTAGATGTATCTTTTGGCTTAACCAATAGTGAAAATCCTCGTAAGTGTGGAGAGTTGGGCAAGGGTGCAATGATAGGTTTTGCTCCCGTCTTAGATAGATGTATGTCTAAACAGTTGGTACAGATTGCTGATAGTTGCAACATACCATATCAAGTAGAAATTATGAACGGTGAAACTGGTACTAATGCAGATAGGTTCTCTGTTAGTCGTGGCGGAGTTAAAGCAGTAACGGTATCTATTCCGTTGAAGTATATGCATACTCCCGTTGAAGTTATAGACGTGAACGATGTACAGTATACTGCTAATTTGGTAGTAGAGTATCTAAAAAGATTACATTAGGGGGATTTTTAAGACTATGTTAAAGAATCTAAAAGAGTTATGTCTACTGAATGGTATCTCTGGTGATGAGAGTTCCGTTGCAGATTATATTGTATCTCAAATTAGTGGTTATGTTGAAAACTATCACATAGATAGTCTAGGCAATATAATAGCCTTTAAAAAAGGAAAGTCTTGTAGTGGTAAGAAAGTTTTAGTATCTGCTCATATGGACGAGGTGGGCTTAATAGCTACCTATATAAACTTAGATGGCACTATTAAAATAGATACTGTTGGGGGTATTAACTCTAATGCCATTATTGGCAGACAGGTTACAGTAAACGGATTGTTCGGCGTTGTGGGAAGTCAAGCTGTGCATAATATACCATCATCTCAGAGAAACAAACAGCCTAACATTCAAGATATGTATGTGGATATTGGTACTACCTCTAAGGACGAAACCTTAAAGTATGTATCTCTTGGTGATAGCATTAACTTTTACTCTAAGTATGAAGAGTTTGGAAATGAATATGTAAAGTCTAAGGCTCTTGATGATAGGGTGGGTTGCTGTATTATGATAGACTTAATACAGTCTGAACTAGAGTTCGATACCTATTTTTCATTCGTAACTCAAGAAGAGGTTGGTCTGAGAGGCTCTAAGGTTGCAAGTTATACAATAAATCCCGATTATGCTATAGTGCTTGAGGGTACTACGGCAGTTGACATAGGTGGCTCTGTAGGTGAAAAAAGAGTATGCACCGTTGGTAGTGGTGCAGTAGTATCCTTTATGGATAGAAGAACCATCTACGATAAGGAACTTTACAATCTTTGCTTTGAGATATCTAAGGAGAACGCTATACCTTGCCAAACTAAAACTATGATAGCAGGTGGCAATGACAGTGGCTCTATACAACTATCTAGGAGAGGAGTTAGAACTATAGCTATCTCTGTACCTTGCAGATATATACATTCTAGCTCTAGCGTTATGGCACTCTCTGATGCGTACGCTTGTGAAAGTTTGGCAAAAATTTTAATTCCGAGGGTGAATAATCTATGATAAAACAGATTTTTAATTTAGATGATTTTGATGTATCTGCATTACAACAGAGTTATTATGGCAGAAAGTTACTATCATATCTTAATGCCTATGGAACTGATTACGATTTTTGTAGGTTCTACAGCGTTCAAGATATAGGCATTAATGCCTATATGTTCCAAATAAACTCTACTCTAGTAATATGTTCCGATTTACCTCTACCTACTGAGGAGTTACTATGTTATATATCCTTGTATAGACCTTATAGGGTAGAAGCTCCGTTCTATATTATAAATGCTCTAGGTGAACCACAAAATTATAAACGTTTAAGACGTACACAGTTTGAATTTTCAGAACATCTACCAGATGATTCTTTTAATGAATCTGAGGTTAATGACAATCCTAACTTAAGCCAAGTGTATGAAATCTTAGCAGAGGGTTTTCCATCTATGCAAGACAAAAGCCTTTGGCTTACAGATACTTCTCATAGGGTGCGTAGAGGTATAAGTAAAGTGTATCTATACAAGGGCTGTACTACTGCTACTATACTATTTGATATAAATAACAACGCTGTAATAGGTCAAGTGGCTACTAAGATGTCCTATAGGGGCAAAAAGTACGCTCGTGAGTTACTATATTGGTTAGGGCATCGACTAAGACAAAAGGATAGAAAGGTTACTCTATTCGCTTTGGACTACAGAGAAAGTTTCTATCAAGAGATTGGTTTTTCTACCTTAGGTTTGGAAAACGTTCTACAACGTACCGATGAGGATTAAAATACTATGAAAGGATTTTTTTATGTTGAACAGTAATTTTTTTAGTATAAATGATGAACTTCGTGAACTTGCTAGAGATTGCGAAAATAAATGTTCATTACAGTTAGCATCTGCGGATACTATCGCTGAGTTTAATGGTGCTAAGGTGCTATCGGCATTTATTAACAACAGAGTTAGCTCTTCTTGTTTGAATGGTAGCACTGGTTACGGCTATGGCGATATTGGAAGAGATACCTTAGATAAAGTCTTTGCTCAAGTACTTGAAACCGAGGACGCTATAGTTAGACATAACTTTGTATCTGGAACTCATGCCCTTTCGGTGGCTCTATTTGGAGTACTTCGCCCTAATGATACTCTGTTAGCCATCACGGGAAAACCTTACGATACTTTAGAAGAGGTTATTGGAATATCTGGTAATGTGGGAAACGGCTCTTTAATGGATTATGGCATTAAGTATGAACAAGTGAATCTATTAGATGACGGTTCTATGGATTTAAATACCATTGCAGATAGGTGCAAGGGTGTAAAGGTCGCTTATATTCAACGTTCTAGAGGATATTCTTTAAGACCTGCTTTCACTATTTCCGATATAGAAAAGGTTATTAAGGTCGTAAAAGAAGTTAGTCCAAACACCATAGTTATGGTGGACAACTGCTACGGTGAATTCGTTGAAAAACATGAACCTTCTTTTGTTGGTGCAGATTTAATAATAGGCTCTTTGATTAAAAATGCTGGTGGTGGTATCGCTAAGACTGGTGGTTACATTGCTGGTAGAAAAGATTTAGTAGAACTATGTTCCTATAGGCTGACTTGCATAGGTATGGGTAAAGAGGTTGGTTGCTCATTAGATGAAAATCGTGAGATGTTTTTAGGTCTATTCCTTGCCCCCGATGTTGTCGCTAATGCCATAAAGACATCTACGTTTGCTTGTGAACTCTTGAGTAGGTTAGGTTTTGATTGTTTTCCTAAGAAAGGTGAAACTCGTGGTGATATTATTACTGCCATTAAACTTAAAACTTCAGAGAATCTTATAGCGTTCTGTCAAGGCATACAAAAGGGTTCACCTGTGGATAGTTTTGTATCACCTGAACCTTGGGATATGCCTGGCTACAATGATAAGGTTATTATGGCAGCAGGTACTTTCACTATGGGAGCTTCTATTGAACTTTCAGCAGATGCTCCACTTAGAGAACCTTTTGCCGTTTGGTTACAAGGTGGTATTACCTATACTAGTGGCAAGTTGGGAATTATATTAGCAGTTCAAGAGATGATTAACAAAGAGTTAATTAAATTATAAAAGGGTATGAATCATGAAAGATAAACCTACTAATAATAGTAACGTTGCAAGAAAGAGTATCAAGAAAGGTAAAAAAAGGTACAAGGCTAGACTATCTCAAAAAGGCTTGGCAACTATAGTGATATTTATATTAATAATCTTGGCAATAGTTATAACCTTAGTAACTTCTTTTATGAATAAAAATAACATAGATAGAGTATCTAGTAGGTTGGATTTAAGCATGGGCAAGAGCATCTCTGAGATTGAAAAGACTGCTAAGGTTGAGTTTAATCAAAGTGCATCTAACGCTATACTATCCAACTTGATTAAGTTTAACTACATTGCTGAACCTACCGTAACTACAAGGGTTTGTGGAGTATCTTTGCCTAGATGGGTGGTTTATGCTAAAACTAATAAATCGGGTAATACTACTCAGTTTACTATCTACGACTTTACTACCCTAGAAGATAATATATTGGGTATGAAAGTTAAAGAACCTATAGAGATTCAAGACTTAATAGGAACTTCGGCTGATTCTTTAAAAGATGTTTTAGATATAGACCCTTATATATCCATAATGTTAGAAGATGGCTCTAAACAGTATATCTTTAGATATTACTATAAGGATAGTACTTCCACTAACGATGTTTCTATTCAACTATGCATAGATGTCGATGTTAATGGTACTGTTATAGATGCAACTGAAACTAATATAGATTTTATTTCCAGTATATTATCTATGGCAGAGGTTACAACCTCTACCGATGAGAATTAATATTAAATAAATAGAAACACTATCCGATATCTATATTTAGGATAGTGTTTCTATATTACTCTATATATATCTTTTGTTCATTAAGGAGAGATTGAAGTTAGCAAAGATGTTTTACTCATATCTTAGGGCATCTATAGGGTTCATCTTAGAAGCCTTATTAGCTGGATAGTATCCAAAGAATACCCCCGTTAGCATTGAAAAGATTACCGATATTATTATAGCTAATACGTTAGGTTCTACAGTTAAACTTATTAAGCTCATCTCATCGGGATAGTAGTTAATCAATAGATATTTAGCTACTTGTGCTATTACTATACTATTTATAATGCCACTTAATATTCCTATAATTCCACCTATTAGGCATAACATAATAGCCTCTGTGATAAACTGCCCTTTAATAGAACCTTTTTTTGCACCTAAAGCCTTGCGTATACCTATCTCTTTAGTTCTCTCGGTGATACTTACTAGCATAATGTTCATAACTCCTACACCACCGACTATTAAAGAGATTCCTGCTATTATGGTTATAGCTAACGTTACTATGCTTAAAGCCATATTTATAGTTTCCATCTCAGATGATGTGTTATATGAATAGGTATGCCAATTTTGATTGTCTGCATAATAATCTTCAAAGAATAGGTCAACGTTAGCTTGGAACGTAGTCATATCCACGCCATCATTGGCGTTAATCTGTAGTTCTGTATATCCCTCAACTTGAGTTTCACTATCGGGATTTATACTATTAGCATAACTTACAGAAGTCCAAAGGGTGGTATATCTATCCTTTTCGGGAATAGAAGTATCAGGTTTACCAAAGTAAGCATTACTATACTCATACACTCCAACTATTACAAAGTTTAGCATATTGCCGTTCATATCCACTTCTATGTTCTGTCCTATTGGATTGATACTCTCATCACCGAAGTAGTTCTTTACGAAAGTATCTGAAACTATAGCGACGTTTCTTTTTTCTCTAACGTCACGGTCGGTTATCCATCTACCCTTTAAGAGCGTTACAGCCGAGGATAGGTATTGACAAAAGCCATCATTTAGACCTTGAACTTCTACATTAGCATAGTTTTCAAGATTTTTTGTATTAGTGGTTATGCCACTGCCCCCATACTCTGATAATAGTACACCCTTATAGTCATCTCCTAGATATTCCGCTAATGCGTCTATAGTTTCCTCTTTTATGGTATCATCGGAAGTGATTTCGGGATATTCCCACGTTTCCCATGCTTCATCATCTTCGGGATATTTAGCTTCTAAAAATAGATATATATAGTTAGTTCCACCTAGTTTATTCATGGTGTTGGAAAGCGTACTAGATACTGAATTTCCTATAGTAGTAATGGTTATCACTGCCGATATACCTATAATTATTCCTAACATGGTTAAGAAAGACCTCATCTTGTTAGAGAGTATTCCACTTAATGAAAGCCTTAAGTTTTCAAGAAATCCCATTAGTTTACACCTCCAGTATCGGAGATTATGTTTCCATCAGATATAGTAACTATCCTTTGAGTTTCCTTAGCTAGTTCTTGGCTATGTGTTATTAATACTATGGTTTTGCCTTGTTCCTCGTGTAGTTGATGGAATATATCCATAACCATGTGACCAGTCTTACTATCCAAAGCACCAGTAGGTTCATCAGCTAATATTATGCTCGGATTGTTTGCCATAGCTCTAGCTATAGCCACTCTTTGTTTTTGACCACCCGACAGTTCATTAGATTTATGATTCATGCGTTCACTCATTCCGACCATCTTTAAGAGTTCTTTTGCTCTAGTGTTTCTATCGATTCTTTTTATACCAGCATATAACATAGGCAGTTCCACGTTCTTAATAGCTGAAGTTCTAGGAATTAGATTGAAAGTTTGAAATACAAAACCTATCTTTTGATTTCTAATAGAACTCAACTGTTTGTCTTTAATCTTTTTAACGTCTAAGCCATCAAGAGAATATTCTCCAGAGGTTTGTTTGTCCAATAGTCCTATAATGTTCATTAAAGTGGATTTCCCTGAACCACTTTCACCTACTATGGATACAAATTCACCCTCAAATATTTGTAGATTCATACCGTTTAAAATTTGTAATTCATTTGGTTGACCTATGTAATACTTCTTTATGATATCTTTCATGTCGATAACTATTTCACTCATCAATATACCACCTCTTCGCTCTCATCTATGGTTTGATTATCTTCAAATTCCAAAACATAAGGTGATAAGGAAAGAGTATCGCCCTCTAGGACATCATAAGGGGTAGTGATTATTAAATCATTTTCATTTAAATCACTGCTAGAAACTTCTATATAAGAACCACTTTCGTCACCGATAGTAACATCTACACGTTTTACAGTAGCAGAAGTTCCATCATCACTAGAGGAAGTATCTGCCACTAATACATATGGATTTCCATCATCATCGTACATTATGCAATCATAGAGTACGGCATAGCAATTAGATTTTTCTACTAACATGATTTTAGCTTTAGCTTTCATGCCTACTAATAGGTCGCTGTCATCATCTATAGTGATTTCAGCAGTAAATCCAGTATTGTCGCTAGAACCATCACTAGATGGAGTACTATTGCCATTACTACTAACTATAGTTATAACTTTAGATACTGTACCTTTAATCTCGGTATCACCAGTAGCCGTAGAGGTTACTATAACGTTCATACCCTCTTTAACCTTTAAGATATCTCCCTCATCTATGTTTACGGTAATCTTAAGTTGAGAGTTGTTCTCTATAGTCATAAGCAGTGAGCCTTCAGTAGGAGTATCGCCTTGAGCTATCGATAGCGATGTAACAGTTCCACTCTGTTCTGCTTTTACGGTACACTCACTTAGTTGAGTCTTTAGGTTATTTAATTGGATTGCTGTAGAAGAACTGCTATCGTTTTGATAGTCCTCCATATCTACAGTATTCTGTGCAGATTCAATGGCTTGGTCTGTGGAACGTTTAACGGCATCATAATTTTCATTGGCAGTTTCTATAGCTTTCTTTAAAGAATCAAACTGGTCTTCATATGTAGAACATTCTGCCTTATAGCTTTCAATCTTAGCAGATAGTTCATCACGCCTAGATGTTAGACTGTCATATGTACCATCATCGCTATAGGAGTATTCATCGATAAGTTCATAGTCATCGTAATTAATATCTTGCATGGTACTTTCGTACTGTGCAATCTGATTACATACATCGTTATATTCAAGTACACAACTATTTATACTATCTATGGTTTCACTGTATTTTTTGTATACTTTATTGTAATCTTCTTTAGCATCGCTTATTTCATCTGTAGCAGATTTTAATTGAATAGTTTGGTCTTGTTTAGCATTTTCTAAAGCCTTTCTATTCAACTCCTTAGTATTTTCATCTAAAGCAGATGCGTTCTTAATATTAGTTTCAAGTTCGTCTATCTGCTGTTGAATTTCTGTATCGTCTAATATACAAAGTACATCACCCTCATTAACGTAATCGCCTACGGCAACGTTTAATTGTTTAATCTTTGCACTTACAGAAGTAGTGACGTTTACAGAACTTTCACTAGCTACCGTACCAGATACGCTTATAAAGTCTGACAAGTCTTGTGCTTGATATGGCATGACATTCTCAAAGTATGTACTATCTACATAGGAAATTTCCTCGGTAGAGTCACTATTACAAGCGGTCATATTGCACATAGATATCAACATAGTACCAATTACTACAGCCACCCTAAAAATTTTTTTCATAATATATAATACCAAACCTTTCCGATAGACCCTAAATGCAATAACTGTATTAAGTGTACTATCTTTTATATAACACTTAGAGTATATCACATAGTGTACAAAATGTCAAGAGCTTTTTTGTGAAATATTTCTCTAGTATAAAACCTATTGATACTATATGGTATGTATCAATGTATTTAGATTATATCACATGGCAATATTAATGACAATAAACCTTTGGTTGCATTTGAAATTTTTTTTTGCAACTAAAGGTTTACCTACAATTTTTTATCTACCAAGTACACACTTTCGGATTCATTACGTTAGTATACAACATATTCTTATGCACAGTTGGAATGATTCCCTTTAGTGTAAATAGTTGTGATACCGTTACTAGTTCAAAGTTTAAGCTTTTTAGTTTAGGAATTACAACATCTAAGGCTTGAACAGTCTTATCGTTGCCGTATAGGTCGTGAAGGAGTATTATACAACCATCTTCGGCTTGTTTTAATATTCCATCAATACGTTCTTTAACCGATACGTTACTATTCCAATCGTTACAACCGTAACCACATATGAATGGCAGATTTATAACATCAAACATACTTTGATTTATAGCTATGTACGGTGGTCTAAAGAATTTAGGATACTTTCCTATAGTTTCAAATACTATCCTAGAGGTTCTATCTATCTCAGATAGAATATCTTCCTTAGAGAGTTCGGTCATATTACTATGTGAGTATGAATGGTTATCTATTTCACAACCCATTCTATACGCTCTTTTTAATATAGGCTTAGTTTCCTCTGTAAGATGTTCTCCACATACAAAAAAACTTCCAACCACCTTATACTTCTCTAAGATATCTAATATTGGAATGGTAGTCTTAAAATTAACACCGTCATCGAAAGTTAAAGCTAAGTAGTTCATAAAAAAATCCTCCTATGCTAAGTTTGTGAATATTATATCATATATAGTCACACTATGCAATATCGAAAAAGAGATAAAAATTATTGAAAAACGATAATTTCCTATTGACAAACAATAATTTTTGTGTTAGAATATCCTCAATAAATATTTAAAAGGAGTTTTTATCTATGTGGAATAAGTCAAGGTCGATAAAACTATCGAATATTTTAGTTAAGGGAGTATGCTTTATATTGATAGTTTTAGTGTTCTTTGTACCCTCTATGGTACGTTGGTACGATGGTATATCTGTTGGTGGTGGTATAATAGATACTTCGGTATTTATGCCTTTGTGCGTAACGTTATACATATCGTGGGTGTTTGGTATGGTTTGTATAGGTGCATTATGGAAACTACTATCTAATATAGATGGGGATTTAATATTCATTGAACAGAATACCAAATGTTTACGAATAATATCATGGTGTTGAATAGCTGTGGGAATAGCATTCTTTCTATTCGGTTTTTGGAGATGGCTCAGTTTTATAGTATCGTTTGTGGCAGTGTTCTTTGGATTAATCCTAAGAGTTTTGAAAAACGTCTTTGAGAAAGCTGTATTGCTTCGTGAAGAAAATGACTATACTATATAGGAAAGGAAAAAAGTTTATGCCAATAGTAATAAATCTTGATGTAGTTATGGCTAAAAGAAAGATATCATCTAATGAGTTAGCCGAAAAGATAGATATTACCCCTGCAAACCTATCTATATTGAAAACGGGTAAGGCTAAAGCTATTAGATTTTCTACATTAGAAAAAATCTGCAAAGTGTTGGAGTGCCAACCTGCTGATATTTTAGAATACGTTGACGATTAAGTTTTAAAATAATCCTGAAAGGCGTTTATAAAGTGAAAGATTTAAAAAAGTTTTATATAATATCATTAATATATAGTATCTTTGGTAGTTTGGGACTTTTCTGTTTTATGGATTGGTATTTTATAATGTTCTTTAATGAAAGTAGACACTATCCAAGATTAACTCCATTCTATGAAATAGTTGGAATAATCTGCTTGATAGTATGTATTATTAATCTAATAGTAAATATTAAACTTCTATTTAAGATTAATATTCCAAAATAGAAAATAGTGTTAAAACATCTTTTGATATTAATAGTTAGTTTTATCCCAATGATGTGTATGTGGTCAAAAGTTATAAACTGGTTAAAAGTAATTCTTTAAAAAAATATTAAATATAGAGGTATATTAACTATGAAAGAATTAATTAACAGAATAGATAAACATACTATAATTAGTTCGATAATCTTAAATAGTATATTATCCATAGTATATTATTTAGTAGTATTCTATTTAGAATATGAAAACTCATTAATTATAATGAAGATACTTCAAGTTGTATCTATAACTTTAAACTTAATATTAGTCCTAAGATTTAATAGTAAAAGACAATACATAAAGAGTTCATTAAAAGTCCTATTAGGAGTAATGATATCTGCTGGTTTAGTATATGGATTTTCACTAGTATTTTTATCATTAGCAGTAGATACCTCTGAATATTCAGGCAATAACTGGGGTGCTATGGGAATATTACTACTCTTAGTAACTAAAAGCTCTTTATATAATTGGATACGCTTTTTTGTCATTGGATTAATTTTAAAACTTACAATATTAAAAAAGGAGAGATTAATTATGAATGAAAATGAAGGCGTCTTAAATCCTCAAGAAAATGATAGTGACATAGTAATATCACAACCACTAGAGGTACATGAAAACTTCTCTAAATTAGATTTTATAGTAGCAACCATATCTTTAATATTAGGATTTCTATATATTAGGTTTGCATTGGTAAATACTACTGGATTTATAACTACTGTAATATCTGTTTTAATTGCAACGGTTGGAATAGTCTACGTTAAAAATAGTGGGTATAAAATATCTAAGAGGAATATAATTAATCTAATAGTTATATATGTGTTTAGTTT
>JAJQGV010000004.1 GCA_021200215.1 Ruminococcus sp. | reverse complement strand
GTGGTATACTATATATAAATAATACGCTATGAAAGGATTTTTTTATTATGAACATTCTAAAGAAGATAGCATCTACCATGCTTGTAACTTCTATGTGCTTTAGTGCTATGAGTGGATTTAATATGATAACATCTAGTGCGGAAACTGATGACGAACCTATTAAGATACTCTCGGTTGGAGATTCTATTACCGATGGCTATTGGGAAAGTGGTTCTTACAGAAAGTATATGTATAACTATCTAGTTGAAGATGGATTTAATATCGATATGGTTGGCAACAGAGGTATGAACGAGGAAACCTACAACGATATATCTTATGATGGCAATTACTGTGCCTATAGTGGATACGCTATACAGTATATTACAGGTACTGAAACTAGACAAGGTATCTATGAGGTGTTAGTAGATGAAAGCATCATGGAAAACTATTCCCCCGATATAGTACTACTACAGATAGGTACTAATGATATCTTAAGTGCCTACAATGAGGGCATTATTGATAGGTTAGAAAATCTAGCAGACTATATTATATCTTATATGAAAGATGAAGAGGATACTCTGTTCATTACTACCATACCTGATTTCGATGTATCGGTGCTTAATGATGCTGGTTGGCTTTGGGCTTATGGTTGGGGTGTTTCTAGTGATGAACTATCTACTACCATACAAGGCTATATAGATAGCTATAACTCTCAAATTAAAGATTTAGTGCTAAAGAAACAATCTGAGGGTTGTACACATATCCAATTTGCCGACATAAACAGTGTAGTAGATTACTCTACTGACCTATACGACGGCGTTCACCCTAATGAATCTGGTTACGAAAAGATGGGCAAGTATTGGGCTGAAGTGCTAACATCTTACCTTAACGATAATGGCGATGTTGTTACAGGTAATCCTATTGAGGTTACTACTACTACAGAAGTTACTACTACTGAAATTACCACTACCGAGATTACTACCACTGATACAGTTACCGATACTACTACTGAAGTTACTACTCCTACAGATGTTACTACTATATCCACTACAGAAACCCTTACTGAGGTTACTACTACTGAGATAGTTCCAAATATAACTAAAGGTGATGTTAATCAAGATGGCTCTATAGATATGATAGACCTATTGATGGTTAAGAAACATCTACTAGGTTTAACCTCTATAGATGATAGTTCAGTTCAATATGTAGATATAAACAATAATGACACTATAGATATTATTGATTACATTAACTTAAAAGGTACTATTATCCTAATTGAGGAATAATGCTTTGCAAACATAAAGATAGACTCCGCTTACATTATTAAAGTAGGCGGAGCTTCTTATATCATAAATATGTTATGAGGTTATATATTGTTTTCGTACAAAGATGAGTATAACTCTTGCATGGTTATGTTTACTTTGTGTATAGTTTCGGCACACTCTTTAAGCTTATCTGCGTACTTAGAGGACTTTGCTTTATCGTTGCCTTTATACCTCATCTGATGTTCTAAACTTGCCCAGCTATCCATAGCAAGGGTGCGTATTTGAACTTCTAAAGGTACATACTCTTTACCTTCCGATAGGTATATGGGAATGTTTATCACTATGTGTAAGCTTCTGTATCCGTTTGGTTTTGGACGAGCTATATAGTCACTCTTTTTTATTAGATGGATATCATCATGGAATGTAAGTAAATCTGCTATTTGGTAAATATCGTTAATGTAGTGACAGATTACTCTAACACCTGCAATATCTGTAAGTTGTTCTCTTGCCGTCTTAAATGATATGGGTAGATTCTTCCTTTGCAACTTTTCTACTATGCTTTGTGGAGATTTTATTCTACTACGTATGCTATATATGGGGTTTCTTTGATGTTGTAACTTAAACTGTCTATCTATTATGTTCAACTTAGTAGTAAGTTCATCTATTGCAGAGCCAAATATGTGTGACATGGCTATGTACTCGTTTAGTTCTGAAATGAACGTTTCGTAGTCTGGAAAACAGTTGATTAAATCTTGTTGTAGATATTCATTGATGTTAAAATTTTGATTGTTCATAGGTAAAAAATCAATCCTTTCATTGTGTTACTAAGGGAATATCTTGCTACTTATAGCACAGGATAAACCTTTATAGTTTACTATCATTATATGGGTGATGCTTATGCTATTTGTTTGATATATATATTTTTTACCATCTATTAGTACTATTGCATAGTAGATGGTTTTTATTCTACCATTTCTTATGTGTCTATCTATAGAGTATATATTAAATATGGGAGCGTATGTACATTCAGCAGAAGTATCTATACCATACCACAATAGAATATATGTTTCTAATATTGTTAGTATGGTTATGTATATGGTTAAAAATATTATCACAACGTTGAACTTACCATATATTAATGGGAATATTATGGATATTAAGATTATAAATCCAAAAGCCATTAGATAAAGTTTGCACTTTTCTTTATAGTATGCTTTTATGAATATTAACTCGTTTGGAGTAATATTGTGCCACTGAATATTATATGTATATGCTTTTTCCTCTTCAGTTAGCCTATGCGTAGTTCTATATAATTTCCTAGTAAGTATTATCGATATTATAATGGAATCTATTATTAATACCAAGGGTGTGTATCTAGGAACACTAAATATTACTATAGCAGAGGGTATGCTAAATAATATTATTATTAAAATTAGTATTTTAATATGCTTAGCATAGATATGACCTCCGAGTATACTGCCTATAGGAATCTTATGCTTTTTCATATTGTACCTCCTAGACTATTTTACATCAAATGGAAAAAATAATCAATATATTTTCAAAATTTTTCTAATAGATGTACTCTTTCGTTATTATATATTATATCACATTTTGATGAGTTTGTATACATTTCACAAAAAATCTAGAGGAATATCGTTAAAG
>JAJQGV010000158.1 GCA_021200215.1 Ruminococcus sp. | reverse complement strand
AGACTATACACACTGATATATTTTCACTTACAATAGTAGTATCTTTCATTTTAGACACAAAATGATGGTTAGTTAGTTTATTGGTTATTTTAGTTATAACGTTGAGTAAAGTATACTTTAAATATTTAAAGCATCGCAATACTTTATAAATCCAAGTAGTAAAGCTACCTCGTGAGAATAATAGTATTAAAGAACCTATAGAAATAATCAAGAGTATAAATATACCTACTATGCCCATAATATAGAACGTTGGACTATTAAAATCTTCTAGGTAAAGACCATTCTTATTAAGCAGACAATGTAGCAGAAAGTTTTCACTTAATACTATAGATAGTCCTAATATACCCCCTACCATAATCGATTTCAGTAGATACTTTATAGTATACCACAAAGATTTTCCATTGAAATCTAAGAAATCCATAAATAGTAATGACATAACTATAGTTAGCGTTAAGATACATACTATAGAGCCAAACTCTCCTAATACTACTAATATTAAGCAACTAAAGAGTATCAAAGTTAAAGTATTGTACTTATAAAGGTTTAAAGGAGTCTGTTCGTACCTATCTGGATTATGTTTTTCATTTTTTTCTAATATTGTATTTACTATCAAAAATATAGGAGTTAAAAACTTTATAACGGCAGAATATTGTATACCAAAGAGTGTATTTTTATTATCCACACCAAGCATATACTGAATTACACACCAACCTATTGATATACATATAAATACACTTGAATAAATTTCAACTATCTTGTGTAGATTTTTCTTCTTCGTAGTATCTTTTTTTATCTTCTTCCTTGATGTGACTTTAGTCTGTATAAGGTATGTAATAGTAGTAGTCAAAGATATTGCAACTATTGAGGCAATAGCATAAGCAATCCAAAATCTATTAAGGCTTAAGTAACTCAATTTAGAAACAAATAGCATAAGAAGTATATCTAATACTAGTGGTATAGTTATATAGTTCCAGTTATGTTTCCAATTTTTATAGTTCATCAACATAAAGAATGTAAATATTATAGCACCTAAAGCTAATATTAAGCTGTATGTTACTAGATTATAACAATCATTAGGAATGTAAAGGTCGGTATCACCTAGATTAAATGTAGTCCATTTAGATTCACGAGTGTACTCAAGGATACTCAAAAACATTGCTGTTGAATGTAGATTAAGCAGAATCTTTATACAAGTATGTGCTACCCACATATATATTACATCTGTTTTTATGTAGAGGTTAGTATCTTCATAGGCAATACCTGTTATACTTTTGCCTATTCCTAGTATTTTATTAGTAAAGTAGGCATAGATTAAGGTTATTGCAACATCTTCAAGTAGACAGTATAGAGTACAATGCCAAAAATAATCTGACCACTTAAAGTAAACTTTTTCTGAGTTTGGCATCTCTGTTAAGATATCTAAGCTAGTGAACTCCATGCCATTTAATAGAAAGATTCCAAATAGTATGAATAATGCAATATCCACACCTAAGAATATTATAAACATAACTAAGTAGTTTGGTACTTTTTTTATCGTTTGAGGATTATTTCTTTTAAACATCATATAAAATATCTCCATTGCTTTCCAAAATATAACGATATATCTCTGTATGCTAAGACAAAGTATCAATAATAAGTCTTGTATTGATTAATTATATAACTTTATTGTATTTTTGTCAATATGGCAAAAATGCCAAATGCACTACACATTATTACCAAATACTGTATCTCACATCAATGTAGAACATACAGTGATATAGAAATATTTTACAATCTGATTGACTTTATCGCTTAATAATGATATAATTAATCTAATATTTTAGTTTGCGAAGGAGTGCTTATTATGAATAATCTCTTTAATAGATGTATGTGCATGGTGTTAGGTGGTTCAATCATCATGCTTTCTGGAATAACCGAAAGTTCAGTCAATGCTGATACTGTAAACTATGTGGCTTTTGGTGATAGTATATCTTATGGATACGGTTTGGAAAATATTAATGATGGATTTGTATACTTGGTGGAAGACTATCTTAATACTAAAGTTTCTAACTATGCAGTAAATGGTCTAACCTCTACTGAATTAGTTGAAATGTTAGATACTGGAGAATATGATGAATCCATTGCTGATGCAGATGTTATTACTATAACCATAGGTTCTAATGATATTCTTCTACCTTTTATCGATATGATATACACCTCTTTTGAACTGGAAGGCGATTTAACTACTGCTCTTAAAGACTGGTACGATAACTCTAGTACATTAACTCAAGTAACTTGTTTAAATCGTTTAAAGTATACTATAGATAAAGATGAAACTTTAGATGCTAGTTGTGAAAACTTTAAAGAAAATACTCTTCCAACCATCATTAACGATATTAAGGAGTTAAATCCTGATTGTGAAATATTGGTGACTGAATTTTATAATCCGTACTATAAGATAAATGTGAATGGTATGTTTGCTTTAGGAGATATAGTAGATGAGTATATCCAAAAGTTAAACTCTGCTTTAGATACCTCTTCTGAAGACTATACTATAGTTCCAATATATGAGGACTTTAATACTACGGGTTTGACTAATGCAGATATAGATACTTTTAATATGGACCCTCACCCAAATATAGAAGGTCATAAAGTTATTGCCGATGCTGTAATTAAAAATCTTAAGACTAGTCCAGCAGAGATTGGTCAATCCGATTCTTTTGGAGATGTAAACGGAGATGGCTCTACAGATGCTTTAGATATACTACTATTAAAACAACATATTCTAGGTAAAGTATCTAAAGATACAACGTCCAATTTAAACCTAGATGTAAATGAAGATAGTTATATCAACATTTTAGATATCTTAGCCTTAAAGAAGATTTTACTCTAATATTGAAAATAATATCAACCCTAATCTTACTAACATAAG
>JAJQGV010000138.1 GCA_021200215.1 Ruminococcus sp. | reverse complement strand
AATAAATTACTATGATAAAACTATCGTTAGAGAACTACTCTCTATAGATAAGATTATCCGTTTTGGTGTGGATTTCAATAGGTTAAACATTCAAATTTTGAAGATAGACCAAGATAAGCCTATATATCAAAGCTGGGAAAATGTAGTAGCATCTACTGGTCAAGAATACATTATGTATGTAATGTTTACGGTTACTATGATAAAATATCTTAACAATGTAATGGGCAATAGCAGTACGTCGCCACTTTTCGTATTCTTAGATAACCCTTTCGCATCTGCATCAGATGTTCAACTATGGCAACCTGTTAGAAAGTTCTTAGATAAAAATGATGCTCAACTACTATGTGTAGCACACAATGTGCCATCTGTTGGACAGATACTCTTTGAAAGACAGATTATCTTAGAGCAATCTCGAAGTGAGGATAGCAACATATTGATAACTACTATTAGAAATCAAAAGACAGAGGCTAAGGAAAATACTCAACTTTCATTCTTCGACCATTTAGAGATATCTTGAGTCTAAAGAACGCCTATTAGGCGTTCTCTACCTATAGACGGAGATTAAAATAATATCGTTAAGTTATCCAATTGATAGCAGAGTTTTTTGTTATAATATACAGTTGCTTTTATGCATGAATAATGTTATAATTTATATGTATGAAGTTTTATACTTCAAATAATGGTTTTAGCAAGGAGCGTGATAGTTTATGTTTGAAAACGAGATTCAAGAGGCTATTAATACTTTCGATGAATATCTTGAATACGAGTTTATTAACATTGAAAATCTCTTAAATGAGGCTAAGGAAAAAAATACTTCACTATATAAGGATTTAAAATCTTGTTACGATATGTTTCTATACCATCAAAGCCAAGGTGAAATCTTTGCAGGTTCGGAATATCTAAGTAGTGTAAAATCTGATACCGTTACGCTATATAAAAAGTATAAAAGCGATACGCCTATAATTAATTCATTTATGGGCTTTCTTTGTCTACATGACAAAGAGTACAAGAACGCTAAGACATATTTCCTTAAAGATAGCAACTTCTTAGATGCTTTCTACGTTATTATAAAAAAGTATGAAGAGTATAATGACTTTGAAGATAAAAAGACTGCTTTTAATATCGCTAAGAAAGAACTTGAGTATGAATGTCGTGAAAAAGATAATCTATACATAGACTATGCTATATTTAGGTTCGTAATAGAATGTTGCTCTGAAATAGATGATTTTTCTAGTATAGTATCATTGATAGAAATTATGTATTCTATGCCTTTTAAAAAAAATCAAAAGTTTGAAGATTTCTACTATTGCATCATTAAAATAGCTAGTATTAAGAACATTAAACTTAAATTCCTAAAGAGCAAAGAATTTTTATCTAAAGAAAATTTTCAAACGGTATGTATTCAAGTAAAAGATTTCTTACTATCTACCATACATGAACAGAAAACTATAGTAATATCATTCGATGACTTAATAAATAAAGCCGAAACTTTTAAAAAACAAAACGATTTTCAAAATGCTGAAAGTTCCTACAGAGAAGCTATACAGATTGCTGAAAATTCTAAGCAAAGATATTCTGCATTTAAATCTATATACAATATGTATCAAAATACCGACCAAGTTAAGATGCTATCCATAATAGATGAGTTCTTTGAAAAAGATGTCTTTGAAAGTGAATTTTTTAAGTACTATGCAAGGTCTAAAATGTTGATATCCACTAAGTCAGAAAATACTACAATATATGAAAGTTTAAATCTACTATGTAATAGCCTTTACACCTACGAAAGAAAGTCTTGGCATTGGAATGAACCTATTATTCAATGTATGGATTTGATTAAGATACACATTCAAAATCTATTACACTTTCAAATGTATGATGAAGCTCATTCTATGTGTAAGATGGGTTTAAATTTAAACTCTAATATAAATAAACATGATACTGTTACTGACAACTATATGAAGTATTTTTCTAACGTACAAACTCAATGTGGTAAGGTTAAAAAAGATTTAGCTAAGAAAGGTACTGCTAAGATTAATGAAACTCCTACCATTAAACTAGAAACTAAAAAATCTAATAAAGAGAACTCTTTTAAAGATATGGATAATATGCCTATGTTTAAGTTTAATCCAAGTGGAATATTTCAGTGTGTGGATATATCTACTACAGAAAATTATGAACGGTTTATCAATGAGTTTGGTAAGAATATAAATCGAGAAACTATATCTAAGAAGGTTCTAAAGCTTATAAATAATGTTGAAGTATCGCACTACATAAAAAGTATATACATTCAAGATAATACTTTCATGGGAACTCCGAAACAAGCTAGAAGTGATATAGATTTCTATCTAAACCATAGTATGCAGTTTACTCCACAGAGAAAGAGAGATGAGTACCTATCTTTTAGTAAGATTATTAAAGATGTTTTGGATAAGCATGGTGAATTTCCAGAGTATGATATAACACAGAACGTCTTAAAAAAATATATTATGAACGCTATGAAGTATCATAGTGAATGTGTAACCTCCGATGAAAGTAGAAATTACTATCTAAACGTAGCTGAACTTATCCGCCGAGAGGTTGAAAATATTATTTGAAAGTGAGTGATTTTTTTTATATGGATATCCTAAACTATGCCCCTAAATGTATATATGAAGATATTAATTCTATATTGGAAAGTTTGCAACAGCAATCTAACTTGTTAAATGGTACACTAATTAATATTCAAAATAAATGTGATAATTTGGAAATTATTTCCGAAAATGAAATAGACCAACTCATAGATTTGCTCAGAAACTATACTTTGATTAAAGAACTTTGTTTGGAAAAATGTAGTAGAATATTGCCGAACGTTGAATATACTTCCATAAATGATTTAACTTCCGATGTTGAAAAACATCAAAAACGTTCACTCGATATTTTGAATGAAGTACTATACTATGCTTATGAATTTTTAAAGATACAATCTAAAAATGTAGTCACCGATAGCCGACTGCAAGACCACAGAGAAATACTACAAAGTATAATTAATTCTATGTTGAATGAGTTCGTAAACGTAGATGAAATAGTTAAACAGCTACAACCTTACAAGATAGCTATTCAATATATAACTAAAAACTTAACTGATTTAACTCAATACGCTGAAATGTTAAATAATACCTTTGGTGCAGTGCTATTCTATAATATAATTTCTGGAAATAACATTGAATATGATTCTAGTTGGAAATGTCCTTACATTGAAGTTAAAAATACTACACAGAAATCTCAAGAGCAACTAATTTCTACAGAAGAATATCAAGAAGATATTCCCGAAGAAGAAGTATCTAAAGATGTAGAATCTACAGAAGAATATCAAGAAGATATTTCCGAAGAAGAAGTATCTAAAGATATAGAATCTACAGAAGAATATCAAGAAGATATTTCCGAAGAAGAAGTAAAATTAAATCTGTATGAAAGAATATTAAAATCTATTAACGATAGTGATAAGTACATCGATAGCAATCAAAGTCTTACACACAACGAGGATACTTTTAACGAAGAAGTAGCACTTAATACCATATGCGACTACATTATAGATGGACAGTTCGCTTGTACATCACTACTGTTTAGAGAGTACTCTAAGGTATCTAAGAGCATGGAAACACTATACTATGAGTATGGATTATCTGTAGGTGACCCATGCGTACAGTATGATTACTCTAACGTATTCTTAAACAATACCATAGAACCATTACATTCATGGTTACAAATATCTATATTACTTAGAGAGATGTTTATCAGTAAGAATAAGTCTAATGAATGTTACAACTATATGTCATATATGAACTCATTGGTACAAAGCATGGATATCTCTATAACCTCTAAGATAGAAGGTTTTAACGGAATATTATCCATATTTGAAGATGTGGGTTACAATATGGATTACATTTTGGGAGTTAGAATCTTCGATAAGAAAAACGAGATAGTATTTAACATAAGGCAACAAGCTAATCAAATGCTTACATACTGCGAACAGATAACTAGCATTTGGACTCACAAGGGTATGATATCTGTAACTAAAGGGCTATTCTCATGCAGTGGTGGACACGTTTACTATCTAATTAAGGAACTTTCACTAGGTAACTTTAAAGTCTTGGGACAGATAAAACAGTACTGTTATCCATTCTCCGATGATGACGGACATATGTTATCAGGTGTTCAGCTTAATGATAAGATATCTTCGTATCTACACGAGCTACTAGTGAACAGTAAACATAATGAAAATGATATCAATGTATGTTACAAGACTACGTTTATAAAAAAATTTACTAATGTACTAACGTTTCTATTCCAGTGTATGGAAAAGATTACTAACTTCGATATGAATTACATCAATGAAGCTAACATTGAACACTACAGAACTTTAAAAGATAGTCTAAACAAGTGCATTAAAACAAGTATAGAAAGTTTGAGTAAGAGTTCTAATAGTGATGAATCTTCTAAGATGGATAAGGTAGGTATGGTGTGCCTTAAAAAGACTCTTGAGTATATATATACCTGCCTTAACAGTGAAGTATTCAATAGTAACTACTATTACTGCGACCTCTTAAAGACCGATTATTTTATATTAAACAATGAGTATATTCCATATCTAAACGCTAACGTTGATTCCATAGATGGCTTTACTATCGATGAGAGAATAAAAAAACATCTCCAAAAGTGTAGATATGTTAATTCTTGGAAAGATGCTATTAAGAGCCATGTTAATAAGTTAAATATTGGAAGTGTAAACTTAATAGAATTGTATCTAAAAGATATAGGTGGCTTTAGTGATGAACTTATTCCTTACCTAGAAGAGGCATCTAAAGTTGAATGCGATGTTGAAAGTATATCTAAAGATTTTAAGTGTCGCATAGATAGACTCTTCTTAAATGAAAGCTTACCTAATCGAGAGGTTATGTTTAACATACTAAGTGTGGAAAATATCATAAAAGATGCTATAACAGAACTCAACAACTTTGGATTCTATAACACTTTCTTAGAATGCCTTGAAAAGTATGCCTTAAAGGTATCTAAAGAGAGTTATGCCCCTAGAAATGATACTATATATCAAGTTGGAAACTCTATAGGCTATGACAGTGACTACTATACCAATATGGTAGAGTATATCAATGATGATATGTATAGCATGGCAGATACTCTATTGAGTATGTATCATAACGGTGAGGAGTTCCCTAAAGTATTAGAAGATTCTAACGTTAATCAGTACGATGAGATATTTAAACAGTTTACTGAGTTCTGCAATAACTATGCCGATGACTTAAGGTCGCCTAATGGATACATCTTTATGAATGAGTTCTATAACAAAACTATTAGACCTATAGTAATGAAACTATTTGCAGGTTCATATGACCATGTTAAGTCCGATGAGCTAATAGGTTCATGGTCTAAGGGACAGACTGATACTAAGGTGGTATATAATATCTTGACTAATATTGGTTTTAGTATAGAAAGGGCTATAGAAATAGATAATCATACCTTTAGAATGGTACTATCCAACTATGAAAAATCTAATAGCCAACTATATGTGATTCCAGAAAAGACTGTATTTTTGAATCAAATATATAACATCGCACAGGCAAAGAGTCGCTTAGATGCCTTAGATATTACAGAGGATACCTTTATTATTATGGATTACGCTTTAAATCTGCGTGAAAGAGAGTATATTCTTGAGGTAATGGACAAGAAATCTAATGGTAATAAGATAATAGTTGCCGATAGATGCGTTATAATGTTCTTAACTACTATACCTAGCAACATTAGAAAGATAGCTTTAAAGGTATGTAGTCTATGCAATGCATCTGGAAGTATTTCGTACTCCACTAACTTTAGATGTAACTTCATTAAGGAATATACTTATAAAGGAGTAAGTAGTCTATTACTCGGTAGACCTTACTTCGGTAAGACTTTCATATTAGATACTATATCAGATACCTTAAGAGGTAATGCCAACAATATAGTACTTAAAATAGATGCCCTAAACGATGATATGTCTAATCTACAATCTATTATAGAGGCTTGTAAAACGCTGGGGATTAAGATAAATGCATTTAATGATTGGTCTACCTTTGAAACTTCTATGACTAGATATATTAACAAACATTCTAATAAGAAAGTTTATTTACTTATAGATAATGCTGATATGTTCATTGAATCGTGTATTACTACCCTTGAAAGTGTACCTATGTATATTCTTAGGAAACTATCTAAGCAGTTTAAGGACAGGTTTAGATTCATTTTGATGGCAGAGGTTACTCAACGATTTATAGACTACGCTAAAGACTTAGGAATCACTTGCAATATTTTAAAGCCTTTAACCTACGATGAAACTATAGATATGTTTAATGACTACCTTAACGCCTCTAAGATATCTATAAACAACTTAAATACTAGAATCATGTTAGCATCACTTACGTTTGGAAGTCCAAAGATGGTTAGGGACATATCTAAACAGATACTATCTGAAGTATCTAAACGTCCTGAACTATTTAATGATACTTTTAACTATGAACTCACACAAGATGTAATATACTCGGCACTATGTAATGATACTTTCATAGATGCTACACTATCAACGTTCTTAAAGACCATAATTGGCAATTCGGAAAATGATAACTTAGTAGTTTCAACGTTGTATGGCATAGTATACTATCTGTACGAACATTCTAACGTAGATACTTTTACCATAGAAGATATATCTAAGGTGTTAAGTATATTCGACTTAGATGATGCCTATATAAAAGATATTCAAAACGGTATTGACCTATTATATATACTAGGAGTGGTTAATAGAGTAAACGATGATGAGTTTTTCCTATCACATAATGCCTACAAGTACTACTTCGGTAGCAAAGAGTTCGCTTTCGATATGTTAGATTACTCTACTAAAATATTAAAGAAAGAAGGCTTGGCTTGATATGAGAAGTTCCTCTGAAATGTGGTGGACTGGCGTTATTGGAGCTTCGGAATATATGAACTGCATAACGCAGTCACTGGAAAGTAAGAATTCTATACTAATGTTCGTACCTCAAAAGATTCCTTGGCATGATAGTTTTATGGATAAGATAAAAAATTTAAATCCTAACAGAAATACTATGAGTTTTAATAGAATAGACTGCTCTAACGTTCAAAATGATAACTTAGGCATTATGTTACTTAAAAAGTATGCATCACCAGAACAGATACTAAACTATGATGAAAATAACTCTATAATTGAATATATCTTAGATATAGGTATTCTAAACAATAGAACTATTTGGTTATACAACGTTCCTGAACGCTTAGAAAATCGATGGATAAACAGCATTTGCGAGATTCAACGAAAGAAAGTAAACTATACTAACGTTAATACTATACTATGTATGGAAATAGGGTACATTCACAAAATGTTTGTCAATAGTCCTAACACCGATGTTATATCGTGGAATGACCATATATTTAACTACGATGTATTAATGTTCGCTATGCACAGAGTTAGAAATATAAATGAACCTGAAACTATTAAAACTTACGTTTCACAGATATCTTCTAGTATATCGTGCCTAGATATTGAACTATGTGATGCCTTAATAGAAAACTATTATGGTCTTATTAGATATCCAGAAAAGACCGTTCAAAACGTTTGTAATCATGTATATACCAATGACAAGGCTAGAATATTTCAAATGACTAAAAGAGAGTTTGATTATTTATTATGGTCAGCACAAGAACAAGTACTATTTCCTGTAATAGAAAAGGAAAGACTAAACTTTATTAAAAAGTATTATCATATAGTATCTGCGAACTTTCAAAAGGCAAGGGTTAAAGAATGTCAGTCTATAGACCTAGATACCCCTATGGATATGGAATTAGGTACACTTGTGGATATGTGCAATAAAAAACTCGAAGGTACTAGTGAAATAAGAAATAATTTCTACGATTGGAATATGATTAAAACACTCCGTCATGCTAGAAATTTAATAGCACATCGTCAACACGTGGAATTTGAAACGTTCTATAAGGTGGTAACTTGCAACTTTTAAAAATATAACACGCCCTACGTGGGCGTGTTAAGTTTAAATTTACAATACTATTTTAGATATTACATCTAAAGATTTAAGTTGTAAATCTTGTATAGATGTATTGTTTTCAATAATATAATCTGAGTGGGTACGGAAGAAATCTTCACTAAGTTGAGATTTAATCCTACTTTCAGCTTGTGACTTAGTTATATTATCACGTGAGATTATTCTTCTAAGCCTTAAATCTCTATTAGATACTACAGAAACTATTATATCGCAAAGTTTGTTACAGCCACTCTCAAAGAGGGTAGGAGCATCTATTAGAATCTTGTTAGAACAGAACGTTAATGCACTGTTAATCATAACTTGAATTTTCTCAACAATATATGGATAGGTTATAGAGTTTAATCTTTCCAGTTGATTTTTATCATTGAATATTATGTCAGATAATCGTCTACGATTAAGTTCGCCGTTTTCATTTAGAATATCGTTTCCAAAGGCAGAAACTACATCATTAAGACAAGGAGTATCCTTATCCATAACCATTCTAGCGATTAAATCCGCATTTATGATATAAAAACCATTTTCTAAAAACATCTCAGATACTGTAGTTTTACCTGCACCAGTCTGACCAGTCAATCCCACAATTAAAGATTTTTCAGTATTAATAATTCTTTTTTCCATAGATTAACTCCCTTTTCTAAAGTTTTATAATTTCAAAAGCAGAGGCTCTAATAAGCCTATTATATACTGCCAAACCAACTCCATCAAGATTAGGTTTTCTGACATAAACAACCTTGGCATTAAGGGTATCTAATTCACGTAGCTTAGAGAATATCTGTTGAGCGTGTTCCAAATCGGAATCGCCATAGCTTAAATACTTAAATGGAAAGTTTTTAACATCGCTTTCAAATATTAGTGAGTATACACCATCTTGATTATGCTTAGATACATACTCTATGAAACTATTTAGATTACCCTCTAAGATTTTAACATCGGCAGTAGGAGAGTAATGTTTATATTTCATTCCTGGAGAAGATACTTTTTCATCTGCGTTGACTTCGGAAAGTATGCCCTTATCTAAGATGACGTTCTTAGCTACGGTCTGTAGGTCTTGTGGAGTTATATACCCTGGACGGAGTATTCTAACGGTATTAGAATCATCGAAACAGATTACAGTACTTTCTACACCTACAGAACATTCACCACCATCTACTATAGCAGATATCTTACCGTTCATATCGTGTAATACGTGTTGAGCAGTAGTAGGACTAGGATATCCTGAAGTATTCGCTGAGGGTGCTGAAATAGGTACTCCAGAGAGTTCTATTAACCTTTTAGCTATGGGGTGAGATGGCATTCTAATGCCGACAGTATCCAAACCACCAGAAGTTTCGTACGGTATGATATCTTTTTTAGGGACTATCATAGTTAAAGCACCACTCCAAAACTTTTCAGCCAAATCAAAGAATATTTGAGGGATATTTTTAGCTATCTTTAAAGCGTCATCGACTTTAGATATATGTACTATTAAAGGGTTATCCATAGGGCGACCTTTCGCCCTAAAGATTTCTCTAACAGCCTTTGGATTGGTAGCATCTGCACCTAAACCATATACGGTTTCTGTAGGTATTCCCACTACTTGACCATTTTTTAAAAGTTCACTAGCCTTAATTAAGTCTTTTTCACTAGAGGATAACATTAGAGTATCCATAAGTTAGTCACCTTCTTGCATAGCGAGTTTTTGTGCTTGGTCAGCAGTAGCTAAAGCGTCAAATACCTCATCGAGGTTACCATTAAGAATACTTTCAAGTTGGTATATGGTTAAGTTAATCCTATGGTCGGTAAATCTGCCTTGTGGATAGTTGTAGGTTCTAATACGTTCACTTCTATCGCCAGTACCTACTTGAGAACGTCTTTCAGAGGCTATCTTTTCGTTCTGTTCAGCAAGTAGACTATCATACAATCTTGAACGTAAGATTTTCATAGCTCTGTCCTTATTCTTGTATTGAGAACGTTCGTCTTGACACTCTACGACTACACCAGTAGGTAAATGAGTGATTCTAACTGCAGACTCCGTCTTATTGATATGCTGTCCACCCGCACCAGATGCACGAAAAACATCTATCTTTAAGTCAGTTGGATTAATTTCAAGTTCTACTTCGTCTGCCTCTACTAGAACTGCTACGGTTACAGTAGATGTGTGTATTCTACCTTGGCTCTCGGTTTCAGGTACTCTTTGAACTCTGTGTACACCGCTTTCATACTTCAATCTTGAGTATGCTCCTTCACCCTCAATAGAGAAACTAATCTCTTTAAAGCCACCTAATTCAGTAGGATTAGCACTTAATACTTCTTGTTTCCAACCCTTACTTTCAGCGTACATGGTGTACATTCTATATAATGAATTTGCAAACAATGACGCTTCTTCGCCACCTGCACCACCACGAATTTCAATAATAACGTTCTTATCGTCATTAGGGTCATGAGGTAGTAACATAACCTTTAGTTCGTTAGTTATGTTTTCCATACTTTCTTTGCTTTCTTTAAACTCCATTTGAGCCATTTCCTTAAGTTCCTCATCTAAACCGCCAGCGTCTAAGAGTTCTTTAGCTTCATTAAAACTATCCTTAGCGGAACAGTACTCTTTAAACTTTTCAATAATAGGAGTCAACTGTTTATGTTCACGCATCAACTCGGCATACTGTTTAGTATCGCTAATAACGTTAGGGTCGGATAGTTTTTCATTCAATTCATTTAGGCGTTCTTCCATTAACTGTAATTTCTCAAACATATAAATCTCCTTAGATAAAAATTTTAATCTATACTACACAATGTAGATTATATAGGCTTAATAATGTTCTTAACGTTCTTTTCTAACCTATTACGTGTAATAATAAACTCCCTTGAACATTTAACGCAACGAACTCTGAAGTCTGCACCAGAGCGTAATACCAGCATCTTATTTTCACCACAAGGGTGAGATTTCTTCATAGTTAAAATATCATTAGGTTGAATATCCATACGAACACTTCTTTCAATAAATTTAAAAAATTGCCTATACTATATTATTATACTCTATTTTTTTATTAAAGGCAATATTTATAGAAAATATTTTGAGAAATAGCACAAAATACTTTATAATATACTATGGACAAATCAAAAATTTTAGTATATAATAATTATGTTATGTAGTTTGTACCTAGTACAAATGTTAAAATGTGTTATAGAGTTATACTCCACAAGGGTGTGTGAGTGGAAATAAATAAGTATTACGAGGTATTTTTATTATGAGAATTATAACAGGCTCTGCTAGAGGCAGAAAGTTAAAGACTCTTGACGGCTTAGACGTACGTCCAACTACCGATAAGGTGAAAGAAGCTATATATTCTGCCATTCAGTTCGAAATAGAAGGCTCTACTGTGTTAGACCTATTTTCGGGAAGTGGTCAAATGGGTATAGAAGCTTTAAGCAGAGGTGCTAACTTGGTATTCTTTGTGGATAAGTCTAAGGCATCTATAGACTGTACTAGAGAAAATTTAGAAACCGTTGGCTTTTCTAAACAGGCTAAAATATTTAATATGGACAGCTTAGATTTTATTGCTACTACCTCTCAAAAGTTCGATATAGTTATATTAGACCCCCCTTACTCTAAGGATATAATACAGCAGGTACTACCTATGTTACAAGATAGATTAAATTATGGTGCTAAGGTTGTCTGCGAACATGAGAAACATTTAAATCTACCCGAAAATGTGGGGGATTTGATACTAAAGAAAAAATACTCCTATGGTAAGACTCAAGTTACTCTATATACCTACGGGTTAGAGGAGATTCTATGATGAGAAGAATTGCAGTATGCCCTGGAAGTTTTGACCCCGTAACCTTAGGCCATGTGGATATCTTTAAACGTGCATCTAAGATGTTCGATAAGGTAATAGTATTGGTATCGGTAAACCCTACTAAAAAACCTAGCTTTTCACCAGTGGAAAGAATAACTATGATAGAACGTGTTACTAGTCATATGGATAACGTAGTAATAGACATCTTAGATGGTCTACTTGCTGACTATGTTCAAAGAGTCAACGCTTGTGCTATAGTTAAAGGTCTTAGAGCTGTTAGTGACTTTGAGTATGAGTTTCAAATGGCTTTAGCTAACAGAAAACTCTATCCAGATGCTGAAACGGTGTTCATTCCTACTGCATCGGAAAATATGTACCTTAGTTCGAGTGTCGTTAAACAGATAGCTATGTTTGGTGGTGATATAAGAAGTTTCGTCCCTGCTGAAATATTAGATGATATTTCAAAAAGGTTGACCCAAAATTGATTTTAAATCATATAGGTATTAGTTAAAGTAAATAGATTGGAAAGAGTGATGATTATGAAAACTATAGATGAAAGTATCAATCAATTGGAAGAACTTGTGAACAACGCTAAGACCATGCCTTTCGCTAATAAGAGCCTTATAGATGCCGAAAAGGTTAAAGACATAATTGAGGATATGCGTAAGAATCTCCCTGAAGAGATTAAACGTGCTAGGTACGTGGACAATGAAAAGGATAAGATAGTCGCTGAGGCTAATGCTAAGGCTAATGATATTATTAATACCGCTGAGGAACGTTCTAAATCGCTACTACAGACTACCGATGCTAGAGTTAAAACCTTAATTAGTGAGAATAACATAACACAAGAAGCTATAAAAGAAGCTAAGACTATAATTGCTAAGGCTCAAAACAAGGCTAACGATATAGTTAATAATGCTCAAAATAAATCCGATGACCTAAAGAAGGTTACCAATGAACTTATCTTAAAAAACTTAATGTCTTCTGAACAAGCATTGATGAATGGTCTGGAAAGTGTAAGAAAGACGAAATCAATCCTTTCTAATGCCTCTAAAAAGGCTGATTGACTTTCTTAAATTAAAAAATACATACTTTATTAACAGTTTTGTGATGATTTGTTCATATAGTGTGTAGTATAATTAATATGTAATTAACGCAATGGGGCGTATCGGTTTAGATTATGGACTGGTATGCCTATTTTGTTATGCATATATTAGTTAAAATATATATATTATGAATCTAAGTGTGTACGTTCAATATATTAGGAGGTCTTTTTTATGGATAAAGTAGATTCAATGTTGATAAATCTTTTACAGGAGAATGCTAGATATCCCTTAAAACAGTTGGCATCTAAGGTCTTTCTATCTGCTCCAGCAGTATCTTCAAGAATCGATAAGCTAGAAAAACGAGGAATTATTACTGGCTACAATACCACATTGGATATTCAAAAGTTGGGATATCACATTACTGCCTTTATAAGTTTGGAACTGACTGCTAAACAGAAAGATGAATTCTATCCTTTCGTTAGAGATTGTCCGAACGTATTGGAGTGTAATTGTGTAACGGGTGACTACTCTATGCTTATAAAAGTGGCATTTCCAAGTACTCAAGAACTAGATATGTTTATAGGTCATCTACAAGGTTTTGGTAATACTTCTACTCAAATAGTGTTTTCAACTCCAGTTCCTCACAGAGAGATTCGCATATAGCTATTGATAGGATAGTGTATCGAGTAAAAAGCTTTTGTCTATGCGTTAGCATACGCTATGAGAGTGGATTGCTTTTGTAAGATGTATATTCTTATCATAATACATATTTGGTTAGAAATATGCGTCTTACATACTTCTTGATTTTTTTATTTTTTTTCAAAAAATATTAAATTTTCTCTTGACTTTTTCTTTAATATGTGTTATCATATTATTGTTGCATTGATGCTGTCTTAGCTCAGTAGGCAGAGCACTTCCTTGGTAAGGAAGAGGTCGTCGGTTCGAATCCGATAGACAGCTTTAATATATCCCCCATGGATAACATCTATGGGGAATTTTTTTTTATAAAAAAGTCATGGCAAATATTATTCTCTATTTTGTCCACTCTCTAAT
>JAJQGV010000055.1 GCA_021200215.1 Ruminococcus sp. | reverse complement strand
TATATATTGTTAGCAATGATAACGGCTATAACTCGGTAATAGATTTTGCAAGGGAATATTTAAGCGTAAATATTAAAAAGATTAAATGTATAAAAGAGGCTTTTACTAGCATAAAACCTCAATCTCTATTAGAAGAATTTGATTCTTTAAATAGTGATGTGATGAGTATTTGGCAAAAAAGAAATATAATAGAAAATAGATTGGAAAGTAATAGCGTCTTAAGTTCTAACTTAGTATATAGTCAATTCTGTCAAATATCGGCTATATTAGTAGATGATACTAAAAATACTAAAGAAGTTGCTACAGAATATATTATAAGAGCTATTGGAGTAAAAAAAGCAAATCTAGTTCCTAGCATTTTAGAATGTTGCAAAGATTTTATTAGATAGAAAGGTAGTTGATATATGTTAAAAGATATCACATTAGGGCAGTACTTTCCTAAGGATAGTATTATCCATAGGTTAGACCCTAGATTTAAAATCATTATGACAGCACTATACATAGCTATACTATTCGCTACAGATAGTTTCTATGGGTTAATTGTAGGGACTCTATTCGCTTGGATAGTTTGGTTTATGACTAAGATTCCAATAAAATTAATGTGGAAAAGTCTAAAACCTATAATGCCAATAATAGTAATCACAGCGATATTAAATCTATTTATGATAGAAGGTGATAAGACATTATGGAAGTGGGGCTTTTTAGAGATTACCGATGATAGTCTACATGAATGTATATTCAATACGATTAGAATTATAATGTTGATAGTAGGCTCATCAATATTGACCTATACCACATCACCAGTGAACTTAACCGATGGCATTGAAAGACTATTTTCTCCATTAAAAAGATTAAATGTGCCCGTTCATGAACTTGCTATGATGATGACCATAGCTTTACGATTCATTCCACTACTTATAGATGAAACTGATAAGATAATCTCAGCACAGAAATCTAGGGGGGCAAGTTTCGAGGTAGGCTCATTAAAAGAGAGAGCATCTGCTATAGTTCCTGTCTTGATACCTTTGTTCATATCGGCATTTAGGCGTTCTAATGAGTTGGCTTTAGCTATGGAATGTAGATGCTATCATGGTGGTGATGGCAGAACTAGATTAAAACAGTTAAAAGCAAAACCTTCTGATTACTTAGCTTTAACAGTTACAACATCTGTATTGGTGGTGAACGTTGTTGTATTTTAAATATAGTATATACTGAAAAATTTTTTTAGAAATTTAAAATATTACTTTGAAATAATGTAAATTTATGATATAATACATATTATGTATAGAATTATTTTATAGCGAAAGGATTTTTAAATGCGAAACTTGAAGATAATTATGGCATATAGAGGTACAAACTATCATGGATATCAAATACAACCCAATGTACTAACTATCCAAGAGGTAGTACAAAGACATATATCTAAAGTGTTGAATGAGCCTATAACTATGGTGGGGTGTTCTCGTACCGATACGGGAGTCCATGCTAATGGATACGTATTTAATGTACATACTAACAGTAGCATAAATATTAAAGGTCTATTAAGGGGTTGTAACAACCTACTTCCAAATGATATATCATTTTTGAGTTGTGAGGAAGTTCCAGAGGAGTTTCATTCACGTTTCGATTGCAAGTATAAGGAGTATGTATATCTAATACATAATTGTGAAAGTAAGAATCCGTTCGCTGAAGATTTACAGTTGCATTATCGTAGACCTATTAACATAGATTTAATTAAGGAAGCATCTAGGCATTACGTAGGTACTCATGATTTTAGAAGTTTTTCGGCAGTCAAAGATGATAATATTGACACTATTCGCACAATCTATGATTTTAATATAGAAAGTTGCGGAAATTTAATAAAAGTACTTGTAAAAGGCAACGGTTTTCTGTATAATATGGTTAGGATACTTGTAGGAACTTTATTAGATGTAAATGAGGGATATATACTACCTAATCAAATACCAGATATTATAGATTCTAAGAATCGTTTAAAGGCTGGACGTACTGCTATGGCTCATGGGTTGTATTTAAATAAGGTATACTATTAATATCTGTTTTTAGGAGATGTTTTATGTCTAAGGAAATTTATAAACAAGACTCTAAAGGTAAGAAAGTTGCTATTATTATAGCGATATTCTTAATAGTAATCGTTGGAGTACTAGTATTCATATTTAGAAATGATATATCTAAAGCGTTTAGAAAGTTGTGGGGTTCAAGCACTCAAATAGTGGTAAATAGTGGAACTCTTATGGAAGGAAACTTCCCAATATCTGTAACTAATGATGATATAGACTATCAATTTGGTAAGATGGGTAATAACTTTGTAATGTTAAGTGATACTCATATGTATATATACTCTACTAATGGTGAACTTAAAGATACTCGTGAACATGACTATTCAAACTCTATACTAAAGACTTCAAATAAGAGAGCTTTAGTATATGAAAGTGGTGGAAAAAACTTTAAGGTTGAAGGCTCAAGAAATACTATATATACTAGAGAGATGGAAAATAGCATAGTATTTGCAAGAATCAATGAAAAAGGTTATGTTGCTGTTATTACTACAGCAGAGATGTATTCTTGTGAACTTACTATATATAATGAACATGGTGAAGAAGTATATAATCGTGGGTGTGTTGACAGAATCGAAGATTTATGTTTTACTAATAGTAATGACGGCTGTATTGTGGCTACTGTAGATGCCCTTGAAGGTCAAATTATAACTAAAGTTATGTATTTAAACTTTAACAGTCAAGAAGATACTTGGACTAGTCAACCATTAGAAACACTATGCTTAGATATACAGATGACCGACGATGGCAATATATTTCTGTTTGGTGATACAAAATGTGCATACTATGATATGCAAGGAAATCAGTTAGGCGGGTATTCCTATAAGAATGATTTAATATCTGGTTATTCTGAAAATGGTAAGTGTGCCATAATATTTGAGAATGAAGAACGTCGTAAGACTACAATGTTGTTAATGGATAACTATGAGTCTACACCTATTGAACTAGTAGTGGATAACGATATAAAAAAGATATACATCGAAGATGGTCTTGTATACGTTTTAAGAAATACTGCCCTTGAAACGTATAACTTCGAGGGTACACTATTAGCAACTTCTGAAGTTTCTGATGTGTACAAAAACTTTATAAAGATAGATGATGAGATTTTCTTAATATCTTATGATTCTATAAATAAGATTGAATATCAATCTGATTAGTTGTTTTAAGGAGGTTTTTTAATGCTGGAATTGACTGAAAATATATCCTACGGTAGCTTGATATTCGATGGTGCAACTATTTTAATAATACTCATACTTTTAATAGTCAACGTTAAAAGAGGCTTTTCTAAGACGTTTATATCTGTGATAGGTTACATCTTTGCGATACTATTAGGTAGTATCACTGCCGATTCGGTCGCTGAACCTACATACGACAGTGTGTTAAGTAATCAAATAGTTATAGACGTTCAAGATGTCTTAGAAGATAACAATGTGGCTAGTTCTATATGTGCTAGAATTAAAAAGGATACCTATGGCATTATAATAGGTGAGGATAAGCTAGAAAGTGTTATATCCTCTTCAAAGAGTTTGTACAACGCTATAAATGGTGATGATGGTTCAGAGTTAATATCTAAAGAAAAGATTGATATATTGTTAGGCGAAAGTATAGAAGATGCTATTTCTGAACCTTTAAAGAGTATAATACCATCTTTTGCTGTAGACTATATGATGAATACTTTAAAGTCGGATTCTAATATGCTATACAGTACTGCAAGCATTTTACTACAAGATAGTAAAACCGCAGCAGAGCATATAGAACAGAACTTCATTAGACCTATAGTAATATACATTATTAAGATGGCAATATTCTTTGTGGTATTCTTAATAATTATGATATTAGTAAAGATGGTATCTAAGAGTTTTGAAAACAATGATTCTCTACCTAGTTTAGCAATTGCTTCAGATAGACTCCTTGGGGCTATATTGGGTATTGCTGAGGGTATGATACTTGTAATCTTAGCATCGGTGGTAGTTAAACTGTTCGTATATTCAAGTGGAGGTACGTCGGAACTACTTAATGATGAAGTTATCCAAAGTACTAAACTATTTAAGACCATTTACAACTTAGATGTTTTAAAAATGTTGACAGATGGTTAATCATAGTTTAATGTTTTTTTGGTATAATGTATATAATATATATGCCTTATCCATATGTTGGGTGGTATTTGACACAAAAGATTGGAGGAATTTTTATTATGATGATGACTTGTTCAAGATGTAAAAAAAGACCAGCAACAGTATTTATATCTACTATTTCTGGTTCAGAAAAGAAAAATGAGGGTCTATGTATTAAGTGTGCTAGAGAACTTAAAATCCCACAGATTGAACAATATATCCAAAGTTTAGGTATTAGCGAAGAGGAATTGGATAGACTCGATGGCTATGTAGATGAACTTATGGACGGTGATGAATTTGAATTAGGTGGCTCTGATACTATGCCCCCTTTTATCCAAAACCTATTTAATGGTAAGTCCGATATTTTTAAGAACTTTGAAAAACAGAACATATCAAACTTTATTCCTAGTTCTGAAGATACTTCGGAAACCTCTGGCAACGATGATATAGTAGAATCCAAAGAAAGTAAACCTACTGGTAAAAACAAAAAGTCTAAAGGTTCTAATTCTAAAAAGAAAAAGTTGAGGTTCTTAGAAGGCTACTGTACTAATTTAAGCAGAAAGGCTGAAAACGGTGAAATAGATTCCGTTATTGGCAGAGATAGAGAGATTTATAGAGTGATACAGATACTATCAAGAAGAACTAAAAATAATCCATGTTTAATAGGTGAACCTGGTGTCGGTAAGACTGCTGTGGCTGAGGGTATCGCTCAAAAGATATGTGATGGTGAAGTTCCATTCAATCTATTGAATAAGAAAATCTATCTTATGGACTTAACTGCTTTAGTGGCAGGTACTCAATTTAGAGGACAGTTTGAAAGCAGAATTAAAGGCTTAGTAGATGAAGTAAAATCTGAGGGTAACGTTATACTATTTATAGATGAGGTACACAGCTTAGTTGGTACTGGCGATTCTGAAGGTACTATGAATGCCGCAAACATCTTAAAACCTGCACTTTCTAGGGGTGAGATTCAAGTTATAGGTGCTACTACATTCAATGAGTACAGAAAGTATATTGAAAAGGATTCTGCACTTGAAAGACGTTTCCAACCTGTAACCGTAAACGAGCCTACTATCGATGAAACGGTTGATATATTAAAGGGAATTAAATCATACTATGAAAAGTATCACAGAGTACATATCACAGATGATTTAGTTAGAATGTGTGCTATACTATCTGAAAGATATATTACTGATAGATTCCTTCCCGATAAGGCTATTGACCTATTAGATGAAAGTTGTGCTTGTAAGTCAATCTCTAGTACAGAGATTGCCGACTATGATAAAAAACGCAAAGAGTTAAATACTCTTAAAGAGTTACAAAAAAACCTTGACGATAGTGATAATCCCGACTTTGAGGCTATAGCTAGAGTGAAATCTGATATTATTAGATGCGAAGAAGAGGTTAATAAACTTGAACCTAAGGTTAATAATATCTACGTTGAAGCCGATGATTTAGCTAAGGTTATAGAACTTTGGACGGGTATTCCTGCTAACAAGATTGCTGAAACGGAGTTTAAACGTCTATCTGACCTTGAAAATCAACTTAAAAAACGCATAATAGGTCAAGATGAGGCAGTCGAACTCGTAGCAAAAGCAATCAAGAGAACTAGAGTTCAACTTGCTAAGCGTAGGCGTCCAGCATCATTTATATTCGTTGGCCCTACTGGTGTGGGTAAGACTGAATTGGTAAAGGTTCTTGCCGAGGAAATGTTCGATTCCGCAGAGCCTTTAATTAAGTTGAACATGACCGAGTTTATGGAGAAACATTCTGTTTCAAGAATTATAGGCTCACCTCCAGGATACGTTGGCTACGATGAGGCAGGTCAACTTACCGAAAAGATTAGGCGTAGACCATACTCTGTAGTGCTATTCGATGAGATAGAAAAAGCACACCCAGACGTTATGAACATTCTATTACAAATTTTAGATGAGGGTAAGATTAACGATGCTCAAGGTAGAACTGTAAGCTTTGAAAATACTATCATAGCTATGACTTCGAATGCAGGTTCAACCGATACATCTACTGGTGTTGGATTCAATAAGACTGAAACGGACATCTCAAAGGATAAGGCTATGAAAGGTCTTAAAGAGTTCTTACGTCCTGAATTTTTAAGTCGTATAGATGAAGTAGTAGTGTTTAACAAGTTAGAAAAACCATCTTATGAGAAGATTTCTAAACTTATGCTAGATGAAATGGTTGAACCTCTACAAGAAAGAGATTTAACTTTAAACTATTCCGATGAAGTTCTATCCATACTTGCAGATAAGTCTTATAGTAATAAGCATGGTGCTAGAGATATCAGAAAGGTTATTCGTACCAACATTGAAGATAAGGTAGCTGAACTTATAATAGATAACTCTACTAACCACTTAAAGAAAGCTATCAACGTTGTGGCAAAAGATGGTGAAATAGTCGTTAGCTTAGATTGATAATGTTATACAATATCGGAACGTAGTATGTACGTTCCGATATTTTAAAAAAAAATTAAAAAAAATTTTAAAAATCCCTTGACAGATTCAAAATATTATGATATACTAAATAAGTCGCAAGGGAAAGCTCAAGAAACTCTTGTAAACGTTGCGGATGTAGTTCAATGGTAGAATTCCAGCCTTCCAAGCTGGTTACGTGGGTTCGATTCCCATCATCCGCTTATGCTTGATTAGGATTCAAGTATACATATTAAAATTTTATTTATCCATGTTATCCATGCGCTATTAACTCAGCTGGATAGAGTAACTGCCTTCTAAGCAGTAAGTCGCTGGTTCGAGTCCAGCATAGCGCGTTTTGTGGTGGGTGTAGCTCAGTTGGTTAGAGCGTCGGATTGTGGTCCCGAAGGTCGTGAGTTCGATTCTCATCTCCCACCCTTATATTTGCTTTGACGAGTAGAGTAATCTGCTCGTTTTTTGCTATACAATAAACTGTAGAAAGGACTTTTTACTTTGAGATTTTTACATATTAGTGATTTACACCTAGGTAAGCGTTTAGAAAATCTATCTTTTATAGATGACCAAAAGTATATTATCGAGCAGATTATAAACCTAGTTGAATCTAAAAATGTAGATGCCGTACTCATGGCAGGGGATATCTACGATAGAAGTATTCCATCGATTGAGGCAGTGAATCTGTTTGACGATGTTTTGGAAAGGTTCTTCAATTTAAATGTTCCAATATACATAGTTAGTGGTAATCATGATAGCGTTGAAAGACTATCCTTTGGAAGTTCCATACTAAAAAGAGATAACATATACATATCCAACCGTTATGATGGTAGTATTCAAAAAGAAACTCTCTTCGATGATTTTGGAGAGTTAAACGTATATCTAATGCCATATATAAGTACTATGAACGTTAGAGTATCTAACGGTGTAGATGTAGATACTCTAAACGATGCTTTTAAGTTTATTATCAAAAATGCTAATGTGGATACTACTAAGAGGAATATTATAGTAGCACATCAGTTTATTATGAATACTCAAGATGAGATAGAACTCTTTGAAAACTATTTGGGTGGAACTCAAAAAATAGATGCTTCTATGTTTGCTAAAACTTTCGACTATACTGCATTGGGGCATATCCATAAGCCATATTGGGTTGTAAAGGGTAAGGTTAGATATTGTGGTTCTCCTTTAAAGTACAGCCTTGATGAGATAGAAGAGAAATCTTTAACTATTGTGGATATTAAACAGAAAGGTAACGTATCGTTTGAGGAAATTCCTTTAGTGCCTAAACGTGATTTAAGATGTGCTAAAGGTACTCTTAAAGATATTTTAGAGAACGCCATCAATACTGATGATTATATGTCGGTTACACTCACAGATGAGGATTACATTGTGGGTGCTATGGATAAGGTTAGGAATGTATATCCTAACGTTGTTAAGCTATCTTTTGAGAATAGTAGGACTAAGTATGTTGATACATCTAAAACTTCTGCCGACAGTGTAGAGGATAGGTCGGTATTAGAACTCTTTAAGGATTTCTATCGAGATATCTATAGCGAGGATTTAGAAGAGAATCCAAGCTATGTAAGAATCCTACATGAAGTGTTCAATACTTTGCAAGAATTACAGGAATAGGAGTTAATTATATATATGAAACCTTTAATCTTAACTTTAGAAGCCTTTGGTACGTTTGCCAATAAGACTCAAATAGACTTTTCTAAGTTGAGTAAAGATGGCATATTCTTAATATCGGGGGAAACTGGTTCGGGAAAAACTACTATCTTTGATGCTATATGTTATGCTCTATACGGTGAGGCTAATGGTAAAGATAGAGAAGTAAAATCGTTTAGGAGTCAGTTTGCAGAATATAAACAAAATACATATGTTAATCTAACATTTGAATATCTAGGTAAGACCTACATCATAGAAAGGTCACCTGAGTACTTTAGAGATGAAACTTTGCAGAAGTGCAAAGTAAAGGGTAAGGTATCTTTAATATATCCAGATGGACGTATTATAGAGAAATCTCAAGAGGTAAAGAAAGCCATTGAAACAATATTAGGCTTAGATTGTAATCAGTTTAGGCAAATAGTCATGATTGCTCAAGGAGATTTTAAAAGGTTCTTACTATCTAAAAGTGATGATAAGAGCGATATATTAAATACTATATTTGGTACTCAAAGTATAGTGGAGTTTATAGATGCTCTTGAACATAGAAAACTATCAATTAAAGATGACTTCTTTAATGCCTTAAACTCTGCCGTAACTGAGTTACTGTCTATTAGATATCAAAGTTCATGGGAGTACTCACAGCGTTTTGAGGATTGGAAAACCTTAAAGGACGAGGATAAGGATATAGATGAGGTTTTAGAACATCTTAGAGGTTATATAGGTGTTCTATCGGATAGTATATCTAAGAATAGAGATTCCTTAGCAAAGGTTACTGTTGAGTATGATACTCTATCTAAACAGATTACAGACCTTAAAACTATAAACGATAGTATTATTAAACGTGATAGAATATCCACAGAGTTAGAAAAACTATGTTCTCATGAAGATAGCATACTACTCATTAAAGATACTTTAAAACGGTTAGATATTGCTAAATCTATTGAAATAGATTATATTAACTATAGTAAGTCTAAGCAGAACGTTAAAAACATTAAAGAACAGTTAATATCTTTTGAGAATAGGTTTAATGAGTGTAAGTGTAATATAGATGCTCTACAAGATGAGAAATCTAAGCTATTAGAAAAACTTTCAAAGTATAATGGCTACGACTTTTCAAAAGATGCCAATACGCAACTTAATATTCTATTAAGTAATCTATCTAGTAAGAAAAAAGATATTACTCAACGTGGAACAGATGTTAAGAAACTTTTAGAAAGTATTAAGAACTATAGAAGTGAAATCGATAAGCTTAAAACTCTAAGGAAAGATTTTATATATCAAACCGAAGTTAAGGCTCAAAAAGAGAACGCCTACACTGAAAGTGAACGAATGTATAGTTTAAATATTGCAGGAATACTATCTGAGCAACTACAAGAGGGTGTTCCATGTATGGTATGTGGGTCAATACATCACCCAAATAGGGCGATTAAGTGCAATGATGCACCATCTAAAGACCAACTAGAACGCTTAAAAGATTCCTTGGAAACCTTTAAAGAGAAGTATTCACAGCTACAGAACAGATTTTCTGTACAAGAGAACACTTGTAACCATATAAAAAATGATATCTTAGAGAGGGCTAAGCTTTTTGAAATCCTTTCTACAGATGTTGATGCTATAGAGTCCCAACTATATGATTTAATTAAATCCCTTAGAGATATTTATAGAAATATTGAACTTGAAGAAAAATATATTCAAAGCCAAATATTTAAATTAGCTGATATCGATAAGAATATCGAAAGTTGTAATAATGAATACATCTCCTTAGATACTTCCATTGTGGATAAGAATGCTCAACTAGAAGAAGAATCTATTAAGAATAAACACCTAGAGGAAAAGTATATTAAGCTATTAGAAGAAAATTCCATTAATAGTGAAGATACTCATGTAGAGTTACTTAATAGGTATTGTGAGTATGATAGCTTAAATAAACAAGTACAACGCTTTGAAAAGTCTAAGTTAGACTATTCTAGTAGGTTGAATGAGTACTCAAAAATCATTGGCGAGGGCGTAAAGGTAGATACTTCTAGTTTAGAGAGTAATCTAATAGCAGTTAAAGAGCATAGAGATACTCTACTAAGGCAGAGTTCAATCTTAAAGGATATGTTAGATATTAACTCTAAGGTGTACAATAGGGTATCTAAGTTAAGTGGTTCTATAGATAGTCTAAGGAGAGAATACCGTGATACTGAATATCTATATAAGGTTGCTAGTGGTAAATTTAACAACGTATCTGAAAAGATAGCCTTCGACGGCTACGTTCAAGCATACTACTTTGAAAAGGTATTACATAGTGCTAACCATAAGATATCTATTATGTCCAATGGTAGATATTCCTTGTTAAGAAAAGAACATGGAACGTCTAAAAAGTCTAGAGGTGGCTTAGAAGTTGAAGTCTTAGATGCGTATACTGGAATGTGTAGGTCGGCATCTACGTTATCGGGTGGAGAAACCTTTATGGCATCACTTTCGTTAGCATTGGGACTATCTGAAGTGGTTCAGCAACATTCGGGTGGTATTAAGATAGATGCCATGTTCATAGATGAGGGATTTGGTACTTTGGATAGCAACCTATCGTTACCACAAGCTATTAAGGTATTAGATGGCTTAACTACCAACGATAGAATAGTAGGCATTATATCGCACGTTGAAGAACTTCAAGAACACATAACTAATAGGCTATACGTTGAAAAATCACAGAGTGGTAGCACCATAAGATATGCTTAAACTATACTTTGTAGAATATTTACAAAAAAATAATCAAATACTATTGACATATGCCTTTTTTGGATATATAATTAAAGTATACTTAATTAGTAAACTTAAAAAATTACAGTTTGAAAGGAAGTTTTTATACTATGTCATCTTTTAAAATTTCTGATAGCGTGTACTCTGTGGGTATACTCAATCCTAATATGAGAATCTTTGATATCGTTATGAGTACTGCATATGGTACAAGTTATAACTCATATATAGTAAAGGGTAGCAATAAGATTGCCTTAATTGAAGTAAGCCATGCCTCTTATTTTGATAGTTACCTAGACAACATCAAAGAGGTTTGTAATCCAGAAGATATTAACTATATAGTGTTAAACCATTGCGAACCAGACCATTCGGGAGCTTTAGCAGATATCTTAAAGGTGTGTCCTAATGCCGAGGTTGTAGTTAGTACTGCAGGAAGTTTATATCTAAAGAACATTACCAATAGAACTGATTACAGAACCATCATTGCCAAAGACGGCGATACTATCGACCTAGGAGAAAAGACTTTAAAGTTTATAAATGCTCCGTTCCTACATTGGCCTGACAGTATGTTTACCTACTGTGAAGAGGAGAAAGTTCTATTCTCTTGTGATATGTTTGGTTCTCACTACTGCGAACCTTATGTATTAGATAGTCGTATAGCGTATCCAAGCGGTTACGAAGAGGCTTTCTTAGGTTACTACAACGCTATATTTGCACCTTTTAAGAAGTTTGTAGTAGCAGGTATGAGCAAGATTAAGAATCTTGATATAGATACTATATGTACTAGTCATGGGCCAGTCTTAACTAAGGGGAATCGCTTAGAGTACGCTCTTGAAAAGTATGCAGAGTGGAGTGTTCTAGTTAAGAACGAAGTTACTACTATTCCAATATTCTATTGTTCTGCCTATGGTTGTACGGAAAAATGTGCCTATGCTATTGCAGATGGAATTAAAAGCGTTATAGAAAACGCTTGTGTTGAAGTGTTAGATATCAATGCAAAAGATGCATCTACATTGGCTAGTAAGATTAACTCCTGTGACGGATTTGCAATAGGTTCACCAACCTTAAATGCCGACGCTGTAGCTCCAGTTAGTAACCTATTAAACTGCATAGATGCTATTAACTGCAAGAAAAAACCAGCCTTGGCTTTTGGCTCTTACGGTTGGAGTGGTGAGGCTGTACCTAATCTAATAGCTAAGATGAATACCTTAAAGTTAAACGTCTTTGAAGATGGATTTAAATTTCAGTTCGTTCCATCTGAAACTGACCTAAAGAACGCTTTTGAAGTGGGTAAAAGATTTGCTGAGATGTTTAATAGTTAATAATTGTTGAATATTAGTTAAATAGACTAACGGAACGATTCATATTGAACGTTCCGTTCTTTGTATATATGCATAATATTATTCCTTGTTAGAATCATCTTCTGTAGAAACTATCGGAATGGTTATATTAACTTCCTTAACGTGATGGTTCTTAGTAGATATTACCTTTATAAACCACCCATTGTTGGTATATATAGTTTCATTTTCCGTAGGAATATGTCCAAAGATTTCAGTTATCCAACCGTTTACTGTAGTGGCGTTAGTTTGTATATAGTCATCTGGGAGTTCTAAATACTTTAAGAGTTCATATATAGTAAGTTCTCCAGATATTTCATAGGAACTCTTAGAAACTTCCGATATAGGTGCTTCAACCTCATCATTTTCATCATATATTTCACCTACTAGTTGTTCAAGGATATCTTCTAATGTGATAATACCCTTAGTTCCGCCATATTGATCCATAACTATAGCCATATGAGATTTTGCAAGTTGCATCTCTTTTAGAGCCTCACTTATAAGTTTTAGTTCCGAGATGTGTAGAACCTCTTGAACTATCTCCGATAGGTTTGTCTTGCCCTTATTCTGCATATAGAAGAAGTCTTTTTGGTTTACTACACCGACTATGTTGTCGATAGTATCTTCATATACTGGTAATCTTGAGTACATTTCGGTGAGGAATATCTCTTTTACCTCATCTATAGGAGTATCTATATCTACACCCACCACTTTAACTCTAGGAGTGAGTATTTCGTTTACTGTAATCTCATCGAAGTCTAAAGCAGAACGTACTAAGTCGCTTTCTTGTTCTTCAAGGACTCCCTGTTCTTCAATCTCTTCAATAATGTACTTCAACTCATCTTCAGTTACGCTAGGGGAATCGCTTTGTTTATAGAACTTTCCTAACAGTTTCTTTAGTTGCGAGAATAACCACACTACTGGAGTAAATAAAAACATTAAAAACGATATTATTGGAGCAAAGGCTATTGCACACTTTTCAGCGTTCTCATTAGCAAAGGTTTTTGGAGTAATCTCTCCAAATATTAAGACTATTATAGTCATAACTATGGTAGATACTCCTACACCACTAGCACCTAACATCTGAGTGAATACTACCGTTGCTAATGAAGATGATGCAATATTTACTATGTTATTACCAATTAGAATAGTAGTTAAAGCCTTATCATAGTTATCAGCGATATCTAAAGCTATCTTAGCCCTTTTATTACCTTGTGATACATAGTTCTTCAATCTAGCCTTACTTATACTAGAAAAAGCCGTTTCTGAACATGAAAAAAACGCAGAGCATAATGTAAGTACTACTATTAAAACAATGTTTACCATAAAATCATCACCATAGAAAAATAGTATATGGTGATACTCCTTTCTTAATTAAGATAATGTTTATATATTTAAGTTGCAAAAGTAAAGATATGGTATAATATTACACTGCTATAACGCTCCTCTATAGTTTTTAATATATATAATAACACACTATTTGATTATAATCAATAGTTTTTACCATAATTTAAAAAAATATTTTACTTCCTTAATATTTAACTATGGAATCTTTCTTTTAGGTACGTATGTTTATACTTATATGGAAATATTACAT
>JAJQGV010000161.1 GCA_021200215.1 Ruminococcus sp. | reverse complement strand
GTATAATAGTAGTAATGCAAATTTTTTTGAAAGGTGGCATCTATATGAGCGTTGAAAGTGTAGACTATACTAAAACTATACCTAATAGATTTAATCCATTTGAAAACGATACGGAAAATATAAAATATCGTGACGACTACAGAAAGATAGTTCCTCAAATTTCAGTTAGTGGTTGTGTAATTCCAGAAAACCCCTCTAAGTTTGAAAAGAAAAATATAAGAAGAGTATATAACAGAACAGGCTTAGTTTTAATACTTCATCTACTACTAACTAACGTGTTGGCTATAATAATAAGCATGATAGTATCATTGTTTGCAACATTTGGAAGTAACGTTTCTAACCTTACAGACTTTATGAATAACAGTTCTGTAAACTTAGATATAATAGCTATAACCTATACCATAGCAAATATAACATCGTTTTTGATAGGCTGTAAACTATTAAACATATCCATTAAAGAGGTATTTAGTAAACCACAAGTGACTACTTTAAACATGGCTAGACATATCTCTATTGCATGGTGTTTTCAAGGAGCTTGTTTAATTGTAGTATCAATAATGTGTTCAATATTCATATCTATAGGTTTCGATAATATAATTCCTGAATCCGTCTTAGATTCCTCTATGAATAGTATTACCTACTATATAGCAACGTTTATATACTCATGCATCATAGCACCCATAACCGAGGAAATGTTATTCAGAGGTGTTGTATTAAAAGGATTTTCTGTAGTAAGCCAACGCTTTGGAATATTCATGTCGGCACTACTGTTTGGATTGCTACATGGAAATCTACCACAGTTTGTGACAACGTTTTGTTTAGGTATATATCTAGGATTCATAGCAACTAGATATAATTCAATACTACCAACCATAGTAATGCATTTCTTTATAAACTTAGTTCCAACCTTAATAGATATGTTTCTAGGCGATAATGAATTTATATGCAACATAATATTACTTGGTTTCTATGGTATTATGATAGTTTTAGGTATAATATTTATATGCTTAGGTTTTAGAAAGAAATGTAATAGGTTACCCGTACAGAACGCTTTACAACGCAAGAGAACTCTACCATTAGCTATATCTTCTATAGGAGTTATTGTAATAGTGTTAGTATATGTAATCTCTATGATAATTAATCATATAGCGTAATAATAGGTGAAATATGGAATATAATGTATTAAGCGTAGCAAATGAGTTTAACAGAGGAAAGCACTTAAAATATATCTTTTTTTGGAAAAATACTCAACCAAAAGATAACTCCATAGATGAAAGTTGTCTTAGTCAATGGTATAACTGTTCGTTTACTGTAGATAATATTACTTATAACACAGCTGAACAATATATGATGTCTAAAAAAGCCTTACTATTTCATGATATTCAAACCTTTGAACGTATTATGAATGCCGACAATCCTAACCAATATAAAAGACTAGGTCGTAAAGTTAAGGACTTTGATATTAAAGTTTGGAAAAGTAATCGCTTTAACATAGTATTAGATGGTAATCTAGCTAAGTTCTCGCAGAATCAAGGCTTAAAAGATTTCTTACTATCTACGAAGAATAGAGTTCTTGTAGAAGCTAGCCCTTACGATACTATATGGGGAATAGGTTTAAGTGCAGATACCCCTAACATAGAAAATCCTTACACTTGAAAAGGTTTAAACCTCTTAGGGTTTGCTCTTATGCAAGTTAGAGATATTCTATTAAATAACTCATAAATTTTTTGAAAGGATTTTTTTGTAGTGCAGTATAAGAAAAAATCACGTCACAAGACGGTGACAAACATAATAATCTTTATAATATTGGCATCTTTAATGGTAATAAGCATAGTATTAATTATGTATAATTCAAAGACTACCAACACAATAAACAATGAAGTTTCAATAGGCAAAAGTGATACAAAGTCTATACAGGCTACTCTGCTTACCGAAGATATTACTACTGAAGAGTATATAACATCGATTGATACTAGCGTAGCATTAGATAACGCTTCTATTAACGATAGTTACTACCAATATTTAAAACCTGATGACTTAAATGGTAAGTACGTTATGGTGTACAATAAGACTACTAATCAGATACTATATCAAAAAGACGTTGATACTATATGTTATCCTGCAAGTACTACTAAACTTTTAACCTGTGCCGTAGCATTAGAATATGTATCTCCAGATACCATATTTACCGTTGGAGATGAACTTTCTTTAGTACCTGCGAACTCTAGTTTAGCATACCTTGGCGAGGGTGAACAGATATCTTTAAATGATTTACTATACGGTCTAATGTTACCATCGGGAAATGATGCGGGATACGTAATAGCCGTAAACGTAGCTAGACGTGTGTCTGGTAACGAAAAATTAAGCAATGAAGATGCTGTATCTTACTTTGCTGACCTTATGAATCAAACTGCTAAAAAGATAGGCATGGAAAACAGTAACTTTGTAGTTCCAGACGGCTTTCACGATGATAAACATTATGTCACCGCCAAAGATATGATGAAGTTACTACTATACGCCGATAGTTTCCCATTGCTTAAGCAAGTAACATCTACTTATAGATATGAAGTTACTGTTAAAAGTGGTCAAGACTATATTTGGTTAAACTCTAATAAGCTAATAGATAAATCTAGTGAGTTCTACTATGAAGGTGTAACTACTGGTAAGACTGGTTTCCATGATGATGCTGGACATTGCATAGCTTTCACTTGTAACAAAAACGGCATGGATATATATGTAGTCATTATGAACGCTCAAACAGCAATATATCGTAATAGAGATGCTCTTAACTTATTAAATATGATATATAATCCAGCCGATATAAAGATTGGCGAACAGTGGGACTTAGACCCTAATGAAACTACTACTACAACGGAAGTTTCCGATATGGGCTTTTAATATTACATTTGAAAGGTTGTTGCATTATGGAATCTATTCAAAACTTAGATTCTCAAATATTACTATACATTCAAGAACATATTAGGCTAGATGTTTTAAATCCATTTTGGATTGCTTTTACACATCTAGGTGATGGTGGCATACTTTGTATAATTACATCTTTAATATTAATGTGCTTTAAAAAGACTAGAAAGGTTGGCTATATATGTGGACTATCATTGATTATAGGAACACTATTCACTAACATAATCATAAAGAATATAGTAGACAGAACTAGACCTTTCTATACTATAGATAGTTTAGTCACCTTAGTAAAATATCCTAAAGATTCCTCATTTCCATCGGGGCATACAACATCATGGTTCACTTGTGGTATGGGATTGTTCTTATCACTCAATAAGAGATATTCATTTACATTCTTGCTGTTAGCATCGTTAATGGGATTCTCTAGGTTGTATGTAGGGGTTCACTATCCAACCGATGTTATCTGTGGTATGGTTATAGGCATAGTATCTGGAATAGTAGGCTATAATATAGTACGAATATCATATAAGAATAAACCATCTAAATTGAATAACTTTACGGGTTAAGAGTGGAATATCTATTAAGATATTCCACTATGTTATAATATAAAACATATAGGAGATGCTTAAAATGACCATATTAGTAATAGTTTCCATAGTGGTAATATCATTTTTGATGTATTGCAAAATATATAAAAAACATATATTCGATAACGTTTCATACAGATGCTACTTCGACGATGTAGAAGTTTATCAAGGAGAAGATATACTATTTATAGAGGAAGTATCTAATAATAAATATCTACCCATGCCTTGGATAAAAGCTGAAATAACTACATCAAAATATCTAAACTTCTCAGAAAAATGTTCCGCAGTAACATATAAGTCAAGGTTTGTATCTAGTTGTTATGCAATAGAAGGGAATAAATCCATAAAGCGTGAATGGAATATATCAGCTAGTAAAAGAGGAGTGTTCTCTATAGAGAGTGTAGTATTAACATCTTGTGATATTTTTGGTGTAAATGAGGTATCTAAGCCAATAGATAACATTAGTACTAAGGTTACAGTACTCCCTCTTGAGATAGATACTCCAGATATAGAAAACACTATCAATGAAATAGTTGGAGAGTATCAAACTAAAAATAGCCTACTAACAGATGTATTTTCTATGCGTGGAATCAATGAGTATACTGGTCACGAACGTTTAAATAGAATCCATTGGAAGAGTTCTGCAAAACAATCTAAGCTTATGGTTATAGATGAAGACTATACATCAGATATGAAAGTTATAGTATATCTATACATACAAGATAATTGCGAAGAAACTATTGCAGAAAAGACTCTGAGTACGGCTTGTACTATCGCTGTTAGACTATCTAAAAGGGATATTCCAACCAAACTTGATACTAACTGTAACTTAAGTACTAATACATCTTTTGGAAATGGACACGCTTTAAATATAAAACGTATATGTGCCAAACTAGAACTATCTCCAAAGACATATAAAGTCCCAAAGGTGCAAGATAACTCAATGTTGATAGTAGTTACTCCATTACAGAACAGACGGCTTTTTAAAGATTTTAACTATGAACATATAATACTAGTGAGGTTATAACTATGAAGTATATAATATCTTTTATGATTATGTTAGCACTGTTTCCAATAATAAGTATATCGTGCAAGGCTTTCGATATAGATAATATTACCTTTTTAACTATATTTATACTATATTTAAAAACTTCTTTAATAGTTACCTTTACCGTATTCTTAAGTGATAGCTTTATAAGGTCGAAACACAAAAAGATACTCCAAGGCTTGATAGTATCTATGCTGAGCATAATACTAGCCATCTTAGATGGTTTTATAGTAGGTGATATATCTCCTATACTTTGGATAGTGTCTAATATAGCCCTTACTTTAATTCTACTTAGAGTATACTACATAGAAGATGATGCTTTCTCAAATGCATACGTATTCATAGTAGTATCATTGATATATATTATATGTACATTTATAGGTTGGCAGACTGAATTAGGCTCATATAAGTTAATAGATGCAGTACTATACTTAACATTCTGTAGTATGTTCGCTATATTGATTAACAGAAACCATCTAAAAAAGGTAATACATAGACGAACTCAAAATTTGGATAGTATTCCTAAAAGTATTTTTAGATACAACTCTAAACTTACTTTGATACTATGCCTAATACCACTACCTTTGATGCTATTATCCAGTAGGATAGGTTCTGCAATATACGGAATATTCATAAGCCTATGCAGATTGTTAGTATATACCATAAACTTAATAGCTATGTTGTTTCAAAAGGATTCTACAGACATCTCTACCGATAATGATTCTACTACAGAATATCAACCGTACTATGAAGAAACCTCTAACATATTTTGGGATATATGTACCATAATAAGTATAGTATTTATAGCGTTTTTAATATACCACTACCACGAGGATATAATTAAAAAGGCTAAGGATATTATTACTAATATAAAACACAAGATAGTTACATTGTTTAAGTATATAGATACTACTACCATTAAAGAAGTTCCATCTAATGAGGGCTATACCGATTATATTAAGGATACTATTCCAAATAGGTATACTAAAAGATTGTTTAAAAAAGACTACAAACTCTATTTAAAGATGCCTACTTCTAGGGAAAGTATCTGCTTTGGATATGATGTATTAATAAAAGGCTTGAACGTTCTTAACTATGGTATACAACCGTTTCACACTATTACAGATATCTCTAAGATGCTTAACTGCAATGAGTTTTCTAAGGTGTATCTAGCCATTAGATATAACAACTATGAACCCACTAACTCTGATAGGCTTTTACTAAACAATCTATTAAAGGATACCCTTAAGAAGATGTAACTAACCTTTTGTGCATATTAACCATATTTTTTTGGATATTTTATACTGTTGGCTTTAAAATATTACATTTTATTCCATTCAGTTAGTATATATTCATGGTTTTGGCAATAAATCAACAATTTTTAGCAACTATATTATTGAATTTATACAATAAAACCACATAGAACAGTGATATAAAAATCTCTTGTGTAAAGTTTATGGAAAGTTTTAGAGAATTTTTAAATTTGTGCATTTTCACAATAAAATTACACGGAAAACGTTTGAGTTAAACCATTTACTAGAAGTTTCACCAAACTTTTTTTAACCTATTGACTTTTATCTAAATTACTGATATAATACAATCATAGAAAACAACACAAGAACTTACTTAAAGGTCTTAACTTGTTAAGCTGATACTCTTGTACGGGTTTTGAGAGTATCAAACGATAATACTTACTTATTTGGGAGGAATTTTTATGAAAAAATTTAAAGGTTTTACACTTGTTGAGCTTATAGTAGTTATAGCTATCATAGGTGTACTTGCAGCTATTCTAGTACCTAACATGATGGGCTACATATCTAAGTCTAAACTATCTTCTGCTAATACTGCTGCTAAGAACGTTCAAACTGCCGTAGTTACTTGGAAGGCTGACCAAGAGTCTATGGGTAAGACTTCTGACATTACTAGCGGTTCTTATGATATTAGTGCTGGTTCAGATGCAGACACTGGTATAGAAGGCGCTATATATACTGCTTTAGCTGGTAACTCAAATCCAGGTTACTGCTATTATGGTCAGGATGGTTCAGGTACGAGTGCTATAGTTTGGGCACAATGGGCTGATACATCAACTTCTGCTGTTTGGGGTCAATATCCAAATGCTTGTTCAGACTATACAGCTTTTAAGAATACAAGTGCTACATTTGGTACTTATTACTCTGGCGAATGGTCATAATAATATCAATAGTATACAATGTTTATAAAAATTAAATAGTTTTTACCCCCCGTTAGGTGTTGGCTTAATGGGGGCGTGTTTTTAATTAATAATTAGTAATTAATAATTATTAACTATTAATTGTTAATTGTTTAAGGAGAATGATAATGAATTTTAAAGAGTTATTAAAATCAAATAGGTTGATATTTCTAGACGGTGGCATGGGTACTATGTTACAAGCTAATGGCTTAGAAGTAGGAGCTATCCCCGAAGAACTAAATATTACCAACCCCGAACTAATAAAACGTATCCATAGAGAGTATATACAATCGGGAGCGGATATTATCTATGCGAATACTTTTTCAGCTAATAGATATAAACTATCCAAGAGTAAGTACAGCGTTCAAGAGTTGGTATCTGTGGGCATAGATAACGCAAAGTCTGTATGTAATAAAGATACTCTTGTAGCTTTAGATATTGGTCCAATAGGTAAGTTAATAGAGCCTACTGGTACTATGACCTTTGAGGAAAGTTACAACATCTATAAAGAGATGATTTTAGCAGGTAATCAAGCCGATTTAATAGTATTTGAAACTATGACCGATTTATATGAATTAAAATCGGCAGTATTATGTGCTAAAGAAAATTCTAACTTGCCAATAATCTGTACCATGACTTTCGAGGAAAATGGCAGAACTTTCACAGGTTGTTCAATCTCTGCTATGGCTTTAACTTTAGAAGGTCTAGGAGTAGATGCTATTGGTGTAAACTGTTCTTTAGGCCCTAAAGAACTTTTACCAATCATAGAAGAACTATCTAAGTGGACTAATCTTCCAATGGTGATTAAGGCTAATGCAGGTTTACCAAATCCTATAACTAATGAGTATGATATCTCACCACAAGACTTTACTAAGTATATGGAAAATCATGCCGATTTAGGAGTTAAAATCCTTGGTGGCTGTTGTGGAACTACTCCAGAATATATAAAAACTATGGTTAATACCCTAAAAGATAGAGAATATCACAGAGATAGTATTCAAGTACCTTGTGCAATATGCTCATACTCTGAAACTGTTGAAATTAATCAACCTAGGGTTATAGGTGAAAGGATAAATCCTACTGGTAAGAAACTGTTTAAACAAGCTTTACTTAATCACGATATAGACTATATATTAAATCAAGCGTTAGAACAAACTTCCGCAGGTGCTGACATATTGGACGTAAACGTTGGACTTCCTGACATTGATGAAAAATCTATGATGATTGAAACCGTTAAGGCACTCCAAAGCATTACAGATGTACCACTTCAACTAGATAGTACTATCCCAGAGGTATTAGAAAGTGCTTTAAGAGTTTACAACGGAAAACCAATAGTCAACTCTGTAAATGGTGAAGAGGATAGTTTGAATAATATCTTGCCATTAGTTAAAAAGTATGGTGCTTGTGTAGTCGGATTAACTCTTGATAGTGGGGGTATCCCAAAGACTGCAGATGGTAGATTTAATATAGCTAAAAAAATCATGGATAGAGCAATATCTATGGGAATACCTAAAGAGAATATCTTCATAGATTGCCTAACCTTAACCGCATCAGCAGAGCAAAAAGGCGTTATGGAAACCCTAAAGGCTCTATACAGAGTTAAAAATGAACTAGGCTTAAAGACAGTATTAGGAGTATCTAACATATCATTTGGATTGCCTAACCGTGAATTGATTAACTCTAACTTTTTGACTATGGCATTAACTCATGGTTTAGATTTACCTATAATGAACCCAAATATTGCTAGTATGATGGGTTCTGTTAGAGCATATAAAGTCTTACAGAATATAGATGAAAATTCAATGGATTACATCACCGCATATGCCAACGTAGTTACTAAGACTACTATAACTACAACTACTAAAGATAACAATACTACTACAAAGTCTAATAGTACTAGTAATGATATCTTCCATGCTATTGAAAACGGTCTTAAAAATGAGGCTAGAAAATGTACTGAAACTCTACTTGAAACTAAAGAGCCTATGGAAATCATAAACGATATGTTAATACCTGCCCTCGATAAGGTAGGTTCGGAATTTGAGAAAGGTAAGATATATCTTCCACAGTTGATACTATCCGCTAATGCATCACAATCGGCTTTTGATGTCATTAAAGAGTACATGGTTAAGAATAATTCTGCTCCCGTTAGCAAAGGTAAGATTGTCCTTGCAACGGTTCATGGTGATATCCACGATATTGGAAAGAACATAGTTAAGGTTCTACTCGAAAACTATGGATATACTGTCATAGACCTCGGAAAAGACGTACCAGAAGAAACCGTTCTAAATGCAGTTAAAGAACATAACGTTAAACTATGTGGACTATCTGCACTTATGACTACTACCCTTGGTGCTATGGAAAAGACTATTCAATTGATTAGAGCAGAAAATCTTGATTGTAAGGTCGTAGTCGGTGGAGCTGTATTAACTCCCGAATATGCCGAAAAAATCGGTGCGGATTTCTACGCCAAAGATGCTAAAGAAACCGTTGACGTCGCTAAAAAAATTATAGGGTAATGGAAAGGATAATTTTATATGAGATTAGACAAATATCTAAAGGTTACTAGATTAATTAAAAGAAGAACTATCGCAAATGAGGCTTGTGATGCTGAAAAGGTATCTGTAAATGGTAAGATTGCTAGAGCATCATATGATGTTAAAGTGGGAGATATCATTGAGATTAACATGGGACAGAAACCTTTAAAGGTTAAGGTCTTGTGTGTTACCGAATATGTAACTAAACAGAATGCTTCTGAAAATTATGAAGTATTGCAATAGAATTAAGATAAAATATACTCCCATACTAAACTAAGTAATGGGAGTACATTATTGTAGAGAGATTATAGAAACTATTATGATTAAGTAGTAACTTATTTCTCATTATCTTGATGGCGTCTGAGGTCTATTCTCCATATTGGATTTAAAGACTTATTCTTAAACATTTTAAATGAGTTTACACAGAAATCACAGACCATAAGTGCTAAGAATACTATACTAATATCTTTAGAAGTTTCATAGTCTATCTGTGATATTGCGTCCATAATGGGAGTAAAGCACTTGTCCATAAAGAAAGTTATAATAAAAGCGAATCCGCTACTAGTGGGTATAGAAGTGTACTTGGTGATATGTAGAGTAAATCTTGAGTAGTTCCATAGTACTATATGGCACGTTTTTTCTATTAACGTTCCTAGTAAGATTTCGGCTACACATACAAAGAAGAATGCACATAGGAAGTAGAAAGAGATTCTCTTAAATGATGTATCTAAGAAAGGTAGTCTATCGAAGAAAGTTGAACATCTAGGAGTTCCTAGCAATATGAACAGTGTAACTATTGCCAAGCCATAACCTAATAAAAAAGGTAAAGCCATGTTTCTGTTATCTATGTAGCCTTTAGTGAAAGCTAACCAAACATTTTCGACTGCAAAACCTAAGAACGATACTATAGTTGCCATCAATATTATACAAGGTATACTATAAGCTAATTTCATAAAAAAACCTTCTTTCCATGGGAAATATAGTAAATATATGATATCTTTTGATATTTATAGACATTATAGCATGGAAATATTAAAATAAGATTAATATAGTAAAAATTTGTAGGTGTAAATATTGCTAATAACATTCTAACATACGAAGAACGTCCTTAAGGACGTTCTCTGTAGGAATGATACTAAATGTTGTTTAAGAACGTTAGAAGTCTAGCTGAACGTTATATCTTTTAAGCCAATAATCTAATTGTAGAAAGTACGCAATGGTTTGGGGAGTATTCATAAGTTGACCATACCATTGAACTGGCTCTGCATTAGAAGATATTAACTTTTCTAGTTCAGACTTTTTAACTATATATAGTAGTGGAGAAGTACCATCTTCTATGATGTTTTTTAATCTTTGCGATACTGCATTTAGATAGTTAGGGTTAAAAGTCTTAGGATATGGCGACTTTTTTCTCCAAAGTATACTTTCAGGAAGAATATCCTCACTAGCTTTACGAAGTAACCCTTTTTCTCTACCTAGATAGTCTTTAAAATCCCATGGCACAGAGTACATATATTCGACTATTCTATAATCACAGAATGGTACACGAACCTCTAAACCACTGTACATAGAGGCTCTATCTTTACGGTCTAAAAGAGTTTGCATAAACCAATCGAGATTAAGTTTCATCATTTCACGCATACGTCTTTCAAGTGGAGATATCTCACGTTCTATGATAACACTCTTAATAGTTTCGAGATACTTTGAATATACGTACTCTTGAGGGTCTATCTTGTTAGCAATGTCATCATTTAGGAAAGAATACCTAAAGGCTGTAGATTGCGACCACGGAAAACCATCAGTAGCACGAATAGTATCATCACGATACCACGGATATCCCCCAAAGATTTCATCTGCACACTCCCCCGATATTCCTACGGAAAAGTGTTCTTTAATAGCTTTACATAACAGCAACATAGATGCATCAACGTCTGCCATACCTGGTAAGTCTTTTGAATCTACAGAGGAGAATAACGCTTCTACTAGTTCAGGGGTATCTATAACAATTTTATGATGTTCACTGCCGAGATATTCTACCATCTGTTCAATGTATATATCATCACTATTAGGTTGAAATCTGTTAGCTGTGAAGTACTTTTCATTATCTTGATAGTGTACCGAAAACGTATGCAACTTTTTGCCTTGTCTATTGAGATTCCTATTAGTAACCGAAGATATTATACTACTATCCAAACCTCCCGATAAGAATGTACATATAGGAATATCAGAAACGTTCTGTTTAACTATTGCATCTCTAACTAAATACTTTACTTTCTCTATAGTATCTTCTAAGTTATCTGTATGTGGTTTATCCACAACTTGCCAATATTTTTTGATGGTCAAACCCTCATATCTGCTAAAGTATCCGTAGTGAGCGGGGGGAAGTTCATTTATGTTCTTAAAGATACCATTTCCACTTTGACGTCCTGGCCCTATTAGTATTAGTTCAGATAACCCATTAATATCGAGTTTATGTTCAACATTAGGAACTGATAGTATTCCTTTCAGTTCTGAAGCAAATATAAAGCTATCGCCAACGTTTCTGTAGAAGAAGGGTTTAACTCCCATTCTGTCACGAGCAAAGAAAAGCTTATGTTCATCTACATTCCAAATGGCAAATGCAAAGATTCCATTAAACCATTTTAAACAATCTTCTCCCCAGCAGATGTATGCCTTTAATATTACTTCGGTATCGGAATGAGTTTTAAAAGAGAATCCTTTTTTGCGTAGGTTAGTACGGACTTCATCGGTATTGTAGAGTTCTCCATTGTATACTATTGCATACTCACTTCCATATTCACTAGATATCATTGGTTGAGTACCATTCTCTATATCTATTACTGCTAGACGTGTATGCAATAGAGCCGTTTCACTACTTATATATATTCCATCATCGTCAGGGCCACGCCTTTTTAGTGAATTTATAACTTCCAGTAGAGTTTCGTAATCTAAGTCGGAGTTGACTGCTCCTGCAATTCCACACATAAAAATATCACCTCAAGTATATAGTATGCTCAAGGTGATGTTTTAATTCACATTAGATGATTATTTCTATCTTCATATCTATAGAACAGACCATTTATTAATCGGTACACTTTAGATTCTTTGCTCTATATTGACATACTTCCCTCATACTGCACGAGGCACACCCTAGACGTTTCTTCTCAATTGGAGTTGTAGAAAGTCCCATAACGGCAGTAACGGACTTTCTAGGGGTCATGATATTAGTATCTGTAACGCATAGACCAATCTTTTTAGGAGCATTTAAGACGTTTAAAAAATCTCTTTGGATATCTATAGGGAAATCCCCGTAACCCGCTGAGAATCTCCAAGTTTGATAGTACTGTGGATACTCTTCATTAATAATGCCATCAACTTGATTACATACGTTCTCAATAGCCACACTAGATAGTACATCTAAGATTAGTGCTTGTGCCATATCAGAAATCTCTGCCATTCGTATAATCCTATCCACTCCCGAAGATATAGTGGCACACATTAAGATAGCCTTATCACAACCTTTTAGATGGTTCTTAATATCTTTACCATAGAACTTTAGGCTAGTACCATCTACAGATATACAATCCTCTAGGACGATAATATTGAACGCTTGATATATATATCTAGGCTGTATTACTTTTAAGATTTGAGCCTCACAAATATCTATTAAAGAAGAAATATCATCATTGATTACACTACCACATTGTAAATATCTAAGAGTTTCCTCTCTGTTTAAAGAAGTTACTTCTATAGTTTTAGAAATCATAAAGAAAATACCTTTCAATACTTTAGACTATATAATATTCTTAATAGCATCATAAATTTTATTTGCCACATATGGATTGTTCATAGTATATAGATGAATACCATCTACACCATTAGCAATTAGGTCAACTATTTGGTCGATAGCGTAAGCAATACCCGCATCACGAATAGCTTCAGGAGAATCTTCATAGCGTTGCATCATCTTAGTAAACTTACTAGGTAGACTAGCACCACATAAAGATACCATTCTTTCAATCTGTTTCTTATTAGTAACTGGCATTATACCCGCCTCTATTGGAACTTTAATGTTAGCAATCTCACACTTTTCTAAGAAGTTATAGAAAGTATTGTTATCGAAGAATAGTTGTGACATTAAATGCTCCACACCACAATCAACCTTATACTTTAAATACTTAATATCTTGAGCCATAGATTCACTTTGAGGGTGTCCCTCTGGATAACACGCTCCAGAAATATGGAAATCGCCATTAATTTTAATAAATTCAATTAAATCATTAGCGTGTTTAAAATCGTGTTTAGGTTCAATATTAGGGTTTATATCTCCTCTAAGTGCTAAAATGCTATGTATGTTATGTTCTTTAAACTCTTGCAAGATGTTTAAAATCTCATCTTTAGTGTAATTAATGCATGGTAAGTGTGCCATAGCTTTAATGTTATACTTATCTTGAATGGTAGATGCAATATCTACAGTAGATGCTCCAATGTTAGAACCGCCTGCACCATAGGTTACACTTATAAAATCCCAAGGTATGTTGTTAAGTTCATCTAAAGCGTTGTAAATGGTATCTATTGGACTAGTTTTCTTTGGCGGAAAGACCTCACAAGAAAATCCCGTTTTACTCTTTAAAGTTTCTGCAATAGTTTCATTGTTCATGATAAAAAAATCCTTCCATATTAAATAG
>JAJQGV010000034.1 GCA_021200215.1 Ruminococcus sp. | reverse complement strand
ATATTATAGAGTATAATTCTGATGCGGATACAGATTCAAATGCTATCATTAAAGAAAATTCTATTGAAGTTCAAAGTACACCAGAAGAAGTTTCTAACATGGTTAAAGATGCTGTAAGTAAATCTGACATAAAAGTAAATGGCGGTAGGGTATATAGTTTTATAAAACGTATGACCGATATTTTGCTATCACTATTAGCAATAATAATATTATCGCCACTGTTAATAGTAACTGCCCTTTTAATATTTCTACAAGATGGTGGTTCACCTATATTCTCACAAACTCGTATAACAAAGGACGGTAAACTATTTAAGATGTATAAGTTTCGTTCTATGTGTATAAATGCAGAAGAAAAACTTGCAGAGATTGCCCACCTTAATGAAGTTGACGGTGGAGTGATATTTAAGATGAAAGATGACCCTCGCATTACAAAGGTAGGTAAGATAATACGCAAAACCTCAATAGATGAACTTCCACAACTATTTAATATTCTCCGTGGTGATATGTCTATAGTTGGCCCTAGACCCCCTATAGTTAGAGAGGTTGCTGAATATACTCCATACCAAATGAATAGATTCCTCGTTAAAGGAGGTCTAACTTGCTTTTGGCAATGCAGTGGCAGAAGTAAGATTCCTTTTGATGAACAAGTCAAAATGGATATTAACTACATAGAAAACCGTTCAACCCTATTAGATATCAAGTTGGTTCTAAAAACCATATTGACCGTTCTAAAGATGGACGGTGCTGAATAATATTAAGTTTACCACATAGTAAGAGGTGTTTAAAATGATTAATAGTTTAAAAAGATATCTATGTATAGTATCAGCTATGTGTACAGCTTGTGTGTTATCATTACAACCTTTAAATGTGAATGCCGCTACAAAAGAAGATGTTATAAGCGTCGCTCGTGAAGTAGGTATGCCAGAAGATTTAATACAACACTATATAAACTTAGGTCAAGACATAGAAGTTACTTCCGAACAATGTGATACCGCTATTGCTAAACTATATGAAATATATAATGTAGCCAACAGCAGTATAGAAGATGACTTCAATGTGAGTATGAATGACAAAGAAGATGACACCTCTAGTAACTCCGAAACTACTACAGATACTGAAAGTACATCTAATTCTGAAGATGATGATACTACATCTTCCTCTACCTCAGAAGAGAGTAGTTCCACTGAAAACTCTAGTTCTGATACTGAATTTATATCACAAAGTGAATTTATAAACATGACTTACGATGAAAAGGTTGAATATGTCAACTCATTAGATGAAGATGATAGAAATTACTTTATGAACAATCTAAGTACATCGGCAAGAAACAGCATTATTAAACAGATGGATATAGATTCCCAAACCGATATAGTTGATAGTATAGTAGATGCTGGTGAGGCTATGGGCTACAGCTTCGCCGTAGATGAATTAAGCAAAGATAATCTTGAAATATCCATGCGTGATTCTAATGGTACGCTTATAGGTATCACAAAGATGGGCATTACTATAGATGATACTGGAAAGAATTATTTCCATTTAATAGCCTTATCATTGTTGGTTTTTGCATCTATGTTGGTAGTTGTTTTCAAGCTAGCTAAGTCTTTAAAGGGGTAATATTTTGAAAGATAGTAATAGTAGCATAAAAAATCTTTTAGTAATAAATATTATAACACCAATAATACTATTTATAATGTGCGGTGCTATACTAGTGATATGTTCCATAAAGCCATATAACTTGGTAAATAAGTATTTAAATCTAGCTTTTATGGATAATATGAAAGTATCTTCTACCGACGATGGCTTAATATTGGTGGAAAATGATATAATTACTGACTATTCTAGTGAAACATCTTCTACGGGAGATGTAATATATCCAACGTTTGGCGAGCAGTATGCAGTCTTAAGTTGTCCCACCATTGATATGTCTGTACCAGTGTATTGGGGTAGTAATACTACCCTACTTGAAAAGGGAGCTTGTCAATCGCCATCATCGGCAGTGGTTGGTAACGATGGAAACTCTGTAATAGATGCTCATGTAAACACCTACTTTTCTAACCTAATCGATTTAGAGGTGGGTGATGAGGTAATCATATATACAAAGTATGGAGAGTTCTCATATGAGGTTAGAGAGTTAATAGAGTTTGACAAGACAGATAAGTCTTACGTCAACAAAGACGATGAAAACATTCTAACCTTATACACTTGTAAGATTCAGGTACTAGGCTCTTCAGATATTAGGCAAGGCGTAGTATGTGACCTTGTAGAAAAAAAGTTCTATACCGATATACAAGAGTAATCACATGAAAGGATTTGAACCTATATGCAAAATAAAAAAATGTACTTTTCATGTGTAATACTAAGTATAGTTATGGTATTCTTGATAATAGCATTACATATACTGTTACTATTTAAATATGAAGTTATGTCTGGTAACGCATTTAGTAAGGCTATCGATAGTGAAAACATACCATCGGTGGTATATAACTATCTAAATGATTATTTTGAAGAACAGTACAATTCTACAGGAATACCCACAGATATATATATGCAATCTTTAACCGAAGATGATATATCTAACATAGTAAACAATAGTGTCAACAACGCTTTAGAATATATGTCTAACAAAGATGATTCCTTTAACATAGACTATGACTTCTCTAACTTAGAAACTTCATTGAATGATTTCTTTGTGGAATATGCTCAATCTATAGACTATCCTCAAGATGATGAGTTCTATTCTAAAGTGGAAAGCACTACCAACAATGCAATATCTGTAATAAAAGAAAAGTGTGACGTCTTTAAGTTTTCTACCATAAACGATACTGGACTGTTCGACAATGTAAGAAAATACTATCATTACATAGATTATGTACAATATGCTCTAATTGGAGCAATAATTATACTTATACTAATATTGATATTGCTAAATAGAAAGTACATCTTAGACTGTATATATTGGCTATGTAATAGTATATCAATATCATCAATATTGATGCTAATACCTTGTATATACATAAAATCTACTGACTATTTTTCATCATTTTCCATAAAAACGGCTGGAACTTACAATGCAGTTACTGGTTTGTTAAATGGTTTAACTGATACTTATATAACTACTCTAATCATAACATTAGCAATAGGTCTAATAGGAGTAGTTATCACATTAGTAACGTTGAAAAAACGTTCAACCTAGTTAATTAACGCATCACAAGGATACGTTAATATATATCATAAAATATGGAGGTATTTAAAATGAAATTAAAAAAATTTCTAGCAGGTTTAGTTGCTTTAGCAACAGTATCAACTATGGCTACTGGAGTTATTTCTGGTGCTGAAATGATTACTCTACCAGCAGGTGAGTATATCTATGGCGACGTAAACCTAGATGGCTCTTTAAAGAGTAACGACTTACTTCTATTAAAGATGCATCTAATCGGTCTTGAAACTTCAGTTAATGGTGAAGTAGTAGACTTGGATACTATACCAACTGCTGACTTAACTCATGACGGCTCTGTTAAGAGTAATGACCTACTTCAACTTAAGAAGGTTATTCTAGGTCTTGAAGATGAAGAGACATTTACTGTTGTAGCTCCTGGTGAATCTGATAGCAGTGCAATAGTTGATGCTGCAGTAGTTGAGGAAGATATTCCAACACCAACTGTTACTACAGTAACCGACGAAGATGGTAATACCATCTCAGTAGTTGACGTTGAAGTAGTTTCTGAAGAAGTTATTTTAGTAAATGCTGAAAAGATTCTACTAGCCGTTGAAGAGTACTCTACACTTACCGATGAAGAAAAGGTTGCTGCTCAAGAAGATATTGAGAACTTAGTTGAAGCTTTAATGGAAGTTGCTCAAGTTACTTATTCAAATCTTGAAAGCGTTTCTAACCTTGCAAACTCTTCTCTAGTTACCATAACTGATAACGGAACTGTACTTATCGATGACAGTGTTATTGATGTCTTTGAAAACGCAGCTGAGAACGTTACTAACATCGTCAACCTTTACAACTCACTACTTGACGACCCTGATGTTGACCTTACAGAAGTTAAAGATGAGGCTAAGAAAATGCTTGCTCAATGTGGCGTTACTATAGACAGCGAACAAAAGACTTTAATAATGGACGTTATAAGCTATGCTCAAGCAGTTATGTCTATGACAGGTACTGACTTAACAGCTGAACAACTTGCTCAAATACTTGCACAGTAACAACTAACTTAACAATAAAATTATTGATATTTGCCCCTTATTGGGGCAAATATAGTTAAATATTTTGTTTTATAGGAGAATATAAATGGAACGTGAATATACAATACAAGAAATATTAGATATATTTTTAAAAAAATTATGTTTAATTATATTACTTGCAGTGGCAGGATTTATAATTGGATTTAGTGTATCTAAATTCTTGATAACGCCTCAATATTCTTCTTCAATCTTAATGTATGTAAGCAATAGTAACTCCATTGAAAATACTATCAATAATAGTGACTTAAGTGCATCGCAACAGTTAGTTAATACCTATATAGTAATACTACAAGATGATACTGTTATGAAACAGATAGTTGTATCTTTGAATGAGGACTATTCTATAGAAGAGATGGAAAGACTCTTCAATATTTCTACTACACACACAAAGGATAGTAATGAAAATACCGTAGGAGTTTTAGGTGCATCGATTGGCTATAGTGGGGATTATTCAGATACCATTACCACTTTGTCTAACTGTATTAAAAGCTCCTTAACTATGTCTGCAAAAGATAATACGGAAATTTTAAACATTACTGCCACAACGCCATCGGCACAACTTTCTGCTGATATATGTAACACAATATCAGAAGTTGCTCCAGAGGTTCTAATTAGAGTTACCAATGCAGGTTCTGTACAGACTATTGGTACTGCTGAACCAGCAACCTCACCTAGTTCACCTAACGTTGCTAAAAACTCTGCAATAGGCTTTTGTATTGGATTCATTATAGCTGTAGTTATAGCATTTTTGCTAGACTTATTAGATACTACCCTAAAGAGTGCAAACATTTTAACTGAAAACTTTGGTTTAGTAAACTTAGGTCAAATAGCAGATATTAGTAGCAATAAGGATAAAAAAGACTTAAAGAACGACATTAGAAAAACTCATACCATATTGGATAATAATATTCCTTTCTACTTCGTTGAGGCTTTTAAACTGATTAGAACTAATATTATGTTCTCAATGTCCACTACGAACAATAATATATTAGCAATATGTAGTTCTGGTGCAGGTGAAGGAAAGTCAGTAGTATCAACGAATATAGCCATATCCCTTGCACAGACTGGCAAAAAGATTCTTATAGTAGATTGCGACCTTAGAAAACCTGTACAACACAAAATGTTTAAACTTAAAAACAAGGTTGGTATCTCACAGTATATAGGCAAGATGGCCACCTTAGATGATATTATTCAACATGATGTTGTAGAAAATCTTGACGTTATTACTAGTGGAATAATACCACCTAACCCATCGGAAATGCTTGCATCGGAAAATATGAAACTATTCTTAAAAGAAGTATCTAAGCTTTATGACTATGTTATCTTAGATACCCCACCTGTAACGGTAGTTAGTGACGTTATTGGTCTTTCTAACGAAGTTGCTGGTTTGGTATTTGTAGTAAGATATCAACATACTAACCATAATGATGTATCTAAGGCTATAGAATCCTTTAAGGTTGCTAACATGAACATATTAGGCTTCGTATTAAACGGTGATAATAGTATGTACGGCTATGGAAAATATAGCAAGTATGGTAAGTACGGTAAGTATTATAAATCCTATGAATATCGTCAAAAAGATGATGACAACAATAAGTAATCAAAGAAAGGGTAGCTATATGATAATTGATTTTCATTCTCACATATTACCACACATGGACGATGGTGCAAAAGATTTAAATACATCTTTAAGTATGCTAAAGAAACTTAAAGAAGATGGTGTCGATATTGTGGTAGCTACTCCACACTTCTATAGGCACAAAGAAGAGATATCTACATTTTTGGATAGAAGAAGTAAAAGCTTTGAGGAACTTAAACAGGCTATAGATAAAAAAAAATATCCTAAGATTGTCTTAGGTGCAGAAGTATATATGTCTAAATCGTTTGTGTATGAAGATTTCGATAGCCTATGTATTGAACATACTGACTATATGCTCTTAGAGATGCCTTGGCATAAATGGGATAATGATATACTATCAACGTTAGATAGTATAATCAATAAGAGTAACATAAGAATAGTCCTTGCTCATATTGAAAGATATCTAAAGATGGTAGATAGAAAGTACTTTAATCAAGTTATCTCTAAAGATGTTCTTTTACAAATGAACTGCGAATGCTTTATTCAAATGGGTTTCTTCGATAAAAAGAATATTAATACCATATTGAATACTGGAAAGGTTTGTGCTATCGGTTCAGATTGCCATAATATGGATAGCCGTTCACCTAATATGAAAGATGGTATTAAATGCCTTCAAAGTAAGTTCAAAAAAGATACTCTCGATAACATTATGGAAAGTTCAAAATTGATATTAGATAATCAACTTTAATAATATACCGAGCGTGAGTTGAAATTATTATAAATATCCCTATAGCGTTATGCTGTAGGGATATTTTTCTATGCACTATTCAGAGTATTTTTTATATCCTGGGTGATTTCCAGTAACACCGTACTGAGGACGCATACCTATTAATCGGTCTATGTTCTCCCTTGAGATATCCTTAACACCACCTAATAGACGTGCAACTAAAGATATCTGAGCTTGAAGTTCCATAGTTTCCATACGATAGTATGCAGTAGTTAAATCTGCTCCCATAGTTAAAGCACCATGATTAGTTAGCAACATACAGTCATGGTCTTTTAGATATGGAGTAATAGCATCGGGAACTTCATATGTAGATGGTGTTCCATATGGTGTTAAAGGGATAGAACCTACTGCTATTACAGTTTCTATCATGCAGTAGTCGTCCATAGGAACGTGGGCACAAGCAAAACCAGTAGATACTGGTGGGTGTGCGTGGACTACTGCATTTACGTCTGAACGTTCTTGATAGCATCTAAGGTGCATCTTAACTTCAGAAGATGGTCGCCAACCCTCAACGGCTTCTATGGTGTTGAAGTTGTCATCTATTAGCCCAATCTTATCTGGCGTGATTTCTGCTTTACTGACGCCCGTCTGTGTAGCTAGATATAAACCCTCACCAACCTTTACAGATACATTGCCATCATTAGCTGCAACCCAGCCCTTTTGCCATAGTTTATGGCATACTTCTACCATCTGATTTTTAATATCTTCATACATTCAAAATAACCTCCTATGGTTAATCGTTAGCATACTCCTTTTTGGAGCATAATGTTAGCATACAAAGCCTTTTCGCTTGTAGCTATAATACAATAACAACTCTTAGATTGCTCATAGAAAGCAAACCTTTCTATAGTTCCGATAGTATTTTCACCACGTCCATCATACTTAGATACTATATCTTTGTAGGTATTCCAAATAGGAGTTTCTACGTTATCGCCTTTCATAACTTCCATTAGATATATAGACTTTTCAACGTAAGTATCTAAAGGGAACACTGTCAAGATAGCATCTAAGAGTTCAGGTACTCCATGACCGTCACAACGGATTACTATAGCATTCTTACCCATACTTTCACTAGGAAAGTTGCCATCTGCAATGATTAATCTATCACTGTGACCCATTTCGCATAGAACTTTTAAAAGTTCTGGTGAAAGTATCGGTGGGATATTCTTTAACATCTAAAAAACTTCCTTTCAAAAATAGTTAGAAGATGTATAACATCTACTGTATTTTTTTATAACTATCTAAAGCGACATTCCAATCTTGTGAATTAGTAGGTTCAAAGTATATAATATCTTCCGAGTTTTTAATAATATCTCTAGCTTGAGAAATATCCTTAATAGAACCATCTGCCATGAGTTGCACAGCGATATTTCCAAAAGCAGTAGCCTCAATAGGGCCACTAGATACTCTACAATCACAAGCACACGCAGTTAATTGTGATAGAAATGTATCTTTAGTACCACCGCCGACCATGTAGATAGTATTGAAACTCTTATTGGTGCAAGTTTCGAGTTCTACTTTGGCTAATCGATACTTTAAAGCTAAACTCTCATAGATACACCTCATGATTTCTCCTACACTTTGTGGAATATACTGTCCAGTCTTTTTACAGAACTCTTGAATACGTTTCGGAACGTTCCCCGATGGTATAAACTCTGGGGCATCAGGATTTATAAAACACTTAAAAGGTTCAGACTTCTTTGCAAGACTTTCTAAATCCATAAAAGAGTAATCCTTGCCCTCACGTTGCCACTGTCTGCGACTTTCTTGTATTAGCCACAACCCTATGATGTTCTTCAAAAATGATGTTCTTTCACCAAATCCGAGTTCATTGGTAACGTTCAAATTTAATGATTTCTCATTGAGTATAGGGTTATCTAACTCAGTACCAAATAATGACCACGTTCCACAACTTAAGAATATAAAATCTTTTTCGGTAGCTGGTGTAGATACCATAGCCAATTGAGTATCATGTCCACATACTGAAAAAACTTTCATAGGTTTAATATCTAATTCGATACATATGCTCTCTGATAAATCTCCGATGTATGTACCACTTTTAATAATCTTTGGAAATATAGTATCTTTAATACCTAACCTATTGATGACTTCCATAGACCAATCTTTGCGTTTAGCATCAAATAGTTGAGTAGTTGAGGCTATAGACTGTTCTGAAAAAATCTTTCCCGTTAGATAGTAGTTAAATAAATCGGGCATAAGCAAAAGTTTATCAGCACGTTTTAATAACTCTGGACGTTTTTCACTCATCGATAACAGTTGAAAAGCCGTATTAATTTCCATAAATTGATTTCCAGTAATAGAATATAGTTCATCTTTAGAAATTTTTTCAAAAGCCTTATCTAACATACCCATAGTGCGATTATCTCTATAGTGTACAGGATTTTCTAATAGATTGCCATTGATATCTATTAAGCCAAAATCCACGCCCCAAGTATCGATAGCCATACTATCGATATTGCCATAGGCTTTAGATTTTATTAAACTCTGTTTGATTTCATGGAATAGTCTAAGAAAGTCCCAATACATAGTACCATTTAACATTACTGGGTCATTGGAAAACCTATGTATCTCTTTTAAGGATATCTTTTCACCGTCAAAAGTGCCTAAGATAGCACGTCCACTAGATGCACCAAAATCTATTGCAAGAACTTTTTTATTCATTAAAATCACCCATTAATCGTGTGGAACGACTAAAAAAGAGCCGTTCCTATTCTTGTTTAATAATCAAATTATCTAATATTCTTATACATAGCACCATAAGTAGCACAAGCACGGAAGTCTTGACCTTCTTTATCCATACCGAAAGCGTTCCAACTAGATGGACGGAAGATTTTATCTTCTGGGACGTTATGCATAGCAACGGGTATTCTCAACATAGAACATAGAGTGATTAAATCTGCACCAATATGACCATAACTAATAGCTCCGTGATTAGCACCCCAATTATTCATAACATCGTAAGCAGTTTTAAAAGCACCCTCACCTGTACATCTTGGAGCAAACCAAGTACAAGGCCAAGTGTAGTCGGTGCGTTTCCAAAGCTTGTCTGTAACCTCAGCGGGGAGCTTAACGGTATAGCCCTCAGCGATTTGTAACATTGGCCCTAAACCCTTAACTAGATTTAATCTAATCATAGTACAAGGCATTTCAGCATCTGTAACGAACCTAGAAGAATAACCACCACCACGAAAGTAACCACAATCGGCATAGTTCCAAGTAGTAGCATTCATAATAGCGTCTTGGTCATCTTGTGTGATATTGTACCATTCTTTCATACATGGCTTACCATCTTGGTTTATAGCTTTAGCGTTAGCATCAAGGCAACAAGCACCCGAATTGATTAAGTGTATAAATCCATCAGATTGTTTAGCCACTCCCTCGATATCGTAACCAGTAGCCTTTTTAACAGCGTCAGCACTCCAATAGGTACGAACATCTGCGAACATTTGAGCCTTATTCGTCAACAACTTCATGAATAGCATACCCAAACCGTTTAGAACATCATTTTCAGTAGCTAATATGTAAGGTTCTCTAGCACCGTTCCAATCGAAAGAGGTATTTAATAGAGCCTCTGCAAAGTCGCAATTTGGATAGAAGTCAGTCCATTGGCGTTGACCTTGGAAACCTCCAGCGATAGCGTTATGACCTACCATTTCTTCCTCTCTGCCCTCTGGAAGATTTTGATTACCGTTCATTAAGTCTTTAATGATACACATCATTTTAACTACAAACTCCCAATCCTTCTCTTTCTGCTCAGGAGTTTTCTGAAGTTCAAGAGGGTTTTTATCGAAACCTTCGATACATTTTTCTTTAGTCCAAGCTAAAGCCTTTTGATACTCTTTCTCATCATAGATGCCTTGTTCCATTCTACGGATAATCTCAACCTCGTCTACAGACTCCACTCTCATACCTAGATATTCTTCAATAAATGCACTATCTATAATAGAACCACCTATTCCCATACATATAGAACCTATCTGTAAATAAGATTTACCTCTCATAGTAGCACAAGCAACGGCACACCTACCAAAACGTAAGAGTTTTTCTTTAACATCTTCTGGGATATCTGTACAATCGGCATCTTGAACGTCATGCCCATAGATACCAAAAGCAGGTAATCCTTTTTGTGTGTGGGTTGCCAAAACAGATGCCAAATATACTGCCCCGGGACGTTCTGTACCGTTAAAACCCCATACTCCTTTTATGGTCATAGGATTCATATCCATAGTTTCAGAACCATAGCACCAACATGGTGTAACAGTTAGAGTAATATCTACACCAGCCTTTTTAAACTGATTTTCACAAGCCACTGCTTCGGCAACACGTCCTATAGTAGTATCGGAAACGATTACTTTTACAGGTTCACCGTTAGAATACTTTAGATTCTCTTCAAATAGTTTCTTTACAGATGTAGCCATGTTCATAGTCTGTTCCTCTAGTGATTGTCTAACACCTAAGGCACCATGTCTACCATCGATAGTTGGACGTATACCTATTACTGGATAGTCACCAATCAATCTACTTTTAGCCATAAAAAAAATACCTCCAATATATAATGTTTTTGATAGTTGTAAATACACAAGTCTTTTACAATACTATTATAACATAACTATCAAAGTTTGTCTTTAGATTTTAACTATACAGATAATAGAAGTTTTTTAGTGAGATTTGTACACATTAACCAATTATGTGATATTTTTTGCGTATCAATATGTTATACATATGCAATCATAATAGTATTCTATATTAATGTACCTAAAACTAATATAAGGAACGTCCTTATAGACATTCCTTATATTCTTATCGTTATAGTTATATGTTAGTAGTATAGTAAACCCAGTTCATCTTTTTGAGTTAATATCTTAATAACACTCTCATCTATGCGATTTTCAGATATTTCACCACTATTTACTGCATTAAGCACCGCATTAAAAGATTCATTAAGGTCTTGAGGCATCAATACAATATCAACTCCCGATTGTATTGCCATAACAGATGCCTCACCACTAGAATAATTATCGGTAATAGCTTCCATACTATGAGAGTCGGTAATTACTATACCTTGATAGTTTAACTCATCTTTAAGCCAACCAGTAACTATACTATTAGACAAATCGCTAGGTAGACCATCAGATAGACCATCTACTATGATATGCCCTACCATAACGAAATCAGCACCAGCATCAATACCTGCTTTTATAGGAATAAAGTCTTGAGTTTCAAACTCCTCTTTAGTTCTAGTCAAAAGTACAGAGCCATTATGGGTATCACCACTAGAACTTCCTAAGCCTGGAAAGTGTTTTAAGGTTGCCGATACGCCATTATCTTGAAGTCCTTTAACTACATTTTCAACCATCAATGCGACTATGTTAGGGTCATCACTAAAGCATCTGTTAAGTTCGTGGAGAGCATTGTTAGAAGTACTTAAATCTACATCAGATACGGGAGCGAAATCTACATTAAACCCATACTTAATTAAATCGTTAGCTAATGTAGAACCTATACTATAAGCCTCTTCTTTATTAGCATTGTTGCCGTAATACTTCATAGAGTTTAACTTAGTAGTAGAATCCAACTTACTGCTTAACCTAGCAACGTAACCGCCTTCTTCATCTATGCACATAAATAGACCTACATGGTTTGAATCTTGCATACACTGTTGGCTATCCGATAGTAGTTGAGCAATCTGAGTTTCACTTTGCACATTATCGCTAAAGTATACCATTCCACCAACTGGTTGACTTTCTAAGTTATCCTTAATGCTATCAGTAAGTTGAAGTACCTGTTCGCCATCGTTAAAGGTTTCTGGAGTAACTATGAACATTTGATATATCTTATCTTCCAAAGACATACTATCAAGAACCTCTTGAGCCTTACTAATAATATCTTCTTGAGTGGTAACTACTTCAACAGAACTTTCACTAGTACTGTAAGTAGTAACAGAAGTTTCACTAGTAGTAACACTAGTGTATATATCATCTTGAGATATGCTAGTGCAAGAAGTTGCAAACGTTACTAAAGATAACACTATTAAGATAATCTTCTTTAACTTCAACACAAAAAATCCCCCTATATTTCAACGTCCTTTAAACGGTTAGGATTTAAACCAATATGGCATCTTTATCCTTAGCATTTGCCAACATCAACTTTATGCGATTCTCTTGATTAACTTTAGTAGCACCAGGGTCATAATCTATGGCTACTAGATTCGCTTGTGGATAGGCATTCTTAATGACTCTGCTCATACCCTTAGCTACTATATGGTTAGGTAAACAGCCAAATGGTTGAGTACATATAACATTTTCAGTGCCACTTTCTATCAAAGCACCCATCTCAGCAGTTATGAGCCAACCCTCGCCCATATGTACCCCTTGATTGATAAACTTATCTGCTAAAGTTCTAAGATGTTCAAAGTCATGTGGAGCAGTAAACACTCCATGATTCTTAATAGTATTGTTAAACTCTCGATGTTTGGCAAGAATAACATTATATCCAATACCCATAGCAAAGACGCTCTTATTAAAGAAGTTGTACATATGACCATCATTTACAGTGGATATAGCACAGTATAGGCAAAACTCTAAAAGCGTTGGAACTACTGGTTCGCAACCCTCAGATATTAAAAACTCCTCTAGGTGATTGTTTGCTAATGGTGAATATTTAACATATATCTCACCGACTATTCCAACCTTAATTTTTTTATCTTTAGAGCGTTCTACCTTAGCGAAACTATCTAATATAAGAGCATATATCTTTTTAGTTTTAGTATACTCATTTCCAGATATAAAGTAGTTACTAATAGTATCTATCAACTTGTTTCTAACCCTATCAGATTCTCCTTCTACTAATTCATATGGCTTACATTGATTGTATATAACCATTAACATATCGCCATAAAGTATAGCGTATAGCAACTTTAAGAACATAGGAGCAGTAATCTGAAAAGCACTACCCTTATCCAAACCGCTAAAGTTAAGAGATATTACTGGAACTTGTGGAAAAGTATCTTTTAAGGTTTTTCTTAGTAGATGTATATAGTTAGAGGCTCTACAACCACCACCAGTTTGAGTTATCATTAAGGCGACCTTGTTTACATCATACCTACCACTCTTTAGAGCTTCCATAAATTGACCTATTACTAACAGTGCAGGATAGCAAGTATCATTATGGACATTTTTTAAACCCTCATCTATGACCGTTCTAGTAGATGTAGTTAAGAGTTCCATATTATAGCCATAACTACCGAACACCTTAGTAAATAGAGTAAAATGTACAGGTAACATATCGGGAATCAATATAGTATGAGTCTTTTTCATACTCTCGGTAAAAACAGGATATTCTAACATTCAAGAGTATCTCCTTTCTATTGTGATTTACTCACATTATATTTTTAGATACTTTATAATATGCTACTT
>JAJQGV010000148.1 GCA_021200215.1 Ruminococcus sp. | reverse complement strand
TTTGAACAATGAAAATTCCACATAGATATGTGAATACAACGCATACTATATTTTCTTTCTCTTTAAGTAAAAATAAATTTCATTCCATATATTGATATAATAGAAGTTTATGGTATAATAATTAAAATACCATAGTTAGATATTACATTATATTATAGATACTAATTGGAACAACTATCCGACTTCACAAGAATAGCGTCAACAGGACGGAGTAAAGTTAGATTATAGCAATCAGATGCAGGAAAGCGTGAAACGTCGATAAAACGAATGTTCAGATAATATTCATAGATTAGTTCTTGTTTTTTTACTCATTGTGCTGTATAATGTAAGTTAGCAATGCCTAACTAAGGCATATTCCGTAGAATGCAGTTCTGAGAACTAAAGTTTAGGATTGTTGTTGATATCTAGAGAAGTGGAGGAAAAATGAATGAAATACACAAGCAAGTATTGGATTGTGATAGCTCCGTTTATGAAAGGACTACTCACAAAAAAATATGGGAAAGCAATGTCACGTGAATATGTAAGAAGGGCAAAACTTATCTATCGACAAATGCTCCGACAAGCAGAGGATATCGGTGCAAAAAATCCTATGGCAAGCAACATATATATGTCGTTCGTCTTTATGGCAATTTGGAAAGCTGCTGACGGAACAGTGACACCGAACGATATGCGTGACATGACCAAGGAGCTTTTGGGAAAAGAAATCTTCCGAAAGCTTATGGGTGGCATGGATTTGAACGAGGAAAAGGATATGAATAAACTAAGGAATATGCTCCGTAAAAATGCAGGGTGGATTGAGGCTCACCCGCAATATCGGGATAAGTCATGGGATTTTAATTTTGATGAAACACCCGATAACAGTGTCCTATCATATCATTTTACAAGATGTCCGTTAAATGATTTTGCAAGAGCCTATAGATATATGGAGATTCTGCCTGTAATGTGTGAGATAGATTACCTAACGGCGACGTTATATCATGCAAAGCTTTATCGGGAACAAACGTTAGCGAGTGGTGGCAGTATGTGTGACTATCAGTATGTGGGGGATCGGAAATGAGGAAGCAAATAGTGAGGACTTGTGAGATGAGGGTATTTATCTATCGCTTGACGATGGCAAGAATCAAGAAAAGCATTGGATTTGTTTTATTGTAAAAAAAGTAAATGGGAAGGTGTAACGATGAACAAAAAAATATGGGACATTTACGTCCCGATTTATGAAAAAGCCATGCGGGTCGACTATCCTGCCAATTTAGTGTTTGAAGTCGCAGATGCTCTACATATTATGCCAGAGCCAGAGGAGGCTCTCAAGGAAATCGACAGAATTCTTAAACTGAATGGAATTCTGATTGCCCGAATTTTGTGAACCATAAAAAGGAAGTTGACGAGGTATAAAATATGGAAAAAATCACATTGACTGGTGTATCGGAAACTATGCTACAAACGGTGTTTGCCCGTGCACAAGAAACGCAAAAGCAAAGGCATAAAATCGTAGATGAAAAGGCTGTGGAACTCGTTTCCCATCTGGATTACGATTTTTCTCTTGCACGAAAAGACAAAATTATGTCCAGCGGTGTAATCGCTCGAACTTTAGTGCTTGATTGGATGGTGAAACAGTATTTACAGAATCATTCAGGTGCTGTTGTGGTCAATCTTGCTTGTGGTTTGGATACTCGTTGTTATCGTATGCAGGGCTATTCTCATTGGTATAATCTAGACTTGCCAGAAGTGATGGCTTTGCGAAAGAAACTACTTCCAGAGGAGGGAGTTATTACTCAGATTTCCGCCTCTGCTATGGATATACACTGGGCAAATTGTATTGTTACCGATGGCAAGCCTGTGTTGGTCATTTTGGAGGGTTTATCTATGTATCTAACTGAAGCAGATATAAAGCAGATTTTTGCCATTATTGCAACGTATTTTCAAGATGTGACGGTGTTTATAGAAACCATGTTGCCATTCACAGTGAAGATGGTAAAAGAGAAATCTATCGAGGGAAGTCATGCGAAATTTACTTGGGGTGTAAAAGACGGTAAGACATTAGCATCACTGCTACCGAATTTTGAGTTCGTGGAAGAACACAGTCTTGTGGAGGGCATGGAGGTCATAATACCTATTTACAGGGTAATCGGGAAGATTCCGTTTGTACGTAATCTGGCTAACAAGATTGTGGTGCTTATTGAGGAGGGAAAAGCAAAATTATGATAACGGTTGTTTCCACGCTTATGCTTATGGTTGGCTATTTTCTTATGCTGTACGGTGCAGTCGGTTTTATTCAGGACAAGCGGCTTTTCTTCTCTGCACCGAAAGAAAACTTGGCCGTGATCCCTGACAAAAAAGAGCGGTTCAAGGGCGCTCATGTCATTGGCTGGGTGATTGTCGTATTCGCTGTATTGTTGTTTATCGGTGCATTTGCTCTGGGCATTTGGGATGGAGCAAGAAATGATTTCGGCCCTCTCAAATATTTTGTCCGGTTTCTCACGATGCTCTATGGGATGGAGATTTACGACATTCTCTTTTTTGACTGGTATCTGCTCTGTTGCTCCAACTTCTTCCCGCATTTTTATCCGGAGACAAAAGGCATCGTGGGGCCGCAGATGTTCGGCTATAACAAGAAGACGCATATCGTACATTTTATTGTGTATATCCCCGCCTGTTCTACACTGGCACTGGGATGTGTGCTACTGTTTTCATAAAATTTATGGAGGTAAGCGAAACAAAAATGAAAAACACAATCTGCGAGAAACTCATGTGGGCAGCGATGACCCCCACTATGTTCAAGTTCATATATAAAAATTGCGGCGAGGTCGATACCTCTGCTGTCAAGAAAAAGGCTCGTAAAAACTACAAGGCAATGGTCGAGAGAACACCCGACATCGGCAGCTTCATGAAAAATACGCTCCGTGTTTCGCTTGTCGGAGGTATTGTCTGGCTGTCTGTCTATAACGCAATGGACGGAAAAATGAGCCATGAGCAATTCGGAGAAATGGTAAAGG
>JAJQGV010000129.1 GCA_021200215.1 Ruminococcus sp. | reverse complement strand
ATATGATACTCTCATCATATTCTTTATGTTGATTATATTATAAATTATTATTTTTTGTTTGTCAATAGTGGAAACGCAATTCATCCTCCCACTTTAGAAGTGGGGGTCTTCTTGCTGGAAAAGGATAAAGAACTTCATACTATACTACTTGTTAATAACTCTAACCTTAATTATATTATCATTAGATTGAATCTTATCGACTAAGTTGCAAGGAACTTCTCCATTGATATCTAACATAGTGTAAGCAAAGTCACCTTTAGATTTATTTACCATATTTTCAATGTTCAAGCCATCGTTACCGAAGATAGATGTAATCTTAGATACGATATCAGGGATATTCTTGTGAATAATGCAAACCTTAGTACCAACGGCATCGAGAGTAGCATTAGGTAGGTTTACACTATTGATAATATTACCTTTTTCAATGTATTCAATAATCTCATTAACTGCCATAACTGCACAGTTATCTTCACTCTCTGGAGTAGATGCTCCAAGGTGAGGAATAGCTATAAGATTTTCAACACCTACGGTATTTCCGTTAGGGAAATCTGTAACATACTTAGCAACCTTACCACTAGATAGAGCCTCTTTAATATCGATATCGTTCACTAATTCACCACGAGCAAAGTTTAAAATTCTAACACCGTCTTTCATTTGAGCGATAGTATCAGCGTTGATAAATCCCTTAGTATCGTTGTTGCAAGGAACATGAACTGTAATGTAATCAGCCTCTTTGTATACTTCTTCCTTAGTATCTACTATCTTGACACTTGCGTGTAGTTGAGCCTTACCCTGTTCAGTTAAGAATGGGTCAGTACCGATTACTTTCATACCTAATTCAATTACTGCATTAGCCACCAATCTACCTATAGCACCTAAACCAATAATGCCTAAAGTCTTGCCACTTATTTCTGGCCCTACAAATTGAGATTTACCTTTTTCCACCTGTTTAGCTACATCTTCAGTACCTTGTAGAGTTTTAGCCCAATCTATAGCCTCGGTAACTTTCCTAGATGATAGTAGTAAGCCACAGATAACTATCTCTTTAACGGCATTAGCATTAGCTCCAGGGGTATTAAATACACATATACCTTGCTCGGCACACTTATCGACTGGAATATTATTAGTACCAGCACCAGCACGACCGATTGCTAATAGATTAGGACTAAACTCCATATCATGCATCTTAGCGGAACGTACTAAGATAGCATCAGGATTTTCAACACTGTCAGATACTGTATACTTAGTAGTATCAAAGATACTAGTGCCACAAGTAGCAATCTTATTTAAAGTTAAAACGTTGTACATTTCAAAAAACCTCCAAAAATATTATATGCACTATTCCAATAATCGGAACGCTGATAACAGCGTTCCGTATAGTCAACTATCGATTGTAATTATATTATTGATTTTCAGACTCAAACTTAGCCATAAATTGAACTAACTTTTCTACGCCCTCGATTGGCATAGCGTTGTAGATAGATGCTCTCATACCACCAACACTTCTGTGACCCTTAATGTTAATAAATCCGTTAGCCTTAGCTTCTGCAACGAACTTAGCATCTAAGTCGGCATTACCAGTAACGAATGGAACGTTCATTAAAGAACGGTCTTCACCCTGAACGGTAGCATTGAACATTTTAGAACCATCTAAGAAGTTATATATAATACTAGCCTTCTTTTCGTTGATTTCTTTCATAGCTTCAAGACCACCCTTATTCTCGACCCACTCAAGAACTAAGTCTAGTATGTAGATACCATAAGTTGGTGGAGTATTATACATAGAACCGTTCTTAGCATGAGTTTCATAATCGAACATGGTAGGAGTACCTTCCTTAGCATTTCCGATTAAATCTTCTCTAATGATAACTACGGTTAGACCAGCAGGACCCATATTCTTTTGAGCTCCAGCATATATCATACCATACTTAGAAACGTCTACAGGCTCAGATAGTATGCAAGATGATAAATCTGCTACTAGTGGAACGTTACCAGTGTTAGGTAGTTCTGCCCACTTAGTACCATATATAGTATTATTTTGGCAAATATGGAAATAGTCAGCAGTTGGATTAAACTTAGAACTATCTAACTTTGGAATATAAGAGAAAGTCTTATCCTTAGAAGATGCTACCACGTTACAATTTTCTTCACCACAAAGCTTACAAGCCTCTTGATATGCCTTGTTTGCCCATTGACCAGTGATAACAAAATCAGCCTTGCCAGTCTTGTTCATAAGGTTTAGTGGTATCATAGCAAATTGAGAAGATGCTCCACCTTGTAAGAATAGTACCTTGTAGTTATCAGGAATATTCATAACCTTTCTTAGACGTGCCTCAGTTTCGTCTATTATTGCTTGATACTCTTTGGAACGGTGGGACATTTCCATTACAGATTGACCACTGTCACCATATTCAAGCATTTGGTCAGCAGCTTTCTTTAAAACTTCTTCTGGAAGTGTAGCTGGACCAGCACTAAAATTATACACTCTGCTCATGATTAAAAAACCTCCATATACATAAGAATGTCTATATAAATAATATATATTATATAATTAGCCTAAAAATTGTGGAATAAGTGTTGCCAATAGTGTTACTACAAAGAATATAATAGCACAAACCTTAGTTGCCTTAGCCAAAATAGCCTCTTTAGTTCTACTAGTATTTTGGTCATAGAATGATGAGTTATTACCGCCACCAATAGCACTAGTCATACCGTCTTGTGACTTAGTATCTTGCATTAAGCATAGTACTATTAAAATTATACTAACTAATACCAATATTACACCACAAATGATTTCTATTACACTCACTAAACTTTCAACTCCTTTAAAATATATCAAAACATCAAAGCCGATAGTAAAACTATATATATCGGCAACTGTACATATTATATTGTACCACATTATTATTTTTATTGCAATAGATAATATCAAATTTTTATCCACATATTTTAGATTGTATTCATAGTTTATGCTTAATATTATGTTACATATCACTATTA
>JAJQGV010000045.1 GCA_021200215.1 Ruminococcus sp. | reverse complement strand
TTAATATACTATCTAAGCAGGTTGCAGAGTTAATATCTGCGGGTGAAGTGGTTGAAAGACCAGTATCTGTAATTAAAGAACTAGTAGAAAATTCTATCGATGCCAACGCTAAAAGAATTACTGTTGAGATTAAGAATGGTGGAAAATCTTATATACGCATTAGTGATGATGGTTCTGGAATATCTCATGAGGACGTTCCAAAGGCATTTATTAGATTTGCAACTAGTAAGATATCAACTAAAGAAGATTTGGATAGAATTATAACACTAGGTTTTCGTGGCGAGGCTTTAGCATCGGTATCAGCAGTATCTAGGGTAGAAGTCTTTACTAAAACTAAAGATGAACCTTTAGGAACTCATTACAAGATAGAGGGTAGCGAGGAAACTTTAAATGAAAAAGCAGGTTGTCATAATGGTACTGTTATCACGGTTAGAGATTTATTCTATAACGTTCCAGTACGAGCAAAGTTTTTAAAACGTGATGTTGTAGAGGGCAATGCGATATCTACGATTATGAAAAAGTTAGCAGTATCACACCCAAACATTCTTTTTACGTTCATTCGTGAGGGTAGAACAGAGTTCTATACATATGGCGACAATGACCAATTTTCGGCAGTATACTCCATATATGGCAAGACTTTTGCTAAAGATTTAATCCCAGTAGACTATGTAGAGGGAAAGGTATCAGTTAATGGGTATACTGTAAAACCTTTATTTGCGAAATCTAATAGGCAATATCAGATATTCTTTGTAAATGGTAGGGCAGTCAAATCAGATATACTATCTACGGCAATAGAAGAGGCATATAGTTCTTTACTCATGACGGGAAAGTTCCCAGTATGTATTCTAAAGTTGACCCTACCACCCGAAAGTATGGACGTAAATATACACCCAACTAAAGCAGAAGTTAGATTTTCTAACGAAAATGAGGTGTTTAATGCAGTATTCTTTTCAGTTAAGAATGCTTTAATGAAATCGGGGTTGATGTATAACTTCGATTTTGATAAGACTAAAAACTCTAAAATCAACGTGACTGAAAAGGCAGTAAAGCAAGAAACTTATATTCAACCTAACTTTCCAGATATGAATTTACCTACTAAAGAAGAGATTATTAACGATAATGAAGAAAAGAATCCTTTTATATTCAACGCTGATGATGATACTAAAAGCGATGACTTTCAATTTATCGGTGATGTAGAGGATACTTCTACTGACTTTATATTCAATCAAGATGTTCTAAGTCAGACGGTGAACTTTACTGAAAATGCTGAATCTGAAGTTAAAAACATTAATGTTATTCCAAAAGATACTTCGCTTGAACAGAACAAGGTTATAGAATCTGTTGAGGTTAAGGCTACTAAATCTAAAAATAAGCCTAAAGATGATATTAATAATATTGGTGTAGTAACTAGACCTAGTTTCTACAATAAACCTAAAGAGGTAGACGTTAAATTAATAGGTGAGGCATTTAAAAATTACATAATGGTTGAATACAATGGTGATATAGTTATAATAGATAAACACGCTGGACATGAAAGAATTATCTATGAAAAGTTAAAGTCGCAGAGTGCGTATACAGATAGACAAATCTTACTTGAACCTATAGATGTATTACTATCCGATGAACAGATAGTAGCATTGGAAGATAATAAACCTATTACTGCATCACTTGGTTTTCAATTTGAATTCTTTAAAAAACCTTACGTATCTGTAATATCTATACCTGAAATTTTATCGTTGGACTACGTTGAAAACTCAGTGGTTGAGATTGCTGATAACATTATACATCACAAGAAAAATCCTCAAACCTACCTAGTCGATGATATTATACATTCTTTTGCTTGTAAGTCGGCAATACGTTCTAATGATAAAACATCTAATGAGGAGATGTTAGCACTTGCTAAGCAGATTATCTCTAATGATAATATTAGACACTGTCCACATGGTCGTCCAGTGATGTTCATTATGAGTAAAACCGATTTGGAAAAACAGTTTAAAAGAATCTTGTAATACATTAAATATTACATCAAGGAGAGTGATTTCTTTAACTATGAATAATAAGCCCCCAATATTAGTAGTGGCAGGGCCTACAGCATCGGGAAAGACTGCTTTAGGGATAGCTTTAGCTAAACTATACAATGGTGAAGTAGTATCAGCAGATTCTATGCAAATTTACAAAGGCTTAGATATTGCTACTGCTAAACCTACTATAGATGAAATGGACGGAATACCTCACCACTTAATAGGTTTCCTAGGTAGGAATCAAAACTTTTCCGTCGCTGAATATGTTAAGTTAGCGTATCAAAAGTTTGATGATATACATAGTCGTGGAAGATTACCTATAGTAGTAGGTGGTACGGGTCTATATATTACATCTATGATGGATAACATTCAATTTGTAGAGATTGAAACTAATCAAGACATTAGAGATAGACTCCAACTAGAGGCACAGACTTACGGCAAAGCATACTTACTAAACAAGCTCTATGATATAGACGTTCAAACCGCTAAGACTCTACATGAAAATAATATGGGAAGAATTATTAGAGCTTTAGAAGTATACGAACTTACTGGAAAAACTATGACTGAATTAAAAGTAGAAAGCCGTTCAATAGAAACTCCATATAGGTGGCTTCCTTTTGGAATCAACTTTGAAGATAGGTCTATACTATACGATAGAATTAACAAACGTGTAGATACTATGGTTCAAAATGGTTTGATAGAAGAGTGTCTTAACGTGTATAATCAAGGGGATATGAAAACGTCTAATCAAGCCATAGGCTATAAGGAATTAGTTCCATACTTTGAAAATAAAGCTACTTTAACTGAATGTTTAGATATCATAAAGCAAGAAACTCGTCACTATGCAAAGCGTCAATTGACTTGGTTTAGAAAAGATAACAGAATTAACTGGATTATGGCAGACAATTTTGATACCATTCATAAATTTACTGATTTTTGTGAAAAAGTTATAGCCAAACAAAATTTTTTGTGATATAATAGATATG
>JAJQGV010000083.1 GCA_021200215.1 Ruminococcus sp. | reverse complement strand
ATGATTAAGATGCTCTACCCGAAAATGCTAACAATAACAAAGATTTATCTATAGATACTATGGATTTAATCTTATTAAAACGTATTATCTTAGACCTTGTTTAATATAAAAAAGGAACGTCAAACATATGTTTAACGTTCTTTTTTTATGTATTGTACTATTTTCGTTTACTGCGATTCCTTCTATCGGTAATCTTTTTAAGGTCGTTTAAATTTTCATCGCTGTCCTGTTTAAACTTACTAAGCATATCTTCAAAGTTTGAAGATTCCGTTTTCTTGGTAAAAAGCTCATCGCTAGATTGATTGTAGTTATATGTACTATTCTTATTATACCTATTGTTATTTCCGTTATTGTTTCTACGTTGATAGTTGCCATTGTTATTTCTTTTCTGTTGTTGATTAAACTTTCTCTGTTCTTGAGGCAGGGTTTCTTTTATAGAAAGTTTAATCTTGCCGTCATCGTTAGTACCTATAAACTTAACCTTTACTATTTGACCTTCAGTAAGATGTTCTCTAGCGTTAGAAACGTACTCATTTGAAATTTGAGATATATGTACCATGCCAGTAACATTTTCTCCTATAATTTCAACAAAAGCACCATAATCTTTAATTCCAGTCACTTTGCCTTCATAAATTTTTCCAGCTTCAAGTTGCATACATTTTTCCTTTCGATATTAATTTCTTGAGGTATCGTAGAACCTAATCTCATCAGGATAAGAGTAACCCATACTGCCAACAGCTAATGAAAGCATATATGAGTTAGTATCATCTTCATTAAGAATACGTTCATACTCACCATTTTCTTCTATTAAAGCCTCTTCACGACTTTGAAGACTTTTAAGTTCATTCTGTTTTTCCACTATTGTAGCTTGAGTGGATATTATAGTGGCTAGACAGACCAAACAGAATATTCCAGCCGATATTTTTATAGCTAAAGCAACAATTTCATTCTTAATTATGGTTTTGTTACCGTTATTTTTTCTATTCATAAAAAACACCCTTTCCGTTAATCTTACCAAAAAATATTATTTGAATAATCTGTGCTATTATATTATACAACAATTAGTAGGTATCAATCAAGTGTTTTTTTGGATTTTTTCACTTTTTTTTTAGTAGTGCTAAAATCTTCTTAATTGGATATGTAAATATGCCTATAAGCTTTAGTATATATCCTTTTATTCTGTAAGCCACTTTAACTATTATATTGCCAATAGTAAAGAACCATATTAAAAAACCTAATAGGTTACCCATTATGAAGAAGAATCTGATTTGACCTCTCATAAGACTGAATGCAAAGCACATTAAGAATATGCCATAACAGATAAGTAGCAGGACATCTTCTATAGCTACAAGTAGGTCACTATGTGGAATAGTTATTCTAACTATTCTAAAGATATCATATATTAAGCCTAAGAGTACTCCTATACCACAAGATATCAAAAATACCTCTAGTTGAGTATTGGCAGTAAAGAAAGATTCTAAATTTGAATACATATGTTATAGTTGCCTTTCAAAAGTTTTAGTATTAACCTATAGTACATCTATCGGAAGAGTTTAGCAAACCAACTAAGTGGATTGCGTTTATCCTTATCGCCATATACTATAGACCAAACATCGCCTTGTAAGGACATATCACCAGTTTCTACACTTACATCGTTCACTTGTAGATTTTTACCTTTTATAGTTAGTTCTCCCATTATAGTGTATATTAATATTGTATTCTCATCGAAACAATCTACGTCTGTTACACCCGATATAGATACTTTAGAGCGTCCTTCCATTATAACATTATGATGATTGTTATTATTGTTCATATGTAACACACTCCTATTGTTAAATTAATGTAGATATGTATATTAATACTATACTAGGGATTCCTAAGGTTAATGAAAGCATGGTGTTAAAGAAGTTTATCTGTGGAGTAAATCCTATGCTATGTCCAAAAAGGTGGCAGACTATTAACGTAGTTACTCCACAGAACATTGAAAGCATTGCCGAAAGTATGGGGTGCTTACGTTTTCCATAGTATAGTAACATTATAAAAAAACATACAATCCAGATGAGCCAAAATATATACTTCATAGGAGTTCACCTCTTTATAATAGAATATATCCTAAAGCAAGTAGTAGCTTTAAGTTTACCTTTTTCTTATCTTCTTTGTATAGTAGATATATTAATATTAATATTATTATCTTATCCTTGTCGAGTGAGCCATTTTTAGAGTTAAAGATGTCTAATATACTACTTATAGGGTTGCCAATAAATCTATTGTTTGGAAAACTATCATTATGTGATGGCTCTTTAGGGATATCTTTAGGTATATCGTTTGGTATATCTTGGTTGACATGGTTATAAGATGTTTGAGGTTCAATCGCTAGTCTATTTGGCATACCATAATTGTAAGAGTTGTGCTGTCTAATATTTCTATTGTTAATGTAGCCATTTCTACCTCGATTATTCATATTTGGGATAGCCATTTAAGATTCACCTCCATGAATATTTTGACGTTCATATCTATATCAGGCTATCAAGATTGTTTAAAAGCCCACTATCTTTTGCAATGGTAAATATATCATACATCTTCATTAGCTTGATAGCTTTATCTACCTTACTTTGACGTCCCTCGCTAAGATATGGCTTTAAAGCCAATAGTAGTGTTGCATCTTGAGAGTTGGAAGTGTTGTTGAATAGTTGCATTAGTTGGAATATCATGCCGAAGTCAAAACCGTTAGAGTTATCGTTTTGGTTCTCTTGAGCATCATTGTTTTGACTATTAATAAAGTTTGAATTCTGTTGGTTATTGAAATCATTTGTGGTATTAAACTGTTCTCCTTGAGGTTGTGTCTGTTGTGAGTTAGAGTTATTCATATCAGAGTTCAAAATATCGGCTAACTCTTGGATTTGTTTTAAACTTTCTGGGTCAGATAGTAACTCTTGTACTTTATCCATAAGGTTATCCAATATACTTTCCCCCTCAATATATAATCAAGTTTATTATGTAGGGAACGCTCTTTGAGCGTTCCTTATAGTAACATACTGTTCTATTTTTAAGAAGTCAACTTCTTATAAAGTTCTTGCAATTGTGGAGCTGACAATAGTTTTTGTGCCATCTGCGGATTATTCATAAGTTGGTTAAACTTCTGATAGTCTGATTTGTTCATATTGTTCAATGCCTTATCGAACTTACCCTCTTGAAGTTGTTTTTTTAAAACATCGGGTGGAACGTTTAACTTACCGCTAACCACATTAATCATAGCATCTAAATTTTTATTGTTTAGCTTTTCGTTCATAATGAAAGCCCTCCAATGTATAGAATTTCGGAAAAGATATCTTGAAAGTTGTGTGTATATGTGATATAATATATCATATTCAAAAGTTAATCGATTAAGAACTTTATGTTCAACTTATTATGGGAGGTTTTATCAATGAAAGTTATAGTATTTTCCGATAGTCATGGTAGTTCTGCAAACTTAAGTAAGGTCGTTAAAGCTCATCAAGATGCAGATATGTTCATACATTTAGGCGATGGTGAACGTGAGTTTGAAAACTTAGTAACAATGTATCCACATTTAAAGATGTATCATGTGGCAGGTAACTGCGACTATAATAGTATGCACCCTAATGAATTAGTTATAAATGCTGATTTTAATATTAAAATCTTTGCTACACATGGACACAGATACTATGTTAAATACTCCCTAGATGCTATAAAATCAACTGCCTTAGAAAATGGCTGTCAGATTGCTTTGTATGGACATACTCATGAAAGGTTTAGCTCCTATGAAGATGGTCTATATATCATGAACCCTGGAAGTATATCTTGCCCTAGAGATAACAGTAAACCATCTTATGGCATTATAGATATTTCTAAAGCTGGAATACTTACTAACATTGTAGACGTTTAAGAAATCTTTTCCTTAGAGTATAATATTCATATGTGTGTTTTTTTGTTACTAACTCTACTAGATAACATTAACTTATTTAGATTTTCTAAACTTAATAGTATCTACTAGTTTAAAACCCATTAGGTATAGAGTAACTAAATATATTCCACCACCGATTAGTATGCCCAACATTAGAGCTAACTTACTACTTTGATACTTGGATATTATATCGTTACAGATTATGGCACTTATTGAACACAGTATACTACCATAGAGTATAGGTAATGATATCTTTATTAGGTTTATCTTAACTTTGGATACCTTAGTAAACATCACAAAGGATAGTATAAATATAACAAAGTAACATAATGTGGTCGATATTCCTGCACCGTATACTGCCATACTAGGTACGGATAGTAATACTATGTTACCTATAAGTTTAACTATGACACCTACTAACATAATCTTAATAGGTAGGTCTGGTCTATTTATACCTTGTAATACACTAAATAATGGAAAAGATAAACACAAGAATATCACACCTATACCCATATACGCTAGACTCTCATAAGATACTGCTATTTCGTCTATACGTTGTGGATATAAAAACATCAATATAGGTTTGGCTAGGAAAGTTATGCCTAATCCCGATGGAATGGCAATCAAGGAAGTTATAGAAAGCATATCGGATACATCTTTCTGTAGGGATTGTAAATCTTTATTCTGCCATGATGTCACAACGTTAGGTAAAGCTCCTTTTGAAAGCATATTAGTTACCGATGGTACTAGATTAAATATAGTAATCGCTAAACCAGTATATGAACCATATACAAACCCTGAAAAGTTATCAGTATTTACATTATACTCTTTAGATAGAATATCTATAGGAATCTTATCAATAAATCGTATAATAGTAGCTAAATCTATAAGAGTAGTCAAGTTTGTGACTAGTGAACCGATTGCTATAGGTATCATTATAGAGAATATCTCTTTTAGTAAAGATTTTTCCTCATCTTTAGATATGTTCAAATTCTTAATCTTAGGTTTGTTTCTAAAAGGTTCAAACATGATTAGTATTAGTAATCCTAAACCTGTAGATAGACTTATTCCTAATATGGCACTCGCAGATGCCAATGAATATATATCGGTATTAGGAAAGTATTTAGATATACTATCATAGTTATGTATAATGAAGTTGCAGAATGTTAAGCCGAATATAAGTTTTCCTATAGCCTCTGCTAATTGTGATATTGAAGTAGGTATCATATTGCAAAGACCCTCATAATATCCACGATATACCGAACATATACAACCAAATACTACCGAGGGTGCTAATGTGATAACACAAAGGTAAGCATTTGGATTGTCTGCTACATATGTACAGAATATCTTTGAGAGTAATATCATTAATACACTTCCTATTAGTCCAATAATACTAAAGGATATCAAAGATATGTGCCGAATCTTTTCAACGGAATTAAAATCCAACTTAGATACCCTTTCAGCAGTAAGCTTAGAAACTGCAGGAGATAGTCCATTAATCATTATTGCATATACTGGTAAAAATAGACTATATCCACAACCAAAATAGTTCATACCATCACCACCGAGCATATTAGCTAGTGGAATCTTAAATAATGCTCCAATAAGTTTAACTATCAAAGCCGATGCTATTAATATTATCGAGCCTTGAATAAAGGTTTGTTTTTTCATATAGTAAAAATATCCTTTCCGAGTAATATAATATTTTCACTAAAAATTATATTGTCAATCTTAAAATTATATGATATAATAATAGTTGATAATTAAATTTTGAAAGGATTTGTTTATAATGAACTACTCATTTTCTGATAAAGTTTTAGGTTTACAACCATCAGCCATTAGAGAAATCTTAAAGTTTGCTAGTGAGCCTAATGTTATATCCTTTTCGGCAGGAAACCCCGCCCCAGAGGCTTTCCCTAAAGATAAGATTGCAGAGATTAGCAAAGAAATCTTTGAAAAAGAACCTACATTAGCGTTGCAATATAGTATCACCGAGGGTTATACTCCATTAAGGGATAGATTAAAAGATATCTTAAAGGATATTAACTGTTTTGTACCTAACTATGATGAGCTAATCATAACATCGGGAGCACAACAAGGCAACGAATTAGCTTGTAAAGTACTTTGCAATGAGGGTGATACTTTAATATGTGAAGCTCCAACCTTTATAGGTTCTTTGAACGCATTTAAATCTTATAATGTAAATCTAGTGGGCATTGAGGTTCAAGATGATGGTATTGATACTGAAAAGTTAGAAAAGGCTTTACAAGATAATCCAAATACTAAGCTACTATATGTTATTCCTAACTTTCAGAATCCTACTGGAGTTACTATGTCACTTGAAAAGAGAAAAGAAGTCTATAGACTTGCTCAAAAGTATGATATCTTCATACTAGAGGATAATCCATATGGTAGATTGCGTATCAAAGGCGAGGATATTCCACCTATCAAGAGTTTTGATGTTGACCATAGGGTTATCTATACTGGAAGTTTCTCTAAGATACTTTCCCCTGGTCTAAGAGTGGGTTACGTTAGTGGCTTAAAAGAGGTTATCTCTAAGATGATAGTATGCAAACAGGTTGCAGATGTTCATACTAACATATTGGCACAATTAATCTGTGATAGGTTTATTGAACAAACTAATATGGAAGAACATTTCCAAAAGCTTAGAGAAATCTATAAGAAAAAATGTAATCTAATGCTTAGTGAGATGAAGAAAAACTTTTCCTCTAAGATTAAGTACATTGAGCCAGAAGGTGGTTTATTCGTTTGGTGTACACTCCCAAGTGACTGCGATATGAATGCTTTCTGTAAAAAAGCAATCCAAGAGTATAAGGTAGCTCTCGTTCCAGGTAATGCCTTTATGGTACATGATGATGACTTTACAACATCATTTAGAATGAACTTTTCAACCCCTACCGATGAACAAATCGTTAAAGGTTGTGAAAAGTTAGGAAGACTATCCAAAGAACTTTTTGGAGAGTAAGAACAATTAACAATTAATAATTAATAGATAATAATTATATCTATAAGGTTAATAAAAGATTTTATTTTGAAAGGATATGAATAATCATGGCTATTAGAAGACAATCAGGTTTAGATAGATATGGTGCTTGTGAGGCTTACCTATCTAGTAGAATTAGAGGGCTAACCATTCCACCAGTTGCAGTAGGAGTTAAACTCAACGCAGATAACCAAGTATATGGTGCTGTTATTGATATGCCTATGGGCAGAGATTTATTAACTACTTTAGTAGTATTAATGAACGGAACTGCTAATCTATATTTCAATACTGGTGGAGGTGTTTTAGGTTTAGGTCAAAAGCATCAAACGGTATCTAGTGCGGTTAGAAGTTTCCTTGTAAGTGCTGGACAAGCATTGCCATCATGTACGCATACTAGAGAGTATGATTTACCTACCCACAAGACTAACTATGTGTATCTACTTACTAGACGTGGTGTTTATAAGATGGAACTAGAACCATCTACTATGCTTACAGAAACTGATAAGTCTAAAAGGTTTATATTTAGTATGTATCAAAAAATATTGACAGAACTTCGTGTTGCACAGATGCGTGATAGGGCAGAGGCTCAAAAGAACGGTGGAGAAAGAGTTATTACATTGAATCCAAAGAATGGTAAACCTATTACTAGACCTACTAATGTCACTATTACTAGAGGTAGTACTGCTAGTCCACTCAAAATAGATGGTATAGAAAAGGTTAAACCTAGAGAGGAGTAGTTTTAAAATGTCAGATGATAGAAAAAAAGTAATATTTAGTGCCATTCAACCTACTGGAACGTTTACTCTAGGTAACTATTTAGGTGCGGTTAGAAATTGGTCACCACTTCAAGATGAGTATAACTGTATATATGCTATCGCTGACCTACACGCTATTACGGTTAAACAAGAGCCTAAGCTCCTTAGACAACATACATTAGAGGCATATGCTTTACTATTGGCTTGTGGTATAGACCCAAATAAGTCTATATTCTTTATACAGAGTCACGTTAGAACCCATGTTGAATTGAGTTGGATACTATCTTGTAGTACCCAGTTTGGAGAACTTTCAAGAATGACACAGTTCAAAGATAAAAGTGCTAAACATACAGATGATGTCAATGCAGGTTTGTTTACATATCCTGTACTTATGGCAGCTGATATCTTAGCGTATAAGAGCGACTTAGTTCCAGTAGGTCAAGACCAAAAACAACATCTTGAACTTGCTAGAAACATAGCACAAAGATTTAACTCCCGTTATGGTGATACTCTTGTAGTTCCAGAACCTTATATTCCTAAGACTGGTGCTAAGATTATGTCACTTCAAGACCCTACTAAGAAGATGTCTAAGTCAGATGAGAATCCTAATGCTTGTATACTAATCTTAGATGATAAGGATACCATAGTTAGAAAGTTTAAACGTGCCGTAACTGATAGCGAATCTGAAGTTTGCTATCGTGAGGGTAAAGATGGTATCAATAATTTGATGTCTATATATTCTAGTGTTACTGGAAAGTCTTTCGATGAGATTACCTCTGAGTTTGCAGGTAAAGGCTATGGCGATTTTAAAATCGCAGTAGGTGAAACCGTCGCAGATGCTCTTGCTTCCGTTAGAGATGGCTTTAATAGGTACATCAATGATAAGGCTTATCTAAAAGAGTGTTATACTAAAGGTGCTGAAATGGCTCTTAAGGTATCCTCTAGGAATGTATCTAAAGTATACCATAAGGTGGGCTTTGTGGATAATGAACTTTACAGATAGGAGTTGATTTTATGGATAAAACTATCCAAAAGATTGTTAAGACTGTAGTTATATTGGTCATAGCTTTAGTATTGGTTAAAGTAGTATATGCATTGCTAGGAATAATATTAGTATCACTAAGTGTTACTTCTGTAATGTTAGTATATGTAATTAAGGCTCTGCCATTGATATTAGTATTATTCATACTATACAAAATCCTTAAAAAGATAGTACATTAAGTTATATATATTAAGTATCGCATAGATTTTTTTCCCTATGCGATACTTTTTGTTGACATTTCTAACTACTTCTGCTATAATAGTGGTACAATAATCAAATATGGAGGATTTTAAAATGAATTTAAAGAGGATATTAGCTTTTTCAATGGCTTTAATGTGTTGTACTCCCTTAGTTACTAATGGTCTGATGGGTACAAACGATACTAGCATAGTAGTATCTGCGTCTACTATAACAGATGGTGATTTTACTTTTTCTACATACAGTACTGGAACAGCATCTATAACGGGTTATTCAGGTAGCTCTAGCGATGTAGTTATTCCTAGTGAAGTTACTGATGAAGATGGTACAGTATACTCTGTTACTAGCATGGGTTATTCAGTGTTCAATAAAGATGTTAGTATATCTACTGTTACTATACCTAAAAGTATCACTAGTATTTCAATGAGTGCTTTTAGTGGCTGTACTTCCCTAACTACTGTAACTTTCGAAGAAGGCTCTGAATTAACTGAAATTGGTATAAGTGCATTCTATGGTTGTACTTCTTTAGAGAGTATCAACTTACCTACTGGATTATTAACTATCGGTTCAAATGCATTCTATGGTTGTTCAACTTTAAGAAGTATTGATATCCCTAATACTGTAACTGAAATAGAAAGTAGTGCTTTTTTTAATTGTACTAAATTAAAAAGTATCATACTACCAGCTAGTGTAACTATGGTTGGTAGCAGTGCTTTTAATGGTTGTTCAAGATTAACATCTGTAGAGGTTTTAGGCATAGCATCTTTTGGAGATTACGCATTTCAAGATTGTATCGCTTTAACAGATGTTTCTTTAGGTGAAACTTCTGAAATGGGTGAATATATGTTTGATGGTTGTATATCTCTAACGAGTATAGTTATTCCATCGACCGTTGGAACTGTATCTAGCTACGCATTTCGAGATTGTACTGCTTTAGAGAGTGTAACTCTAAGTGAGGGCATTGTAACTATAGATAGTTATGCTTTCAGTAACTGTACATCACTAGCAAGTATAGAGTTCCCAAGTACATTAGTATCTATTGGTGATAGAGCATTTTCAAACAATGTTTCTTTAAAGTCATTAGTTATATCTGAAAAGGTTACTACTATCGGAACTTCTGCATTCTATTCTTGTGAGGGGCTAACTAGTATCACAATACCATCTTCTGTTAAGACTATTAAATCTTTTGCCTTTGTAAACTGTCCTAATGTGTATACTGTTACTATCCCCGATAGTGTTACGGTTATAGGCGATAATGCTTTTGGATATACTGCAAATGGTATCTCCTTTGGAAGTCTATATGGTGCTTCTTTAGTTGATGGTTTTTCAATAGTAGGTACTGTAGATAGTGAAGCTCAATACTATGCTGAAGATAATGGTATCACATTTATAGATGTTGAAAGTGGCGAAGTTCCAACACCCCCTACAACTACTGAACCTGAACCATCTGCGGATAACTTTACTAACGGTGTCTACTGCGATGTAAACGGCGATGGCGTTGCTAACATAATAGATTTAATTCTAATGAAAAAGTATATCTTAGGTATGTAGTACGTATACAATCGATAATTTTAAGGGCAATCAATTAGGATTGCCCTTTACTATTACCTAATAATATTAAGAATATTTGGATATAATATACTAAATATATAGTTATAGGCTATTAAATTTATGCAATCCTACAAACATTACTTTAGTATGCAAAAAATACTTGATTTTTTAAAATTATGTGGTAAAATATAATTAGCACTCAAGAAGAAAGAGTGCTAATAGATAAAAATATCACTACTATGTGTAGTTGAATACTATGATTGGAGGATTTTTGTTATGACAATTAAACCACTTTCTGACAGAGTAGTCATTAAAATGACTCAACCAGAAGAAAAGACTCAAGGAGGTATCATACTAGCGGGAGCATCTAAGGAAAAACCACAGATTGCTGAAGTAGTTGCAGTTGGTACTGGTAAGTATGTAGATGGAGAACTTGTACCTATGAACGTTAGTGTTGGTGATAAGGTTCTTATCAGTAAGTATTCTGGTACTGAAGTTAAGGTCGATGGTGTAGAGTACACTATCTTAAAGCAAGAAGATATCTTAGCTATAGTTGAATAGTTTTTTATAAATATATATCGAAAGGGAGATTTTTACAATGGCTAAACAGATTAAATATGGCGAGGACGCTAGAAAATCCTTACAAGCTGGTATCGACCAACTTGCTGATACTGTCAAGATTACTCTAGGCCCTAAGGGTAGAAACGTAGTTTTAGATAAAAAATATGGTGCTCCATTAATCACTAACGATGGCGTTACCATCGCAAAAGAGATTGAACTAGAAGATGCATTTGAAAATATGGGTGCCCAACTAGTTAAAGAAGTAGCTATAAAAACTAACGACGCTGCAGGTGATGGTACTACTACTGCTACTCTATTAGCACAAGCTATGGTTAGAGAGGGTATGAAGAATATCACTGCTGGAGCTAACCCTATGATAGTTAAGAAAGGTATCAAGAAAGCCGTTGAGGTTGCTGTTGATACTGTTGTTACTAACTCTAAAGAGATAAACGGTTCTGAAGATATCGCAAGAGTTGCTACTGTATCATCTGCTGATGAGAACGTTGGTAAACTTATAGCCGATGCTATGGAAAAAGTTACTACTGATGGTGTTATTACTATCGAAGAGGGTAAGACTGCTGAAACTTACAGCGAAGTGGTTGAAGGTATGCAATTCGATAGAGGTTACCTATCACCTTACATGGTTACCGATACTGAAAAGATGGAAGCAGTTTATGATGATGCTTGTATCTTAATTACCGATAAGAAGATTTCTTCCATTCAAGAAGTACTTCCATTACTAGAACAGATAGTAAAGACTGGTAAGAAATTAGTTATCATAGCAGAAGATGTTGAGGGCGATGCTCTAACTACTATAACACTAAACAATCTAAGAGGTACTTTCAAGTGCGTATGTGTTAAAGCTCCAGGCTTTGGTGACAGAAGAAAAGAAATGTTACAAGATATCGCTATACTAACCAATGGCGAAGTAATCTCTGAAGAGTTAGGTTATGACCTAAAGGAAACTACTATTGAACAACTAGGTCACGCTAAGCAAGTAGTAGTTCAAAAAGAGAATACTATCATAGTAGATGGCGATGGCTCTTCTGAAAATATTAAAGCTAGAGTTGAAAACATTAAGGCTCAATTAGAGGCATCTACTTCTGAATTCGATAGAGAAAAACTACAAGAAAGGATTGCAAAGCTATCTGGTGGTGTAGCAGTAATCAGAGTTGGTGCAGCTACCGAGGTTGAAATGAAAGAACAAAAACTTCGTATTGAAGATGCTCTTGCAGCTACTAAGGCAGCAGTTGAAGAAGGTATTGTCGCTGGTGGTGGTACTGCATTAATCAATGCTATTCCAAACGTTAAAAAGTTAGTAGAAAAATTAGAGGGTGACGAAAAGACTGGTGCTAAGATAGTTCTTCGTGCATTAGAAGAACCTATTCGTCAAATTGCTGCTAATGCAGGTTTAGAGGGTAGTGTTATCATCGATAAGATTATTCGCTCTAAGAAAGTTGGTTACGGTTTCGATGCTTACACTGAAACTTACAAGGATATGATATCTGCTGGTATAGTAGACCCTACTAAGGTTACACGTTCTGCACTACAAAATGCGGCATCAGTTGCATCTATGGTTCTAACTACAGAAAGTCTTGTAACTGATATCCCAGAAGAGAATCCTCCAATGCAGATGGCTCCACAAGGCGGAATGGGTATGGGTTATTAATAGATTCCTAAATAAATATTATATATCAAAAGAACAGACCTTATTAAGGTCTGTTCTTTTTTGTAAGTATATGGTTTTTATCCGAATTATATTGTTGACTTTTGAAAAAAAATCTGTTATAATGATTTTAAGTAAAGGCAGATGTGGTGGAACGGCAGACACGTCAGCTTCAGGTGCTGATGATAGTAATATCGTGTGGGTTCAAATCCCATCATCTGCATACATATGTTGAGTGTATACTATATAATATATACTCTTTCGATGCACTAACTTTTTAATATCTTATTGAAACCTTCCACTAAGGCAGTTGCGAATGCATCTATATCTTGAGTGGTATTCGTTTCGCAGAAACTTACTCTTATGGCACTGTCTGAATGCCTTTCAGATAGTCCAAACTGACTCAATACACCGCTCTTTTCACCCTTTGAACAGGCTGAACCACTAGATATATATACACCTTTCTCTTCTAAGAAATGCAACATTATTTCACTTCTAACACCTAATACCGATATGTTTACTATGTATGGTGATGCATCTTCTTTAGAGTTAATGCAAATCCAACTATACTTAGATATGCTATCAATAAGGTACTGTTTTAATTTGGATACGTATTCAAACCTTTCCTTAATGGTAGGATAGTATACTTCCACAGCAGAACCGAATCCAGCAATATTAGGCAGAGCCTCTGTACCGCTACGGAATCCTCTTTCTTGTTTTCCTCCAAGGTTACTTTTAGATATTCTTGTACCTTTTGAAACGTATAAAGCACCTACTCCTTTTGGTGCGTGTACTTTATGTCCACTAATAGATATTAAATCTGCTTTAAGGGTTCTAACGTTTATGGGAACTTTTAGGAATCCTTGAACGCAATCACAATGAGTGATTACATCGGGATACTTCTTTTTAATGCCATTGTAAGCCTTTTCTATAGGTAGTATATATCCTGTTTCATTGTTTACTAGCATACAACTAACTAAGAAAGTGTTATCATCTACGGCGTTTACTATGTCTTGATATGTTATTTCACCATCTTTGTTAGGTGATACTTTAACTACTTCAAAGCCTTGTCTTTCCAGTTCATTGAAACACTCTTTTACAGATGCGTGTTCTATGGTAGTTGTGACAACTTTTTTCTTTCGTTTGCCATATATTTTGGCTGTTCCGAGTATAGATATATTAGAACTTTCAGTAGCTCCTGAAGTGAAAAGTATACTATCAACGTTGTTACAACCTAGTACTTTTGCAATGTTTTTTCTAGCATTATCCATATATAGTTGTGCATTTAACCCCATTTTATGTAACGATGATGGGTTGCCATAGTCTGTAGTTAAGCATCTAATTATAGTTTCTACTGCTTCGGCACATGGTTTAGTAGTAGATGCGTTATCTAAGTAATGAACTTCCATTGTAACCAAAAACCTCCAATAGTTTTATTGTTTAACCAAGTGATATTATAGCACATATTAGTTTGTTTTGCAAGTTATGTGCTAATATAATTGGAGATTTTTGTATATAACATAGAACTTTAATTTCTATGCATTAATTTATTCTGCCATAGATAGTATGTAATTTTATATATTTTCCATTATAATTACTTTTAATCTTAACTTTAATCATTAATATTGCACTAAAAAACATCTTCAATTTGGCAAAGTTTATAAATATTAGTACTTAAAATGTACAGAATACACAATTGTATTTTTCTAAAAAAAATGTTATATTTATTATGTTAATGTTATGCCCTGACTATATACTTTTTTGGAGGTGGTATATTGAGT
>JAJQGV010000018.1 GCA_021200215.1 Ruminococcus sp. | reverse complement strand
CTAGAAAGGCGTTCATTAATTTATCTTAAAATTATATAGTTTTTAATGCCATAAATTAACTTTATTAATTGACATATTTAGTAATTTATGTTATAATCAATAAAATATATCTAGGAGATGATAAGTATTAAAAGTGTATGCTCTATATATCAAAGCCCTGTTGGAATATTGACCATAGTTAATGATGGATTCTACTTAACGCATATACTCTATGGAAACCACTCATGTGACTTTACTTTTGAACAGAATAACCCTATAAACACAAAAGTAATATCTGAACTTGATGAGTACTTTAATGGTACTAGAAAAGTTTTCGATATTCCTACTAAGCTTGATGGTACTAATTTTCAAAAAAAGGTTTGGAACGCTCTTTCTAAAATTCCTTATGGTGAAACTCGTTCCTATGGTGATATAGCAAAGTTAATAGGTAAACCTGATGCAGTTAGAGCTATTGGTAAGGCTAACTCGAAGAATCCTATTGCTATAATTATACCTTGTCATAGAGTTACAAACGCTAATGGTTCTCTTGCTGGATACTCTGGTGGTACATATGCTAAGAAAAGATTACTCGACTTAGAAAAATCTACACTAGCAGATATTAATCAAAAACTTCTAAGTGAGAGTAAAGCCTCTAGTGAACTTTTAAACGTTGCCTTACTTCGCACACAAATATACGGATTCTATTACTATCCACAAGAAAACTTATATCTATTTCCCGAACGTACCGCAGATAAATATGAGTTTAAAGACAGATACGAACACGTTCCAAAAAGTTTCTGCAATGAACTAATATACTTTGAAGATAGACAGAAGTTCATCAATATGAATAAGGCTATTCAAGATGGTGAACAATCTAAAACGGATATATTTAGGTCTACAGACGAAAAGTATTGGTGGAAGATAACTCTATCCACTGCCGAATATAATCAGAACGGGAAACCACTAATTACCATCGGTGTGGTAGAAGATATCACTAAACAAAAATTAATAGAACTAGAAAAGGATAATCTAATAAACTTAAATCAAGAACTATTGATATCTTTAAGCGACCTATTTATTGGTGTTCATAGATTAGATTTAAACACTCGTACTATAAAAAGTGTTAGAATGTTACATAGTATGCCTGAAATTGAAATCGACAAAGATTACAATTTTGAATATTGGTTAGATGTGTTTAGTACATACTATCACCCCAATGATAGAAAGAAACTACATAATCAATTTTCATTTGAAAATATACTACATAAACGTAATCTAGGTGTTCACACCATTGAAGATACTTACAGACGCTTTATGAGTGACTCTTACGCTTGGATATCTAACAAGATTATACTAAACAATAAGAACTTTAATAGTAACTTCGCTCTTATAGTTCAAATGGACGTATCCGATACCTATCAAAAGACTAACATTATTAACGCTCTAAGTAATGGTTACTATGCTATATACTATTTAAATCTATATGATGATACCTATGAAATGCTTAGGTCAGACAAGGTCGTTAAGAATAAGATAAATATTCAATCGATTGGTTGCTATTCCGATGTAATGCATGACTATATATATAACTTTATACACCCAGAAGATAGAAAGAAAGTAGAAAAGTTCTCTGATATTATAAACCTTAGAAATCAACAGAAAGATAACCACAATGATATATCTATACTATTTAGAAAGAAGGTAGGTATACATTATGAATGCGTTGAACTAAAGTATATTATGAACATATCAGATGAGCCACAGTTTGTAGTATTGGCTCTAAAAAATATAGATGAAACTATGAGACATGAACTTGATACTAAACAACTCTTAAAAGATGCTCTAAGCAGTGCTGAAAGTATTAACCATGCTAAGAGTCAAATACTTTCTACTATATCACATGATATGTATAATCCTATGAAATCTATATCTGAAATGACTACTCTAGCTATGGCTAACATAAATGATACTGAGTATGTTAATAGTTGTTTAGAAAGTATCTCTAATTCGAGTAAGCAACTAAACTCTATAATGAATAAGATGCTAAACATTAGCAAGATGGAAAGTACTAACTTCGACTTACAGTATTCTCAATTTAGTATCTCTAAGTTTATACAATCGACTCTGGAAGTTGTACATAATAGTATGAAAGAAAAGAATCTACAGTTTAGCTATGCCTTTAATAACATCTATCACGATAGAATAATTGGTGATATGTTTAGACTTCAACAGTTTATGACTAACATACTCGGTAATGCTATTAAGTTTAACAACGTTGGCGGAAGTATACACTTAATCGTAGAACAATCCGACGTTATGGAAAACTCTATAGTTAGACACAAGTTTATAGTTAAAGATACTGGCATAGGCATTAGTCAAAATGATATAGGAAGAATATTTGAACCCTTCTTTCGTGCTAACGATGAAAGAATTCAAAATATCTCTGGTACTGGACTAGGTTTAGCCTTAGTTGAAAGTATAGTAAAGTTAATGAACGGTACTATTGAAGTAGAAAGTACTCTAAATGTTGGTACTACATTCACTATAACTCTTGACCTACAGATTGCTGATGATTATAATTCTAACACAACTATAGATATTCCTAATGTAAATATTTTAGTGTTGAACAACAACGTAGATGAACTTGAGTATACTTGCAACTGTTTAAAAAATCTAAACTTACATACTACTGCTGTAACAACATCTAGTGAAGCCCTCGATAGGCTTACGTTGGCTCATGCTCAATCTAATGACTACTTTGCTATACTAATAGATTCTTCTATAAAGGATATGAACTTCTTAGACTTAATAAGAGATATCCGTGAAAACTTTGGCAGACAACCTTTAAATGTTTTAGTATCCTTATACGATTTAACTTCACTAGAGGAAAGCGACAAGGATTTTGGTATAGATGCCTTTATTCACAAACCTATATTCTGTATACAAATGTTAGAAACTTTTAAAAAGTTGACTGAAAGTTTAAACACATTCTACAACAAAGATTACTTTGCTATCCGCCCTCTACGTGATACCAAATGCTTATTGATTGAACAGAATAGGTCACATCAAAACATAGATAAAGAAATATTAAGAGTATTAGGTTCTACTGTAGATATCGTTAGCGATAGTTCAGAGGCTATAAGTCAAATCCGAAATAATAATAAGTATGATTATATACTTATGGATATTAATCTAACACCTATTGAAGATTTTAAAGACGTAGCTACTATACGCAAATTAGATAACTTTGTTCCTATAATAGCTATGACACCTCACTACTTCTCTCATAACGTTAAGTTAGCTATAGAATCTGGAATAGATACACATCTTGTAAGACCTATAGATAGTAATATTAATCTACTAATAGATACCATTATAAGTAATATCCGATTAGCACAACGCAATAAGTTAGAACTACTATTTTTATAAGCAAAGATTATGGAACGTTTAAACATAATAGACGTTCCATTACTCTATATAGATAGAAAAGGTTCTATGGCACTTTTAGGCATACCCATAACTTTATGACCATGTGATTGCTCTGTGCTAAGATAGAACGTTATATTATAAGTATTACTAAACTTTTGGAATATAGTTTGTGTTATAGATACCTTAGCAATCTTAATATCTGATACTAGTATAGTATGAAATGAAAATCCCTTGGAATATCTTATGCATAGTTGATTATCCTTTAAAGAGAATCCTGTAGTAAATAGTGATATTATACTTATTATTAAATACCACATAAGAGGTAACTCTACCATGAGAGTTAAAAACTTGATAATGTTAATAGCATCTGGAAAGAAATACATAGATATAAAGTATATCGACAATACTAACACACATGAAATTATTGCCTTATAAGTATAACGCCAAAAGTTAGTCCAACGAGGCTTATAGTTATTAGGATATATCTTCATATTAGGCATAATCGCAGATACAGTATTTTGACAGTTTTTTCTACTCATTATAGGTATAAATACAGGAATCTCATCGGTTGAAGAGCCATACCCTGAACAGTTTACATTTATAGATACAAACTTAAATATTTTAGTCCAAAAACTTTGGCATAGGTCTGTATAATTAACCATATTTTCACATATCTTATAACGACGTTTAGTCATAACTCCAGTGCGAATAAACACTCCTTGAGAGTTTTTCTTAATCCTAAACTTAGTATATCTAACTATGTTTGTAATGAATGATAGTATCCAACTAAAAGCTATTATTAAAGAAAGTCCAACGAATATTGGCGATACGTTAAGCATTAACTTATCGGTGACAGTTTCAGTAACCAAGTTAAACTCATCTAGTACAGAACGTTGAAGAAATTGCTCTACTATGCTACCCGCTTTGAATAGAAATACAAAGATATAGATTGCTCCCGTTAGAGTGCTTGAAAATATAAATGAAAAGAAGAAAGTATGCCAAAAATTAGGCTTATACTCAAAAGATTTACTATTATCAGTAGTTACATCGTTACTACCAATAGCCATTCTTAGCCAATGTAGAACTTCTTCATTAACTATCAAGGATAAATCTTTATCCAAAGTACCTGCACGAGTGTTTACCAATACCTTAGTAGCCTTAAAAGGTCTTAAATAGAAAGACTTTTCCTCTGTAACCGCAGATATACTCTTCAATGGGATAACTTTTCTAGTTCTAACGATTACACCATTTGAGAACACTATTTGATTATCCTTAATATTAAAGCGTGAAAACTGCCATCTAATATATCCAGTAAATAGTATTATCAGTAAGGTTAATATATCGAACCAAGCACCAGCGAACCAATCTAATAGAGCTTTAGCATCACCAAAATGTATAGAAAATAAGCCTCTAAGTAGGGGGAATATCAATAACCAAAGGTTCTTTGCTGAGTATGAGAGCATCTTTAAAGGGTGCTGACGTTTCATATTAAGAACCTCCTTCATTAATCTGATTATCGATAAGCTCCAATATTTCGGAACTATCTTGCTTACTTAAAAAACTAAAGATTAAGTGACCTCCTAAGGCATTAAAGATTATAAAGTTAAAACCAATATATCTAAACAGAGGAATATATATAGAAGTTACATACTGAACAGATGAAACTTTCATAGTCTGATTAGTCTTAATAAAGAAACCACTCTTTTTAGATAGAATATCTTTGCTTACCTTAAAAGATATCCTTTTGAAGTACAAAGGTACATATATCGACGCAAAAAATATTCCTAACACCGTTATACTACCCATTAATATATACATTATCAACTTATAACTTTGTAGATATATATATGATACTATGTCTACACCTAACATTACTAATATTATAATTATCTTAATAAATATCATGCAGTTATTGTCTGCTCGATATACTTTCAATAGATATCCCCCCGTAAAGCTTAATTTGAAACTTTCAATTAACATATACCACCATTCACTGCAATATCTTGAGCAGTTATATAAGATGCTCTCTCAGATGCTAGAAAACTTACTACGTTCGCTACATCTTGTGGAGTACCTAACCTGTATAATGGAATCTCCTCTTTAAGTGAGTTTATATCATCTTCGGTAAGATGTTCATTCATAGATGTGTCTATAACTCCTGGAGATACACAGTTTACTCTAATTCCAGATAGTCCAACCTCTTTAGCTAGTGCCTTAGTGAATCCTATTATAGCTGACTTTGTAGCAGAATAATGTACCTCACATGAACCCCCTACTTCACCCCACATAGATGATATGTTTATAATGTTACCACTCTTCTTAGATATCATATGCTTAACCACTTCAGAGGTACAGTTAAATACGCCATTTAAGTTTATATCTAAGATTTTCTTAACGTCTACTTGTGAAATCTCATGGAACAACCCTACTACAGATATCCCTGCATTGTTTACTAATAAGTCTATATTCCCAAAGTTTTGAATAGTATAGTCTATCATAGATTTAACTTCTTCCAAATTAGAGATATCTGCATGATAAGAATATCCACCTATCTCATTAGCGATGCGTTCTGCTTGTAATCCACTACTATTATAGTTTACTACTACAGTGTAACCATCGTTAGCGAGTTGCCTGCAAATAGCTTCTCCAATACCTTTAGAACCTCCCGTAACTACGGCTAACATAGATAGAACTCCTTTCTTAGGTAAAATTTATATTCATTACTATATTATAGCATAGTTTAAAAGGAAACTCCATAGGATTTTAATATTTTGTGCAATGTGATGAAATGTTAAAAATTCATAAAAATCTCTTGAAAAATCTTAGTTACTGTGATATATTATCATTTAGATAGAAAGAAATCTATACAATAGAACTGAATTAAGGTGATTTTTTATGCAAACTCTAAACTTAGAAGGAACTTCCTTGAAAGAAAGGTTAAAGACAACCTTTTTTAAACTTCGTGATAGAATATCTCGATTGAATGAACGTAGAAACTTAAACTCTGAAACCTATAGGGCTACCAATCTGCTATTGACCATACTATTCCCTATATTCATAGTATTAATAGCAGAGATTAATCAATGCAAATATCCTAGTAAATTAATAATGTTCATAGTGGAAAAACCTACTATATTTATGTTCGATATCTTTATATCTTCAATAATATTCTACACACTGTATCTGCTATTTAGAAAAGGTTTTTGGGCTGTATTGATTCAAGGCATAGTATACTTTTCCCTAAGTACAGCTGAGCTATTTAAGTATGGCACTAATGGAAATCATTTAATACTAACCGATATGAAACTATTTCGAAGTGTTAAAAGTTTGACATCTTTTGCGTATATCAAGATAACTCCTATGTTGATAACCTATGCATTACTACTAATTATCTATATAGGTGCTTGTTTTTGGTTTAATCCTAAGTTAAAGAACTCTTTCAAGAAAAGATTTATTCCTATGATAATATCTTTCTGTTCGTGTGTACTAATAATTGGAGTTCCTAGTGTATCTAACGTGGTATATGCCGTATTCGATGTGGATACTACAAAGTCTGACAATGCTTTTTTAGTAAATGAAAAGTTCGAAAATAATAACTTTATAGCATTCTTTCTACAGACTTTTACGGAAAATATCTCTAACAAGTTAGAAGAACCTCAAGACTATACCGAAGATGCCGTAGATGATATCTTAGACGAAGATGGTGACAATCAAAACGAAGAAGATACCCTTGATGAGATACTAAGTATAGGTGAAAGCGACAGCATTAAACCTAATGTAATACAGATTATGTCCGAAAGTTTCGCCGACTTTAGAGTCTTTGATGAGTTAAATCTCGATACTGACGCTTATGACAAGGTTGATAGTATAGCATCAGAAGGTTACAAAGGCACTGCAATAGTTCCAACCTATGCTAGTTTTACTGTTAAAACTGAGTTTGAACTTCTATTCGGTCTACCTGTAAAATCTTTAAATGACCCTAATATGCCTCAAAGAATGTTATTAACTCGTGAACAGCCTACTATGGTTCAATACTATCACCATTTAGGATATCAAACCGCTTATGTACACCCATTCTTATCTTCGTTCTATAGCCGCAAGAAAGTATACTCTCAATTCGGTTTCGATACTATGATTTTCCAAGATGACTTTACCGTTCCTATAGAATATCTCGATGACTACATAACCGATGATACCGTATTTCGTCAAATAGAAAGTTTAATTGAAGATTCTGAAGAACCTTTATATGTACATACTACTACCATGCAGAACCATCAACCATATACCAATGGTGAAAATCCTGACGATGAGATTACTAACTATCTAAATAACATTCGCATCACTGGTGATGCTTTACAATCATTTATAGACTATCTAAGTTCTATAGATGAACCTACTGTGGTAGTATTCATAGGTGACCACTTTCCATCTATGCGTGGCGAAAACAACGTATATGACCTTATGGGAGTAAATAGCGAAAACTGTCAAGTGATGTTCGAACAGAACTATATCATTTGGAGCAACTACGACTTGGATTATTCTAATATGCCTACAGAAAAGTTTTCAACGTTCTATCTTCCATATGTAATCTGGGATTTGATTGATGCTCCTAAGGACAGTTTCATTCAATCGATGTTAGATAAGATGGAAACACTTCCAATATACTCCACTAGCTATGATACCGATATGCCTAACGATGAGGATTTAGATATCCTTACGTACGATAGAATCTTAGGTGATAACGTATCGGGGCAAGATTTAGTTGAGTACGCTCAATATGAAACCGATGAAATTGAATCAGAAGAAGTTTCTATAGAATAGTTATTATAAATATAAGGAGGTTTATCTATGGATATCGAAATAGGTACAAAAGCAACATATAAGGTTATGGTTGATAAATCTAATACCGCTAAAACTATGGGCAGTGGTTCTTTAGATGTCTTTGCTACACCATCTATGGTAGCTATTATGGAAAAAGCATCTACTATGGCATTAGAAAGATATCTCGATAATGGTGCTACTACCGTAGGTACTGCTTTAGATATTACTCATGTATCTGCAACACCTATCGGCTTAGAGGTATACGCTACCGCTGAGGTGATAACAGTAAACAATAGAAAGATTACTCTAAAAGTTCAAGCGTTCGATGAGGTCGGATTAATCGGTGAAGGTACACACACTCGATTTATAGTGTTCGCAGAAAAATTCCAAAACAAAGCAGATTCAAAACTACTTAAAAATAGTTAATCATATGAAACGTCTGTTGTGTAAGACCTATACAAAAAATGCCAAGCAAAGATAGTTACTTTGTTTGGCATTTTTTAGAATATCTTAAAATTTAGTGTCGATTTAAATTTTAGATTGACATTTTGAGTAAATTGTGATATAATAAAAACAATATTATTCAAAACAAGGAGTAAAAAATGAGTAATAATCATTTAAAAGATAAGCTTTTTCAATACAGTAAAACATACATATCACTTGATGAATTGACAGCTTTTATTAATTTTAAAAACTATCATGAACAGCACGACTGTATTTCTAAGTTGATTAGCGAGGGTATTATAAAGCCTATTATAAAAAAAGATTTCACAAATGGCAAGATTCCTCCACTTTATATTAAATATCGTATTTTGAAACCTAAAACCGATAATAGCGATTTGATAAGTGAAATAAAGCATCTTGAGGGTTCATTCTGTATTTCTTATTATCTAAAAAACGTTAATAAATATAAGCAACAGCGTGAAATAATACTTCCACTCAGTGATTTCTTGAAAGATTATTCAGATAAACTAAATTGGCGTATTTCAAAGAATGAACGAGCATATCAAATATGGAATTATGAAAAAACTCTTGACAGTCCAACAGCTAAAACAATAATTGAACTGAATAATCTCAGAGAAAAACTGAACTATTACAATACCCCTGAACCGTTTTTTTACTACACCCCAGAAAAAAATAGATTTTCAGAAAATGCGGTTTTAATTATTGAAAATAAGGATACTTGGTATTCGTTCCGTGAAATAATGCGTAATGTAAATGACTCAGTAGTACTCTTTGAACATAAAATTGATGGAATTCTTTATGGAGAAGGAAAGAAAGTTATTCGTGAAAGTTTTTCACTCTCCGATTTCTGCGAAACTGAACTTAAACATAAATGCGATTTTTTATACTTCGGTGATTTGGATTATGAAGGAATCGGTATCTATCAAACGCTAAAAAAACAAAGTACAGATTTTGATTTACAGCTTTTTTCAAAGCTCTATGTGAAACTGATTGAACTTAGTAACTTAACATCTCTTAGAAAGGTCGAAAAACAACAGAAAGAAGTTGATATTACACTATTTCTTCAAGACTTTTGCGGAGAAACCGTTGAAAATATCAAGTGGATTCTTTCAGATGGCAGATATATTCCACAAGAAGCTTTGAATAAAAATATTCTCGAAAATCTTATTACAGATAGGAAATGATATAATGAAAGATTACCTTGAACGTTTTCAGAACCGCATGGAATTTGTGGCTGTTATTGATTCAATTGTAAACCGTAGAAATAAAAATACTGAAATAGAATCATGGTTTGAACCCTTTAAAATTGATAACATACTTTTTTCAATCCTTGTTTTTATAATGGAATGTACTCTTTCCGAGGACAGAGAATGTACCTTAAGTGAAATTAGCAGTTTTCTTAAAGATATTATGCCATATTATAATAAACAGCTTTCTCTTCAACAGATTGAAACTGTAACAAGATATCTTATTAAGGATATTCTACGAAGTAATGGCAAAGTTCATAACTACGGCGTTATGAACTATGAAAAAGGTGGTTTGTCTGAAATTTCCGTTATGCTTATCGAGGATTATATGATAGCAGAAAAAGAGGTCGGCTACAAACTTACTTCACAAGGATATAATTTTCTATTTCGCACAAAAGAAATCGACGATGAACTTGGTTTTAAAATGGAAGAGTTTAGACTTAAACTTTTGATACAAAAGAAGAACTACAAAAAAGCTGTTTCACAAAGCCGTGAACTTATACAGATGCTAAGAAATAAAGAAAATCAGCTTATACTGTTTGAAAAAAGACTCCGTAATAATTTAAAACAGGTTGACTCTGAAGAATATATTAGTTTACTGAACGATATTAATCAAACACTAGAGCAGGAATACAGTACAATGCAGGATATTCACAAAATGATTGACCTTTCAAAGAAAAGACTAAATGAAGAAGAAACCAGTTACGGTGAACTCAGTGAAAAGGAAGTAAATGCAAAAAAAGAAGTTGCAATGATTGAAAACAATGTTGAAATTGCTCTTAAGTTACAACGTGACTTAATTATACAATGCAGAAAAACAAAGGAAATATATGTTGAAATGCTACGTGATGCAATTCGCTATATGCATAAAAAAACATACGATTTTGAAAAATATATCCTAACTCCACTCGAAAATGGTGGTGTGAATGATATGGAAAAAATTAATAGGCTCTTGACTCCCCTTATGAAGATACAGCTCAAAAAAAGCCTTAACGTTACAGAGTTATACTCCGAACAGTCTATAGCCGAAAGTATACATGAAACAAATATTCATGAAGAACCTAACTTTACGGAAGATACAGAGATTACTAAAAAAGAAAAACAAAGTACGGAATATGTAAGGCTTATCGGTGAACTTCTACATTTTGCATCGCAGAATAAAAGGTTTACATTGAAAGATTTTCTAAACTATCTCAGAAAAGATGGAAATTTCTATGAAATGCTTTCGGATAAAAATACATACATAGTATTTCTTAAACTATATGAATTTGGAACGCTCGATATATCTACATGGAAAAAAAATGAGGACGAAATTTCAACAGAGGCTACAGGTGAATTTGACCTTTCTTACTGCCTCTTCAAAGTTTTCTCTGAGCAAAATGATTTTTACAAAATAAACAAGATAACAGTTCATAAGAGTGACGATATAATATCATATACTGTTTCTATGGGAAATGATACGGTCGTTAAATTTAGAACTAGCATAAATAATCTAATTTTTGAGGTGAATTTTAATGACTAAGGCACTTAAAATATATAAAAAACTTGTATGTAATGGAAACATCAACAATGTTTCTGACAGAGAGTTGTTCTACGATTATTGGAATGAGGAAACAAATAATCAAATACATATTATAGCTAAAGAACTGGATTTCGATTTGGTAGAACTTCCACATGATATTTATATTGTTCCAAAACCTGATAATCCCATGATTGGCTTTACGATGAAAGATATCAGAATGAGCATAAACGCAAGTGCACGTCTTGCAGATGCTTATCTGCAATGCTACATAGTTATGTTTATTCTGTATCTGTTTTTTGGTGGAAAGAATACAAACCCAAAAAATACTGAATTTTTACAAATAAAAGACATTGTTGCCGAAACTGACAAGCGTTTTTCAACAGTTGATGTAGATGAAATACAGGAACACTATTTGGTAAACTTCAAAGATATAAAAGAGTTATGGGTGAGCAAAACTATCTTCGATGAGGAAAAACGCTCTACTCGTTATGGAACGGTTATGTCTGCTTGTAGATTCCTTGAAAATCAGAAACTAATAACCATTCTGGATAACGGCACTGAAATAAGAACCACTCAACGTCTTGATGACCTTATGATAAACTACTATCTTTCAAATGACAGAGTTAAAGAGATTAATGAAATGTTTTATACGGAGGGATAAATCATGCCTAAAATTAACAGAATCCGAATTGCGAATATTCTATATGATGGAAAATATATCATGGACGAAATTTATGATTCCTATAACTGCGAAAATATGTTAATTAACCTCAAAAATGGAAGTGGAAAAAGTGTATTAGTTCAACTTATGATGCAACCTATGAATCCATGTATTAAAATTCATGACAGAAACATGGAGTCATATCTTTATTCTAAGCAACCTTCATTTATTTTTATAGAGTGGAAGCTCGACAACGTATCCGTTCCTACATATTTTCTAACGGGAATCGTTATGAAAAAATCCTCAGCAGATGAAAGCAACACTTCAAAAATAAATTATTTTACTTTCACAAACCGCTATACAGATGCTTGTAAGTTTGATATTGAGAGTGTTCCGTTCATAGTCCATAATGGTCGAAGTGTTTCATTTGAATCGTATGAAAAATGTAGGACTATCATTCGCAACAATGTTAAATCGGGAACTGATTTCGACTACTTTCACCCCGACAATAAAGACCACTACTTTGAAAAACTTGCTGAAAACGGTATATATTCAAATGAATGGAAAACAATCGCAAACTGTAACGAAACAGAAGGCGGTATTTCTGAACTGTTTAAGAATATAAAAACATCTGATAAGCTTTTCGATGAATGGATTCTAAAGACAATCGTCAACAACTTAAGACTCGGAAATAATCTTCATGAAACGTTCAGTGCCTTAATTGAAGAAATAGATAGCAACGATGAAATCTTACGTAGCAAAGAATATTATGAACGTTTTTTAAATGATGTGGACGGTTACATAGATAATCTAAATGAACTTATGGAAGGCTATGATGCTACTGAACAGCATCAACAAAACATTGCTGATATCTATTATTTTCTGTTAAACAGTTCAAAATCTACCGATGAAAATACTGAACACTGCAAAGATGAACTTGAACAGATTAAAACTCAAACCGAAATAATAAGATACGAAAAGCTTTCAGACGATTATTATACCGCTCTTAATTTATTCGAGAATCAAAAAAAAATAACTGAAAATGCACAGATTGATTTGGAAAATGCACAAAACTTATACAATGAAGCAGAAAAACGTATCAATATACTGAATGCTACAAAGCTCTACGGCGAATACAAAAAATATAAAGGAAAGGCTGAGGCTAAAAAAATAACTCTTGCTAAACTTATAGGAGAAAATGATAATTCAAGATACAATGACCTTGTATTTTCATTAAATCATGTTTACTCTGCACTTATAAATGAAACAGAAAGCCAACTTGAATCACTTGTAAAAAGAAACATGGAAATAGATAAGAGAATTAAAAAGCTTTCCTTAGAAAAGATAGAAATCACAAAAATAAATAATGTACTTCTTACCGAAAAAGGCAAACTTTCAAGCAAGATAGACCAGTTCGAAAAATATGAACAGAACGTTTTCAAAGAGCTTAACATTTCCCTTGCAAGAGATTTTCTCGGAGAATACGACAAAAACGATATTTTAAAAATACAAACTGACTTCGAAAATAACAAAAAATTGATAAACGACACTATTAATGCAAAAAATTCTGAAATTGAAAAACTTTCTGAAAAAATAACAAGCCTTAATAATGAGGAATCTACACTAACAGATGAAAAACATCAACTGGATATAAAATGCTTGGAAATAAAGAACATAATCGCTGAATTTGAAAAAGCAAAGTCAAAGGCAGTAAGTGCTTTAAAGTTTTTCAATTTAAGTGAAAGCGAACTTTACAATAGTGAAATAAATCTGATTAGCATCGACTTTCAAGAGAAAAAATATAAGAAAAGATTAGATGAATTTCAACGAGATTATCATGCAAAAGAAACTTATCGAAGTGCAGTAAATAATGGTGCAGTTCATACCTCACCTGAATTTTCAGCAATTCTCGATGCACATAACATTGATTATGAAACAGGTGAAAAGTATCTTGCAGAAGAAAAAAGCGATAAACAAAGAGAACTACTTCTTAAAGTAAATCCAATGCTCCCCTTTAGCTATATTGTTAAGGAAAAAGATTATCAGTGTATAAAGAAAACTGTTTTCAGTGAAAACGTCAATAAAGCTGTTCCCATTATTACATTTGAAGATATTCAACGTAATATAAGTCACATTCCAAAAATTGCTGAACTTGATGAAAAAAGTATGTTCGTTTGTCTTTACAACAAGGAATGCATTGACGAAGAACGAAAGAAGTTATATCTTGAGAAACTCAACGGAGAAATGAAAAAAATCGAGAAAAATATAGGTGAACTTAAATCAAAACTCGAAGAACTTTCATTGGCAAAAAAAGATTATCTTAGTTTTAAGTATGACAGTACTTTTTTACCTTCCAAAAACAGTGAACTAAATGAAACCAAAAACCATATTATTTC
>JAJQGV010000125.1 GCA_021200215.1 Ruminococcus sp. | reverse complement strand
GTACTGGAATATATGGTTGTGGTACTTATACATCATATAGCAGAGAAATAGCAATAAATTATGCTCAAAAGGCCGACAAAACTAATAACAACAATGGTGATATATCTGTTTTCAAGATGATAATTGGTGAAGACATGATTTTTGCTAATTATGAAGAATTAAAGAAAGAATTTGATTCTTTGCAGTCCACAGCAAGTAGGCTAAACAAACTTGATGAATTATCTAATTATGAATTTTTCTTTAGAGATATTGGTGTCTATGCAACATTAAAAGGATATGATGGAATAAAATTAAATAATTATAATGGCTATAATCACATTATAATCTTAAATAGAAGTAAGTTAATAGTTATTAACGGCGAGGAGGATATAAGTGTATAATATTAAAGAAACAAGAACTGAAAATCCTGAATTAGATAGACTGTTATCTAAGCTTTGGAATAGAATAATGGATATTGGTATTGATAACATTTCTAAAATAGTTAATATACCTTCTAGTCAGTTACATGATGTAATTTGTCAAATAGAAACTATAGACCAACTTCCACAATATTTATATCAATTAGCTATGGAACTAAAAGAAAACAATGAAGATGAATATACTCCTATCACCGAATGGTGGAAATAATATATCTTTAGATAAATCCATAGCCAACTAAGTAAATTTGAAGCTAATGTTAAGCTCACAGAAGAAGATTTGAACTATCTAAAAGAATATATTACTTCAACTTCAAAACACTCAGCTTGGAGAGGACAAATGACACATGATTTTACTAATATACTCGATAATTTGCCACCAATCGGTGGCTTACATGATATATAAAGGCACCTTAGACTATTAGGGTGCTATTTTTATACCGACCTGCTACCGACATTTGTGTCGGTAGCAACATTTAAGGCACCTAAAAAATAGGTGCTATTTTTATACCCTAAAGCAGAAAGGAAGATTTTTATGGCAGAAGAAGTAAAAGAAACACAGGTAGAGGAAAATCCACCAGTTGAGGAAGTTCCAAAGGCGAGAACCTACTCAGAAGATGAGTACAACGCTTTGAAAACTCAACTTGAGAGTTTGCAACAATCGACTAAGGATAATGAGGATTTCAAGGCAAAGTGGGAGCAATCCGAGAAAGCTAGGAAAGATTTTGAGTATCAGACTAAGATTAATGAATTTATCAAGGCTCAAAACCTAGAAAATGATATCTACGAGGAGCATTTGAAGAAGTTAATCATGGAAAAAGAGTTAAGGTTCGATGAAAATGAACTCGTTGGTGGCTCAAAATTGGTCGAAAAGTTCAAAGAGAAGTATCCACAAGCGTTCAAGAGTGCTAAAATTCCACGTTTTGCGGATAATACTCAAGGTAAAGCATCTTCTGTGGCAGAAGATACTCTAAGAAAAATCATGGGTTTAAAATAAGAAAGGAATTGATATTTTATGGCAAATTCAATCGCATTAGTTAGCAAGGCTGTAGCACTTCTCGATGAGGTCTACAAGCAATCTTCACTTACTCAAGACCTCGAAAGTGATAGTAATATCGTGCGTCAAGGCACGAATGCTAATGAAATATTGTACCCTAAGTTAAGCATGGACGGTTTAGCCGACTATGATAGAAACAGTGGTTACGTTGATGGCTCAGCTACGCTAACGTGGGAAACGGTTAAATTTAATTATGACCGTGGCAGAACCTTTTCAATTGATGCCATGGACAACGAGGAAACTATCAACATAGCGTTTGGAAAGTTGGGTAGTGAGTTTATCCGTACTAAGGTAGTCCCAGAGATGGACGCTGTAAGATTCGCTACATACTGTGGTACTGAGGGCATTTCCGTTGCTACCTCTGATTTAACAGATGGTGAAACGGTCTTAGATGCCATCACCAATGCAAATACTACCCTAGATGAGGCTGAAGTTCCATCAGAAAGCAGATATCTTTTCATAACTCCAACGCTTTATAATCAAGTTTTGGCATTAGATACTTACAAATCTAAGGCTATGCTCGATGGTTTCACTAAGGTTATCAAAGTGCCACAATCACGTTTTTATAGTGCTATCGACCTATTAGATGGCAAGACCTCAGGCGAGGAGATTGGTGGATATCAAAAGGCTACCGATGGCAAGAATATCAACTTTATGGTAATCGAAAAATCGGCAGTTATTCAATATTCTAAGCATATCGTTAATAAAGTTATCACTCCAGAGCAGAACCAATCCGCAGATGCTTGGAAACTATTCTATCGTGCATATGGTTTAACTGATGTCTATGAAAATAAGGTTGCTGGTATCTATGCTAGTATTTCTACCACATAGGAGCGTGATTTTTAATGAAAACTATCGGTTTAGAACTACCAACCCCTAAGGGTAAAAAATCTAAAGGTGATGGCAATGGCTTACGCTGATTTTGATTTTTATACTAATTCATTCAAAGGTAGCACTATCAAGGACAGTGCTACCTTCGATAATTTCATTGTATTTTTGTGCATTTTGACAATAGCATAGGCGGGGATTTTGTGATATAATGTATATATAATAATAGAAGGTGAAAACATGGATAACAAAAACAGCCCCGCAAAAATCAAAGCCATACACAAATACGACAAAAAAACATATGATAAAATGGGGTTTCGGGTAAAAAAAGGAAATCGCCAATTAGTGGAAACCTTAGCGAAAGAGCGTAATTTGTCAATTAATGGCTTGATTAATAAATTACTTGCGGATGCTATCGGGGACGATTTTAAATTATAACCCCGCAATATTTCTTCTTAATCTGTTGTGCAGTTTGTACAACAGATTTTTTTATTTTCTGCCCTGTGTAATTTCAATCCACGCTCCTCGTGTGAAGAGCGACTAACGAAATAGCACTCCATAACTTATTCATTTAAACTTTCCTCAATTAATTCATGTTGTTGTCCTTCACCTTGTTCAAGTTGTTGGATTGCTCTATCAATTTTTGCAAGATATTCAGCGTTTCTTAATGCCTTTGTAATGCTATTGTATTGCTCAAGACTCATTAATACAACGTTCTTTTCATTTTTTCTAGTAACAATCACTGTTTCATTTTCGGTAGTTGCCTTGTCGCAATAATCCTTAAACTTACTTCTAATAGTAGAATAGTTTACAGCTAACATAGTTTCATACTCCTTAGCTAGTGCAACCGTTGGTATGACTGCTTTAGCTACTGCTACTGATAGCTTAATTTCTAAATCCATTGATGTGGGCACAAATTTTGAACGCTCATTGTCGCAAGTTATAGCAACTATGGGCAAAACTAATGTAGACCTATTGCTATGTGGATTTCCCTAAAATTATAAAATCTAAAGGTTTGAACGGCTACACTCTCAAAGATACCTCAAACTATCACTACGATGTGAACAATGACGGAACGGTGGATAATCAGGACTTAACGGCTCTACAAGATTATCTTGACAAGGACTAATAGTAACTTAATAGGGGGTCTTTTAGACCCCCTATTTTTTTAGAAAGGATTTGATTTTTTTATGAAGAGTTTTATTGGTTGGATAGGTGGGAAATCGCTACTCGCCAAGAGAATTATTGCTGAATTTCCTAACAATTTTGACCGCTATATTGAAGTTTTTGGTGGTGGAGGTTCTGTGTTGTTGTCCAAAGACAAACACGCAGATTTAGAAGTTTATAACGACGCTAATAGCGAACTTGTGAACTTATTCCGTTGCATGAAGTACCATCGTATTGAATTAGAACGTGAAATTGATGGCTACATAAATAGCCGAGAAGTATTCAAAGATTTGAAATCAAGACTTGAAAACGGCACAGGATTTACAGACATACAACGTGCAGGAATGTTTACTGAAAAATACTACGATATTAAGTTTACAGAAGATGACCATCTAAGATTAAAAAATACCCTTGAGGGTATCAAGGGTAAGTTTGTATTATCTTACAATGATGATGAGTTTGTTCAAGAACTATATAAAAACTACAACATCATAAAAGCATCGAGGCAAAATAATCTCTCTAGTGGAGATTATAAAGAAGTAATCATTAAGAACTTCTAAAAAAGCCTTTAAGGAATATAACAAGCGTTGATACAACAGTACCAACGCTTTAATTTTAGGTTATATATACACTCATAGCCAAAATATTTGACTAATTTCATTTGATATGATACAATGTATAAGGATATTCTAAAACTAGTAGCGTTAATACTAGGCTATTTATAGCAACCTATCACAATCGCTATATTTAGCATTATATTCCTTTGTCGGTACAGTTTTGGCGAACTGTATCGACATTCTTATTATAGCATTGTTAAGGTGTTTTGTCAATCTAAAAAAACGTTCCAAAGGAAATATATCTTGTATTATTGGATAAGTTTTTGTGTCATATTTCATGGCATAAATATTTTTAAAAAGTCAAAAATTAAGGGATTTTTTAGAAAATATTTCAAAATTTTAAAATAGAAATGATAAAGAAAACCGCATATCTTTGAAGATATACGGTAACTTGATATTTTTTAACTTATGGAGGCGACGAGAATTGAACTCGTGTCCGAAAGCCCATTCATATAGTTTTCTACGGGCGTATTCTACTGATTAAATTCCTCAAAGATTCACTCAATAGACGAAGCAAAAGTTTGAGTAGTCTTTTAATACATCAAGGAGCGAAAGACAGCACTTCCCAGACGTTCACCGCTAAATCGACGCTCTAACTAAAGATGCGGTAATCTTTAGTAGAACGACTAGCTGACTAGGCAGCTAGTGCAAAAGTTTCTTCGTCAGCGTTTATATTTAAAACGTGATTGCACATTTTTTTCAACTCACATACCATGTAGGGTGTGAATTAAGAGATTGTGCATCTCTGCCCGCTTACCATACTTCAAAGCCCCCGTCGAAACCTTTACGCCCCCCTAATTAATTCTAATTCACACGCCTATGATGGTGGGTGAATCTATAGAATGTATTATATCATACTTAGCAATAGGTGTCAAGAGTTTTTTAAGAAAATTTTTAAGGTGGATATAAAACTTACCATTTTTTGTCGGATAATGTATATCTAACTAATTAGATAGTTTATTTAGCTTGAAGAACTCTTGAATATCCTTAACTAAGACCACTGGAAGGCAAAAGCCTCCTATTGCAAAGCACACCAATAGCTTTAAAATAATGGAAATGATACTTATACTTGATGATACGCCATCTGCATTATAGATATATTTAATTATAACGTTTCTAATACTTCTTTCAAGAGAGTTGTATGCTTTAAGACCGTAGGGAAATCCTGCCACAAAATAGGCAAAAAACATCTTGCCACCAACACTTTCAAACCAACTAGATGTTATAAGAAGTGCAACTAAAAATATCACAACAGACTTTACCAACCTAAGAACGATTTCCTTTTTTGCATCAGAAACAGTTTGATGATATTCTTCTTCTTCTTGATGTTGTAAGGCAACTCTTTTTTGATAGCATTCATCACAAATGATAGTATCATACTTACTTGAACACTCTTTGCATAGGAACTTACCACAATCAACACACTGACCAACTACAGGTCTATCTTCATGGTAAAAACAATTCATAATAAAAAACCTCCGTTATTTTGATGAAAACAAATAGTGGATACTTATATTATCATTGAGAAAATAAGTATCCTTTATCTTAATAGCTTCTTGAATACTTATTTCACATAGACCATTTAGTTTATTTTCGGAAATATTATCATTACAATTAATGGTTTGTGATATTGCTTTAATAGGATTTAGTCCTTTACGAATAAGTTCAACCTTCAAATTATATAGCATAGATAAATCACCTCAAAATGTAGTATCCATATTTGGAATGACTGTATTAATATTATAAGTCCAAATATGGAATTTGTCAATAGTTTTTTACTTAAATTCTACCGTTTTCGATTAAAAAACTCTTTAAAATAAAGTTCAACTGTGATATAATATACTCAATACTCAATAGGAGGTGTTTTTTTTGTATGATTTACAATCTATGATTGAAAGGGTAAAAACCCTTAAAAAAGAAAAGAATTTGACTAACGAACAACTTGCTATAAAATCGGGAGTGCCTATAGGAACTCTTAGTAAAATATTGAGTGGAAATACAAAAGACCCATCTATTTCGACTATTATTAAAGTTGCAGAGTGTTTAAATACTTCGGCAGATTACTTGATATTTGGTGAGCATATTAAAAATCAAGTAATTCTTTCTAATGATGAACTTCAAATAGTTAAAGACTATTCATTACTTTCAAACGGTTGGAAAGATTATATCAAAAAACAGATAGAAATCGCTAAACAGATGGATAAGAATTAGAAGTATCTATCCGTTTTATTAATTGTAGCACTTTAAATCGATAAAGTCAAGTAGTATATTTAGATTTAACTAATTTCAGCAAGAAGTCCCCCACCTCTTAGGTGGGGATAATTTACATTCCTAAAACCTTTAAGTTGTTGACAAATCGACGCTTTGCAAGTATAATATTATTAGTTGCAAAGCTGTTGACAAGCACTTGCAAAGCATCAAAAAAGGAGATTTTTTATGGAAAACTATTTCACTATAAAAGAGTTTGCTGACATAGTAGGCATATCCACACAAGCGGTATACCAAAGGTTAGATAAGGACTTAAAAGAGTATTATACCGTATTAGATGGCAAAAAATATCTTGATAAACGTGTACTTACGCTATTTAAAGATGCTATCCAAAAGAATGAAGGAGAGGGTAACTCGGAAGTATCGGCTTTCCTAAAGGCTGAAAATGAACTTCTTGCAAAGCAGATTCAAGAAAAAGACGAGCTACTTGCAAAGCATAAAGATGACTTGCAAAGCACTTTGCAAGAGGTTGAAAATCTTAAACAACAACTAAAAGACGCTAAGAAAGAAAATCTAATTAAGGACAGTAAGATTTTAGAACTTAATGAAACCTATAATCTACTTTTGGAAGAAAAACAATCATTACAAAATACCATAGATGAAAACTCTGAAAACTTAGAAACTTTAAAGCGACAAGAAAATACTATTAATCAACTACAAGAAAACTTGACTAAAGCGTTAAAATCCACTTCAGATTTAGAGAGTCAGCTATTAGCAGAAAGAGAGAATATTTCTCAACGTGACAATCAGATATTAAATAAAGAAAAACGCCTAGACGAAAAAGAAAGCACCATACAACAGTTATTAAATCAGTTACAACAGGCTCAAGAGCATAGCCAATATATGTCAACACAGTTGGCTAAGGCTAATGAAAATCTATCAGAGGCAACGTTTAAGGCTCAAGAGTTGACACAGAATCAACAGATATTAATGAAACAACAACAAGATAATCAACTACTATTGACATCTTCGCATAACTCTAAGCCTAGCTTGATAGAAAAACTTTTTGGTAGTAAAAATAAATAACTTCTGCAATACATAATTATATGGGAACGGTGTAACACATAACATCGTTCCCATCTGTGCAATATGTCTACTTGTTATCATCTGCTGGAGTAAACTCTTCAAAATTTTCCTCGGTTTCAACCTTAGGTGTACTTTCAATAGGTTCTACAATAGGGGTCTGAGTAGGTATTTCAGCAGATTTTTTAGCATCGTTTAGCATAGCCATCTTCTTATTCTTTTTAGATATCATAACTAGGTTAGCCGACTGTTCTTTTATCTGCTTTTCAATCTCTTTCATCATGTCAGGATTGTTTCTTAGCGTTTCCTTAGAGTTATCTCTTCCTTGACCGAGTTTAACTCCATTGTAACTAAACCAAGCACCACCCTTTTGGACTATTCCCAAATCTACTGCAAGGTCAAGAACCTCTCCCGTACGTGATATTCCTTTACCATAGAGTAAATCAAACTCACACTCTTTAAATGGGGGAGCAACTTTATTCTTAACTACTTTAACTCTAGTTCTGTTACCTATGACTTCACCACCAACCTTTAAAGCCTCACCTTTTCTAACTTCCATACGCACAGATGCGTAGAACTTTAAGGCTCTACCACCTGGGGTGGTTTCTGGATTTCCATATATTATACCAATCTTTTCTCTAACTTGATTGATAAATATTGCTACACAGTTAGATTTTGAAATTACAGAAGTCAACTTTCTCATAGCTTGTGACATTAATCTAGCAAGTTGACCAACGTGCATATCACCCATTTCACCATCTATTTCAGCCTTAGTAACCATAGCTGCAACAGAGTCTATAACTATAACATCAATAGCACCCGAACGTACTAAAGATTCAGCAATCTCAAGAGCTTGTTCACCGCTATCGGGCTGTGATACTATTAAGTTATCAGTATCTACACCCAAGGCACTAGCATATATAGGGTCAAGAGCGTGTTCAACGTCTATAAAGGCAGCCTCACCACCCATCTTTTGAGCCTCTGCAACTATCTGTAGGGCAACGGTAGTCTTACCAGAACTTTCAGGGCCATACACCTCAACGATTCTACCACGAGGAACTCCACCAATACCTAGAGCCATATCTAACGTCATAGAACCAGTAGGAATAGCATCTATATTTAACCTTTCGGTCTGACCTAAACGCATTACTGAACCAGCACCATAGGTCTTTTCAATCTGAGCTATAGCAAACTCAAGAGCTTTCTTCTTTTCTTCCGCACTGATAGTCTTTCTTTCGTTAGAATTCTGTTTAGCCATATATTAAAACCTCCAATAATAAAAACAATAACTTTTTTGTGTAAAGTAATTATAGCATACACAATGTACTAATTATAGTGCAATTCCAGAGATTACTCTATTGATGCCACAAAGGTCGGGAATTATAGCAACGTTAGAAAATCCATTTTCAACCATAATGTTAGATACATCTTTCTCTTGATTCTGTCCAATCTCAAAGACTATCATACCACCTACCTTAAGTGATGGTTTCCAAACCTTACAAATTTCTCTATAGTAGTTAAGACCATCATTGCCACCAAATAACGATATTTTAGGCTCATAGGATACTTCTTTCTGTAGATTTTCCATATCGTGTTTGGTTAGGTATGGTGGATTTGCTGTAATAACATCTAAACTGCTAAAACTTTCGGCAGTAGATGGCTCTAAAACATCTTTAAGATGTGCAACAACCTTTGAACTGTTCAGTGCAATATTATCCAAAAGGTAAGAGTATGCAATGGTAGAAAGTTCAATAGCATGACACTCTACATTGTTTAAATGTTTCTCAATAGATATAGGTATACAACCTGTACCAGAGCATAGGTCTACCATCTTAAGAGCCTCGTCCTTTTTAAACATAGTTAGAACGTAATCGACTAAGGTTTCGGTATCTTGACGAGGTATCAAAACACCTTCACCCACCTTAAAGGGCAGACCATAGAACTCCCACTTACCTAAAATATATTGTAAAGGGAATCCATCTATGCGACGTTGAGCCATAACGTTACATTGAGCAACCCTTTCATCGCAGTCAAGACATTCAAGTTTAGCAGATATCATATCGTAGATGTTCTGTTTAAATACATCTTCTATTATACATACCGATTCAAACTCAAAGTTTTCTATACCGCCATTTTTTAAGGTTGTTCTAATACTATCTAATAAACTTTTAATAAACATAATTAATTACCAAATATCTTCAGATTTATCTTTGGGGATACAAGGTTTCATAGCTTCAATAGCCACTTCTATTTGACTATCGTCAGGTTCTCTAGTAGTAATCTTCTGTAGCTGTAACCCTGGAAAAGATATAATCTTAACTAACCTATTCTCTGAACGACCTGCAAGTTTAATCAACTCATAAGATATTCCTACTACCAAAGGTAGCAATACAACTTGAACTAATATTCTTTGTATAGTAGTCAACCCAGTAGGAATAAAACAGAATACAAAAATGTCAATCAATAGAGTTAATATCATAAAGCTAGTGCCACAACGTGGGTGAAGTCTAGTATATTTTTTAACGTTTTCAACGGTAAGTTCTTCACCACCCTCATAACAAGCGATAGTTTTATGTTCTGCTCCATGATATTCATAAGTACGTTTCATATCTTTCATATGAGCCGTTGCCCATAGATAGAATACAAATACAGCTATCTTAATAACACCCTCTGTTAAGGTTCTAATGAAAGCGTTCCCTGCAAGAGGTTTAGTAATTAAAGTTGGTACATACTTAAACAAAAACAACGCTATTAACACGCTAACTACCATAGCTATTACAGATATAACGTTCATAGCATTTTCAGTTAAATGTTCATTAAGCCAAATATCCAACTTAGATAGTTCTTCTTCTTCCTCTTCCTCATCGGTCATCTGTTTTTCAGCCGACTTCATTAAACACTTATAACCAACTATCAAAGAACTTACAAAGTTGAATATACCTCTAACGAATGGAACTCTTTTGTACCAAGGAGCGTTCTTACCATTTCTAGTATCCCAAACTTCTAAATCTATAGTACCGTTTGGTAACCTACAAGCCATAGCTGATTGATGTATACCGTTCATCATAACGCCTTCAATTAAGGCTTGACCACCTATCTTAGATTTGTGTTTTTCTTTAATATCCGACATACCAAAAAATCCTTTCTATAATATTAATGTTCTATTGGCAGAGTAATTATAACTGTCGTTCCAACGTTCTCTTGACTCTGCACTTCAAGAGTACCTCCATGCATGGTGACTATTTCATCGGCAACTGCCAAACCTATGCCAGAGCCTCTTCTAGTGTGATTAGCCTTAAAGAACTTAGTCTTAACTCTAGGTAAATCGGTAGCCTTAATACCGCAACCATTATCTTCTACCACTATTTGAATAGAGCCATCTACTTCAGATGCTTCTACATTCACCGTACACTTTGGATTAGAATACTTTATTGCATTATCAATAATGTTAATGAACACTTGTCTTAATCTGTTTTTGTCGCCATTTATTAGAGGTAACATCTGAGGTGCATTATAGTTAAGTGTTATATTATCACGCTTAGCCTTTTCACCATATATAAGTATAGCATCTTCAAGTTCTGCTAATATGTCCATCTTATCCTTTTGCATAGTAAATCTGCCGTTTTGCATACGTGAGAAGTCTAAGAGTTCCTCAACCATCTGAGAGAGCCTTTCGGTTTCATTTATTATAACACGTATACCCTTGTTCATAGTTTTAGGGTCATGGTCTAATGCTAAAGTTTCAGCCCAACCTTTAATAGCAGTAAGTGGAGTACGAAGTTCATGCGAAACACTAGATATAAACTCATTCTTCATCTCATCGGCTTTAGATAACTCATCTGCCATATGATTAATAGCAATGCAAAGGTCACCTATCTCATCTTGACTATCATTTTGGATTCTATTAGAGAAATCACCCTTAGCAAACTTTCCTGTGGCTAGACTAATCTCTTGAATAGGTTTAACTATGGAACTTACAAAGTATATTCCAGAAAGCACTATCATTAATATAATAACTAAGCATATAACGGTTACTATTATAGCAAATGCCTTAATTTGAGAGTCTACTTCGGTTAAGGATACTACTGCTCTAACAGCACCATATTCGCTATTTAGAGATTCTATTGAATAAGTAACTGCCATAACCTTTTCACCACTAGCTTGAGTAAATATGGTGTATCCAGTACCTTCATCTTTAGAGGTTTCATAGTCGGGCATATAGGTATCGGCATCGGGAGAAAATCCCGAAGAGGTTATAACTATGTTGCCTCTTCTGTTGATAGCCATAAGTTCCATCTTATCCTTTTCAGCAAAACTTTCGACCGTATTTCTTACTTCAGCAGACATATTTCTGCTACTATCCAAAGAGTACCTACTTAGTATACTAGTTACAGAGTTTAACCTTGATACAATGTACTGTTGCACAGAGTTGTAATAATAGTTCTGTAATGTGATAATAAATGTTATATCTAACACAAAGAATATCACGATAACAAGTCCTAGATTGTTCCTAGCCCAACGACTAGTAATACTTCTGTTAGCCGTAAATATCCCTCCCTAGCAAGATATTTTAGAATCAGTTCTTTTCATTCCACTTGTAACCATAACCCCAAATAGTTATAATATATTGTGGATTAGATGGTTCATCTTCAATCTTTATTCTAATACGCCTAATGTTGACATCAACAATCTTGTCATCACCAAAGTAGGTTTCTCCCCATATGTGATTTAATATACTAGTTCTATCGAGGGCAGTATTTTTGTTATTCATAAAGTATTCCAAAATTTGATACTCTACTTGAGTTAAGTCTATAAGAGTATCATTCTTAGTAACCGTTCTGCTCTTTAAGTTTAGTTTAAAAGGGCCAGATTCAATTATTGGAGAAACTTCATCTTTAATAAATGACATACAAACACGTCTGTATATAGCATCTACACGAGCATTTAACTCCGATGGGGAAAAAGGTTTGGTAATATAGTCATCTGCACCAATCATAAGACCACTAACTTTATCCATCTCTTGAGTTTTAGCCGATAGCATAATTATACCTAAAGTAGAACTTTTCTCTCTAAGGCTTTTACATACTGTAAAACCATCAATACCAGGCATCATTATATCTAATAAAGCGATATCGAAGTTACCATGTTCAGATTCAAATACCTTAAGAGCATCTTCGCCACAGTTGACATCGACCACATCATAACCAGCACGTTTTAAGTTTATAACTACGAAGTCACGAATAACGTCTTCGTCCTCACATACAAGAATTCTTTTCATATAATACATATCTCCTTTATATAATTTCAACTCACGCTCGGTATATTATCGGAGTGCGACGTGCGTATATTAATACGCATGAATCGACCTCATGTCAGTAGGAGATACCGATTTCTCTCCGCCCACCACTGCCGTTAAGTTTCCTTTTTAGCAATTCATCTCGCCACTTCTTACACTGTTGAAGTGGGAGAATTCTTGCTTAAATTAATTAAGAACAAAACTTTAAATTAAAAAGCACTTCTGTCAAAGATATTTCCAAATCCGAGTCAACATTTTTAGAAATCTTAGCGAAGTAATAGCTACCGTTATTAACGTGCATAAGTTGATATCCATTATTTTGAATGAGTTCACTATCTTCCTCGTTGCTAACGGTTAAGCGTAGTAGTTCGGTAGTACTATCTTCCAAACTATTGTTGTATTCGTAGAACACTACATCATTTTTGTTGTTATCCATCTTTATAGTAACGTTGTCTTTCCAACGTTCGGGAAGGGCAAAGAAATAGGCATCGTTGATACTGTAATAACCACAGTACTTAACTACTAATGATTTATTTTGATATGTCAACCAATTGGTCATTTTAATCTGTTCAGTATCTGGGAGATTTTCATAACCAGTAAAAGTAGTCAATGTAGGTATTTCAACTATACCATCGTTATCTATATCACAAGATGTATATCCAGAGGGTCTAACGGTACTAACTGCCAAAACATTTTCATAAGAACTAGTATTTTCCAATCGATATTCTGTACTGTTCAAACTTAAGATTTCAGTTTCAATAGTGCCCGTTCCAATAATGCTATCTATTAATATAATTTTAGATGTTCCATCATTGCTATATAGACATTGAACATAGTCGGTAGTACTAGAATCCATAGCCACTCTAGTTAGTTTATACTGTTCATTGCTGTCTAACTTTAGAACTTTAGCCTCTGCATAAGAAGATGCAGTATTGCTACTAATTAATAATAACTCATTGTAGCCATCGTTGTCCAAGTCCTCAACGCTCATAATAGAGTAAGTATCGGATAGGTTTTCAGTTAGGGTACTTTCGTCATCGTTCCTTGAATAGTTGTAGACGTCTAACTGTTTTTCTCCTTGAAGCATACTATATCCAACTATAATGCTAATCTTGTCACTTTCACCCAACTTAGATACTATTACGGTTTCAATCTCTGAGCCATCTGCACTTCTATCCAAAACAGATTTCCAAACGCCATCTTCTTGGTCGAGGATATTAATTCTCAAAGAAGTTTCGTCAGCAGTAATACCAGTCTTTTCATAGAAAACCATAGCTTCTTCTGTAGGTTCGTCATCGAAGTTGGCTATTATGAAAGCGGAAAGGTACTCTCCAGACTTAGGATATTTTAGACTTATCTTAGTATCAAGGGAGTTCGTTAAGGCTTGATATATCTCTTGTTGCTGTTTAGATAGCTTAGGTGGACTCAATAATGTATCGACACTACCCGTCCAAACGTTACAACCAGTAAGCGATACCATTATACTCATAAGCATGATTATAAGGTTTAAACGTTTCGTACAAAATCACTCCCTTAGATAAATTTGCATCTACGCACATAAGCCATAGTGAACTATAAGTTAAATACATCTATATAAATAATTATAACATATTATAGACTACTTATCAAGTAAAGAGCATAAAAAAAGTTGAGCATATTAATATACTCAACTTTTTAAGAGTAGTGAGGGCAACCTACTCTTTTTATATATCAAATTTTAGTAATACAATCACATTAATAGCCGTAAACGAATAGTAGAAGTAATCATTTCCCCCTGCCCTCAAAAAGCTACTGTAATATGTAAGTAGCATTAACACGTTCATATATATAACTCTTTAAGAGAGTTATATGTTACACTAATTTAAAAAAAAACTTTAAGTTCTACCATATGCACAAAAATATGATATAATACATCA
>JAJQGV010000020.1 GCA_021200215.1 Ruminococcus sp. | reverse complement strand
CTAATAATCTGAAAGGTAGGTTCTAATATATGAACAATGTTATTATCTTAGCTGGTGGTCAAGGTAAACGCATGAAAGCTGATATGCCTAAACCTATGTTTAAAGTTCTCGGCGAACCAATGCTTGAATGGGTGATAAAATCCTGTGAAGATGCAGGGCTCTCTAATATATGTATAGTCAAGGGCTATATGGCAGAAATTATCGATAATTACATAGACGGCAGATACGAAACCGTTCTACAAAGAGAACGTTTAGGTACGGGTCATGCAGTTATGCAAGCGATTCCATTTATGCAAAAGAATATCGATGGAAATACCCTAGTGCTTTGTGGTGATGCTCCATTTATAGATGAGGTTACCATTAAAGAGTCTTTAAAACTCCATGAAGATGAGAATAACTCTGTAACCGTAATCACATCTATGATAGACAATCCTAAGGGATATGGTAGAATCGTTCGTGATGGTAACTCAATCAACTCCATAGTGGAAGAAAAAGATGCTACTATAGAACAGAAACAGATTCACGAAGTAAATTCGGGAGCATATTGGTTCAAAACTGCTGATTTAATTGAATATCTTGGCGAACTTACTCAAAACAACTCACAAGGAGAATACTACCTAACTGATAGCCTATTTATAGCTATCAACAAAGGTAGACGTGCCAATGCCTATCTTTCAGAGAATCCTAATGTAGTTCTTGGTGCTAATGATAGAAAGAGTCTACTCGCTCTTAATGATGTCGCTAGAATGGAAGTTATTAGTAAACATCTTGAAAACGGTGTGGAATTCATCTGTACCGATGGCGTTATAATAGGCAGAGATGTTAAAATAGGCGTAGGTACAGAGATTAAACAAGGCTGTACTCTACTAGGTAACACTATAATAGGCGAAGATTGTACTATTGGCCCTAACTGCTTACTAAACGATACTATTGTGGGTAATGGTACTACTCTAAACAGTGTACAGTCAAATCAAGCATTCATAGGCAACAATGTTAAGATTGGCCCTTACGTTCAACTTAGACCTAACTCAACTATCCATAGTAACGTTAAGATTGGCGACTTCGTAGAGATTAAGAACTCTACCATAGGCGAGGGTACAGCAGTAGCTCACTTAACATATATCGGCGATAGTGACGTTGGTAAACACGTAAACTTCGGTTGTGGTTGTGTAACTGTAAACTACGATGGTAAGGTTAAGAATCGTTGTGTTATAGGTGACAACTGCTTTATAGGTTGTAACACTAACTTAATAGCTCCCGTTAGATTGGGCAAGGGAGTATATACTGGTGCAGGTTCTACCGTAACTAAAGACGTTCCAGACTTCGCTTTGGCTATAGAAAGAGCACCTTTTAAACTAAAAGATGGATACAGCCTTAGAAAACTCGGTGATAAGGCAGAAAAATAACTATGTCAGATAGTATTAAACGAGGATATACTCCAACAGATTTAAAAGAATTTTCTTCAAAGAGTATAGAAATTTTGAAAATTGCTAGTAGTGACGTTCTAGCCATCATAGATAGAGGTTATTCTATTAAGAGTGTATCTACTTTTGTAGGAAATCATTATCAGCTATCGGAAAGACAAAGAATGGCCATAACTAGAGCAGTATCCCCTACTAAAGATGTTGAACTCCGTTTAAATAAGCTTGTAACATCTTGTAAAAACCAATCCGTTCACATAGATGGATTAAATATTATTATTACCTTAGAAACTATGCTCTCGCAGACTACTCTTATTAAGTGCATGGACGGAACTATTAGAGATTTATGTGGTTTGCGTGGAACTTATCGCCTAATAGATAAAACTGATATGGCTATAGAATTAATTGGTAATGAATTGCAATATTTAGGGGTATCTAAAGCTATATTCTATTTAGATAAACCTGTATCTAATACAGGTAGATTAGCTCAACGTATTCATGAACTATTACAAGATTCTCCATTTACTCTACAAACAGAACTAGTCCCTAATGCTGATGCTATTCTTGAAACTAAAGACAACGTTATAACATCTGATGCTATTATCTTAAATAGATGCAATAGTTAGATAAATTTGGCATATAATATACTATGTAGGCACTATCCTGATACGCCTATTGTTGACTTCATTCAAAATATTAACTAAATATTCATAGGGATACCTATACTGGTATCCCATGATTTTTCATATATAAATATCGACAAGGAGATTGATATTATGAGCATCTTCGACGCTTTTAAAAAGATTGAAAACAGTAAATTGAATACGGGAAATAAACCCGATTATATTATAGTGGGTCTTGGTAATCCCGATACTAAATATTTGAATACTCGTCATAATGCGGGTTTTATGGCTATAGATATGATATCTAAAGAGTATAACATTCCAGTAAATAGGATTAGGTTTAAATCTCTTTGTGGAAACGTAACCATACACGAAAAGAATTGTCTACTCATGAAACCTACTACCTATATGAATAACAGTGGTCAAGCCGTAGTTGAAGCTATGAACTTCTACAAAGTTCCTATAGAGAATGTAATAGTCATATACGATGATATATCACTTGAACCATCTAAGTTGCGTATAAGACGCAAAGGCTCTGATGGTGGTCACAATGGCATTAAGAGTATAATATATCTAACTGGTGCAGATACTTTTCCTAGAATCAAATTAGGTGTGGGCAAGAAACCTCACCCCGATTATAATCTAGCCGATTGGGTTCTATCTAACTTTAAACCAGATGAACTCGAACAGATGAAAATATCTTGTAGTAACGCCGTTAAATGCGTAGAGTTAATAGTACAAAACAATATTGACCAAGCTATGAATAAGTTTAACTCTTAATATTAAACAATCCTACAAAGAGATTAATATTTATATAGGAGTGATGTTTTATGAATAATCAAAGGTTGACGGTCTTAGTTCCATCGTTGTTAGATAACCACTTTCCATTGCTAAAGTATGCATTTCAATCTAAAGATTATGATATAATTATGTTACAAAACGATAGCAAAAACTTACAATATTTAGGGCTACAATATGCACATAATGATATGTGCTACCCACTAATATTGATAGTAGGTCAAACTTTAGATACCTTACAAAATAACTCCTATGACTTAGATAACACCGTCTTTCTAATGGCTCAAGGTGGCGATAACTGTAGAGGTTCTAATACTATACATCTAATGAGAAAAGCACTAAAAAGTGCTGGATATAATATTCCTGTAATATCTTTAAACTTTGTGGGCTTAGAGAATAATTCTAAGTTTAAGGTAGATATCCCTATGGTTTTTAAAAGCATCACAGCTATTATGTATGGCGATATCTTAATGTTGCTTAAGAACCAAATTGAACCCTATGAGATATCTAAGGGCGAAACGAAAAAGAGAGTTTTAAATTGGTACAATTCTTTAAAGTCTGAGATACTTAATACTAAGTATCTACACAAGGACAGACTATCCAAAAACTTTCAATCGATAATAGATGACTTTAAGACCATACCATGCGACTTTACTAGAAAAACCATCAAAGTAGGCATAGTTGGAGAAATATATACTAGATACTGCCATATAGGAAACTGGAACGTTGAAGAATTCCTATTGAATCAAGGTTGTGAATTTATGGTTAATGGATTCTCATGGTATGTACTTTACTATATAGATACCCATCTAAATGAGGATAACCCTTTAAAATATGGCTATATGTTCGCTAAAAGATATTTTGAAACCATTCAAGATATTTTAGTTCAAACGTTACGAAAGAATGGTTTTAAGTGCTTAGATACCTATTCAAACTTTAAGAATAAATCTTTTAAGTACTTCTATAGTGAATGTAACGTTGCAGAGGGTTGGCTTATAAGTGCAGAGATATGTAACCTATCACTTAATGGATATAAAAAAATCTTAGGGTTACAACCGTTCGGTTGTATGGCTAATCACGTCTGTGGTAGAGGTGTATACTCTTCTTTGCAACGCAAACTAAAAGATACTCAAATAGTAAGCATAGATTACGATGCCAGTGGAACAGAAGTAAACGTTAGAAACAGAATAAAAATGTTATTAGATTTTTAATATAGTCTATAACTATGAACGTTAGGAGGTATTTTTGTAAAAGATGAACATATTTAATCAAGTGGTAGAAAGTTTGCCATCTTATAGGGGAGTAAAATCCGCTTTAGATAGCAGAGTTAAGACCATATCTATAGAAGGTTTAGCTCAAATACACAAAGCTAACTATCTATTAGGGTTAGCAGACTCGGATAGGGTATCTTTAGTAGTTACAGATAGTGAAATACACGCAAAGAAACTCTGTGAAGATATCAACAGATTAAACGGCTCAGAAATAGCCTGTCTATTGCCCTCAAAAGAGTTCTGCTTTATAGATACTGAAAGCGTATCGAGGGAGTATGAACACGCTAGAATAGGCACTCTAACTAAGAGCATAGAACATCAATGTAGATATATAGTAGGCGGTATTGAATCTATGTTGCAGAAAACGATTCCGAAAGAGATTCTCTGCCAAAAGACTCTAAAGTTATCTAGTGGTGATGAAGTAGTTACAAGCCACTTAGCTATGATATTAATCGAAAATGGATATTCTCGTACTGAAAAGATTGAAGGCTATGCTCAATTCTCAATTAGAGGCGATATTATAGATATCTTTCCACCTAATGAAGATAACCCTATTAGAATAGAACTATGGGGCGATGAAGTGGATAGTATATCCTACTTCGATTTAGACTCTCAAAGACGTATAGATACCTTAGAATCTGTAACCATACCCCCCGCTAAAGAAAGCGTATTCACTAAAGATATGCTCTTAGATAGACTAAAAAAACTTGCAGACTCTAACAGTGGAAAGTTTCAAGAAAACGTTATTAAAGACATTCAAAGGCTTAATAGTAACCTAACAGATATACCTACCATAGACAGATACTTTTCTACCCTATACGGTGGCTTAAACGATACCATATTTAGCTACATAGACGGTTTTATATGCCTATGTGAATACGATGACTGCAAACACTACTCTACAAACCTATGGATACAGATTGCTGAAGATATGCGTCAAAGCATCAGTGATGGATTTATGGTTAAAGAACTATGTAACTATGTATTAGAGTTTCCACAATTTCTATCCTATGTGGAGAAGTTTCAAACCTTGCACATGACTAAGTACAACCAAACCAACCACAATGATATACGCTTTGATAAGGTTATTAAGGCTAAAGCAGTACAAACATCACTTTGGAGCGGTGACATGAACGAACTTATTGAAAATCTCAACGAGTTAATAAAGCAGGACTTTAGCATAATATTGATGGCAGGTAACGATAAGACTTCACCCATCATCGCTCAAGATTTACAGAATAAAGGTATTCCATGCGACCTATACTCTGAAGGTCACAACTTGAACGTTGGAAGAGTTTTACTTTTAAGTGGAAGTGTATCTGCTGGCTTTGAATACAATGAAACTAAAATCTGCTTAATTAGTCAAAATAGAGCATCGGCATTTGAAAGTTCAAAGGTTAGAACTAGAAAGAAGAAGAAAAAGGCTCAAGAAGAGATTAAAGCACTTTCAGATATAGCTATCGGCGATTTAGTAGTACATGAAAACTATGGAATCGGAAAGTTTATAGGTGTAAAGCAAGATTCTTTCGACGGTGTAGTAAATGACTACATAACCATACAGTATGCTGGTACTGATGTTCTATCTATACCTATAACCCAATTAGATATGGTATCTAGGTACATGGGTGGCAAAGATGGTCAAGAGGTTAAACTCAACAAGCTATCTACTAACGATTGGCAACGCACTAAGAACAGAGTTAAAAAGTCCGTTAAGGATATGGCAGAAGAGTTGATTAAACTATATGCTAAACGTGAGCAATCTCAAGGGTTTGCATTCTCTCCAGATAGCGATATGCAGATAGACTTTGAAAAACGTTTTCCTTATGTTGAAACTGATGACCAACTTCAAAGCGTTGCCGAAATAAAAGCCGATATGGAAAAAGACCGCCCTATGGATAGATTACTCTGTGGAGATGTTGGTTTCGGTAAGACAGAGGTTGCTCTTAGAGCGATATTCAAATGCATCTACGATGGCAAACAGGCAGTAATATTAGCTCCAACTACGGTATTGGCATATCAACACTTTCAAACTTGCTTAAAACGTTTCGAGGGATTCCCTATTAAGATTCAACTTTTATCAAGGTTTAGAACTTCTAAACAGCAAGAGGATATAATAAAAGAACTAAAACGTGGTGAGATAGACCTAATTATAGGTACTCATAGGTTGGTACAGAAAGACGTTCACTTTAAAGATTTAGGTTTAGTAGTAATAGATGAAGAACAACGTTTTGGAGTGGCTCACAAAGAAAAGTTTAAGAAAGCATTTACTGGTGTAGATGTACTAACACTATCGGCTACACCTATACCAAGAACTTTAAACATGGCTATGACGGGTATTCGTGATATGTCAGTGATAGAAGAAGCCCCTCAAGACAGACACCCCGTTCAAACCTATGTAATTGAAAGAAATATGGGTGTTATCGCTCAAGCGTTGACTAAGGAACTTAAAAGAGGAGGTCAAGCATACTTCGTACACAACCGCATAGATACCATAGATTACGTTACCGCCGAACTTAGAGAGTTTCTCCCTGAAGCTAAGATAGTATTTGCTCATGGACAGATGTCCCATGAACAGATATCCGATATTTGGGAGCAACTTATAGACGGAGAGATTGACATATTAGTATCTACTACCATAATAGAAACTGGCATAGACGTTCCTAACGTAAATACCATAGTAATAGACAATGCCGATTGTTTTGGACTATCTCAACTATACCAACTTAAAGGTCGTGTAGGACGTTCAAATAAACGTGCATACGCATACATGATGTATGCCCCTAACAAAAATATCTCAGCAGACTCTCAAAAACGTTTAGATGCTATTAAGGAGTTTACTCAATTCGGTAGTGGTTTCAAAATAGCTATGCGTGATTTAGAAATACGTGGTGCTGGAAGTATCTTAGGCGGAAGTCAACATGGACACATGGAATCTGTAGGATACGAACTATACATAAAGTTACTATCGCAAGCCATAGCAGAAGAACGTGGAGAGATTCCTATTAAAAAGGTTAATGATTGCTCTATGGATATCCATGTAGATGCTTACATTCCTACTGAATACATAACTAGCGTTACTCAACGTTTAGATATATATAAGCGTATAACTACAATATCCACACCAGAACAGAAGACAGATATGGTAGACGAGTTAGTAGACCGCTATGGCAATCCCGATAAGGTTGTAACCAACTTAATAGATGTATCCTACCTTAGAAACAGAGCATCTACTATTGGAGTACATTCCATAACACTACACGATAATTGGATAAACCTCTACTCTAACTTTTTAGATGATACAACCGTAAACAATCTAAATAAGAACTTCAAGGGTAGACTATGCTCTAACTTGAACGGTACAAAGAAGTTTATTACTGTTAAGTTGTGTAAGAACGAAAAACCTATAACCTTAATAGAAAACGTACTCAACAGTTTTTAGAAACAGTAATAGTAAAGGCAACTAATTAAATAGATTAGTTGCCTAAAATATTCTATACTATCTTTGAAAACCCCCACCTGAATGAGTACCTCCACCACTAGAAGTATGCGTATGAGTACCACTATTTTCACTACGAGCAGTTTTAGTAGTGTAAGTTCTAATAAAAGTATCCCTGCGTTTAGTAAAAGTAACTCCACCACCGTTAGCACGTTCGGTATATATGTTAGCATTGGTACGCTTATGGAATTTATATCGACTAGCTATTATACAACATACTATAAGACTAACTATTAAGCTCACAAAAAAAGATACACCTATCTTAGTGAATATAGACATGGGTAAAGTTTGTTGACTAACTACTAAATCGCCATAACTTTGTATTGCACCATAGAAATCCATGTTGTCATTTTGACTAATTAGATATACACCACTAGTATTTTGCAATATATAATCTATTGTATGTTGCGGATAGTAATCTATAGCAGTACCACTACAAGATATCCAATCGTAATCATCGTTCATGTTTATTAGGTATAGTATTGAATTAGAATCTATTCCAAATAGATTTTCTTCATAGACATCAGCATAATCCATAGCACCATACTTATTAGTAGCATCGGTTATTACTACTGCTATATTAACGTTAGCCTCTTGAGATTTATTATACAGATATTGAGTCAATTCAGTTTCTTGCTCGTCGGTAAGAGCATTGTAATCATCGCAGATTATAGCACTATAACCATTAGCAGATACACTTATACCACTCATAAAACTTAAAAAAAGCATGATGGTTAGTATAAACAATGGAAAGTTTCTATATTTAATCATAGGAGCATACCCCCTATTATTAAGAATACTATAGTCAGTATTATGGTTAGACCTAAACCGAATCCAAAGAGCTTTGCCTTGCTTAGTGGCAAGATTCCTGCAACCTTTCCAGATTGACCATTTACTACGAAAGTATAAAATTTATCTTGATACTTATAGTTCAAAAACCATACAGGCATTAGAGTATATTCCCAGTCAGTCTTTAAGATATCTATCTTTCTATCCGATACTATTAAGGTAGTATAAGCATTAGCATCATTTTTTAATATATCCAAAGCACCCTTTTCGACACGTTCTTTTATTTTAGGAAATACTTCAGCTTTAGTAACGTCATACTTATCGGCATAGAAACCACTTAGATAGGACATTGAAAAAGGTTTCAACTTAGAGTAATCAAAGGGTTCAATAGCTTCCATAAGAGCGTCATCAATCTTTTTTTCACCATCGTTAGGGATACCCTTAAACTTAATCTTTGCTTCTCTAATCACGCTATACTCATCGGTTCTAGTGTAGTGATATCTACTATCAGACCAAGTTCTAACACGTTTGCCCAACCCATGCAGATATGCATTAGTATTGCAATCGGCAAGCCAAAAAGGAACATATAGACCAGTCATCTTTTCTAAGGTTCTATTGGAATTAAAATCCGATGGAGTAAACTTTTTTTTACCACACCAATCCTTAAAAATCTGTTCAGCCCTATCTCTGTCTATGCTAAATGGGAGTACTCTGTTAGGCTTAAAGTCACCCGATAGTCTGCCTTTTAGGGTCACTGGATTATGGCAGTAACAACAGAACGTTGCAGAAGTCTGTTCATCTGCAACGATTTCTGCACCACAGCTATTACAAACGTATAGATTGTTATGCTCTGCGAAGTCATCGGTACTTTGAGATTCATCTACATTTTGAGAAAGGTCAGAACTTTCGATATCGGCATATATTTCCTGTATCTGTTGTTGGGTAAAGAATGATGTACACCATTCACAATCATAACCTTGTTTTTCTGGTGAAAATCTAATATCGCCACCACAGTTAGGACATTTATATTGCACTGTATTTGACAAGTAAAAAAGCACCTCCTAGATATTAATCTCTCTTCTTACCACAGTTCATACAGAAGTTTCCAGTATTCTTAGCACCACATGAGCAAGTCCATTCATTAGTAGATGTAGGTTTCTTATTACCACAGTTCATGCAGAAGTTTCCAGTATTCTTAGTACCACATGAGCAAATCCATTCATTAGTAGATGTAGGTTTCTTGCTACCACAGTTCATACAGAAGTTTCCAGTATTGTTAGTACCACATGAGCAAGTCCAAGAGTTAGTAGAGTTCTGTTGTGGTTGATGTTGTGCTTGTGGCATACTTTGAACGAACGCTCCCGATGTACCCATAGCCATATTCATACCCATGAACCCATTTACTGCACCGTTAGAGTTTGCTCCAGCAGATTGTATTCCTTGTGCTATAGAACTGTTCATATAACCTGCACTAACATTAGGGTCGCCCATCATAGCACCTTGATTCCTCATATTTATTAAACGCTTACTCTCATCATCGTAGTTTATAGAGGCTATTCCTACAGAGGCTATCTCTATACCTCTTGAGTTAGTCCAATCCTCATCAAGGCACTTTGACATATACTTAGATAATTCCATGCCCTTTGATGCTATTGCAGAGATTCTAATACCATCTACGGACATCTGTGCTATTGCAGATTGTAATGCACACATAAACTCATCAAGATATTGAGAGTTTATGTCAGAAATTTCTACGGTAGACCTATTCTTAGGTACAGCCTCGGCAAAGAACTTAAGAGGGTCAACTATCTTTATAGAGTACGTACCGAAACATCTTAGGAATAGTTCTGAATTATAGAAGTTATCAAAGTAGTTTAAAGGAGTCTTAGTTCCAAACTTAATACCTTTAATCTCTTGTAGATTGATATAGTACACCTCTTGCGATTGTGATGGTTGACCTCCAAACTTAATACGTGAGAAAGTATCCTTAACAGCACTTTTTAGCTCACCATTGAACATAGATGGAGAACTAGATAGATTTACGGTATAATATCCTTCTTCAGCGGAGTAGTCTACTATTCTACCGCCATCTACAAGTAACATCATCTGATTTACTCCAACGTGAATCACAGAACCGTTAGAAATAATATTACTATTACCTCTTCTGTTAGATGACCTCTTATTCGATACTTGTACACCCTTACACATAACAGTAGTATCACTCATAGATGATGGCTCAATAACTTCAAGCCATTGGTCAGCTAAGCCACCTCCAATAGCTCCTACGGTTGCTTTAATAATACCCATAAAAAATCCTCCTAAAGTTTATTATACATATATATTCCATATAGTATATTTTTATATTACCATATTATATAATACTCGTCAAGAGCAATATAACAGTAAAAACATAAAACTTTTTTAAACGTAAAGTATGAATCTTTGTATTGACATGAGCATATTAATATGATATACTTATAAAGTTCACATAGGGGAGTAGTCAGCCTAACAACCTTAGGAAATAAGTCAACATACTGATTTTTTAACTAAAAATCTGGCTTATATTAAATGACAAGACTTATGTACAGTATATATTTTTATATCTACTATAGTATAACTGTACTTATATCTTGTTACATAATGAAACGATATCAAGTACAGCGATACTTGATTTTTTTTATTATTATAATCTAAAGGAGTTTTCTTATGGGAATTATTGAACTTTTACTACTAGCTGTAAGTCTATCTATGGACGCTTTTGCAGTTTCCGTCTGTCAAGGGTTGAGCATGAAGAGTATTAACAAGAAAAAGACGTTAATAATAGGACTATACTTCGGCGGTTTTCAAGCTTTGATGCCTTTAATGGGTTGGGCATTAGGAACTCAATTTGAAAGTTACATAACAAGCATAGACCACTGGATTGCTTTTATATTATTAGCAATAATAGGTTCTAATATGATAATAGAGTCTTTTAAAAAAGATGTAGATGAAATTAACGCCCACGATGGAGATACTATCAACCATAAAGAACTATTCATGTTAGCTATTGCAACTAGCATAGATGCTCTTACTGTGGGAATTATGTTTGCATTTCTAAACGTAGATATAGTTCAATCTGTTAGTATAATAGGTGTCTGTACGTTCATACTATCTATAGTTGGAATCTACATAGGCAATAGGTTCGGTTCAAAATATAAAAACAAAGCAGAATTTATAGGGGGTCTAATATTAATATTAATAGGTTTAAAAGTACTACTAGAACATCTAGGAATACTAAACTAAGAGTTAATAATCGTTAATACTATCATAGTTTAACTTACCATATGACATAATATCATTAAAGATGTTTTCCGATATTATCAATATGTTATTACCTTCCATTATAAAGTTTTCAGCCAACACCTGCTTTTTAGATTTTCTACCATTAACATACTCACAATAGGCTGAGTTACTTAGAAGTAAGAAATCCACAGACTTAACTACATTATTATACACCTTAGCACCACATAGTTCAATGAAGTCTATAATGCTATTCCTTGATATAGTTTCAAATACACCTTCTAGTACAAATATTTTATTATTCAAGGCATTTATACTCAAATTAGGTACTTCCTTAAACTTAGACTTTTTCTTTAATAATTCATAGCACGTGCATATATTTTCACACCAAAGCATAGCACCCTTACAATTATAATCAAGATGTATATTCAACTTATTACTTAAAGTTTCAAAGTTCATCTTTTTAATCCTATAAAATATATTCTTAGATAAGTATAATATATCTATATAATCATTACACATACATTTAAACGTTGCATTATAATACAGATGGAATATTAAATTATTTTTAATAAACGCATCATTGGTTACTATAGGTAAGTCACCTATGAATTGAGCATATCTAATAACAGCTTCTTCGATAGTATACCTAATAAGCGAATCTTTAATATCACCTCTAGTAATAGATGTCATATAGTTGTTATTATAATCCATAGGTTTAATATCTATAACAAACCTTTCAATTATGCAGTTGTCCTTTACCTTAATGGCTGATATCTGAAATATTTCATCGAGGTGGTAGTCATAACCAGTACAGATAATATCTACTACAACATATTCTGAAACAGGATATAATATCTGTTTACCAAAATATTGTGGAAAAAAGTTCTCAGAAAGTCTTACTCCACAAATATTCAAGAATTCATCTTCTGAAACCACACTTATATTATTGCTCGTAATATTTCTATATAGAAAATCTATATCTTGATATTGTTTAAATAGCTTTTTAGAACATCTTTCATAAGTTTCATTGCTCAATATTAAATAATCAATTTCATTAGAAAAAGCAGACTTTAAATATTCTCCACCAGATATCTCTATTATCCTTATAATATCATCAATCTTTATGTATTTAAAGCACCCAAATATTGAAACCCTCCTTCCTTTAAATAATGAACATCTTAAAATGTTGTTGCACAACAACTCCATAGTATATACCTTCCGTTTCCATTCAAAATTAGAAAAATTATTGAACAGAAACTATATCTTTATTTACAGGTAATTCCATATATTTAAATATATATAATATGTTGAAATTAACCGTCTAAGAATATTTTATTACATAATGTAATAATTGTCAATAAATCATTTAGAAATAATTCTGAAATAATTGAATTTCTCAGTTTTATGTGCTATAATATTACTTAAAAGCAAACTGAAAGGAAGTGCTATTTTGGAAGATAAAACCAACGTAATGCGTCTTTTAGATAAGAAAAAGATAAAATACAAACTATATAACCTATATGATATGGGCTTTACTTTAGAAGAGATATCAAAAAAGACTAGCTTAGATATGTCTAACCTATTAAACGTTCCATCTAATAAGATATTCAAAACTTTAGTTACGGTAGGAAAATCTAACAATAACTATGTATTTGTAATACCTGCCGATAGTGAGTTGGATTTAAAGAAGTCTGCTAAAGTAGTAAAAGAGAAATCTATATCAATGGTAAAGTCTAAGGAACTACTATCACTTACTGGATATATTCATGGTGGTTGCTCACCTATAGGTATGAAAAAGTTCTTTACCACTACCTTTAACGAAACTGCTCAACAGTTAGATACTATAGTATTTAGTTCGGGAAAGATTGGTCTACTCGTTGAAGTAAGTGTAGAAGATATCCAAAAGGTAATTAAGTTCACCTTTGCCGATGTGGTTCTTTAAAGGAGTATCTTTATATGGAAAGTATATTTAAAATATATAATAGTCTAAAGGATAACATAAATAGTAGGGTTATGGGCAAAGATACCATAATAGATAGATGTATAGTAACTCTATTGTGTAACGGACACCTATTGTTAGAAGATATCCCAGGTACTGCAAAGACTACTCTAGCTAAGTCCATTGCACTATCCATTGGAGCAGACTTCAAAAGAGTTCAATGCACTCCCGACCTACTTCCATCAGATATCTTAGGAATAAACTACTACAATCAAAACTCAGGAGAGTTTATTCTCCGTAAGGGTGCAGTGTTTACCAACATACTCTTAGCAGACGAAATAAATCGTTCTACACCTAGAACACAATCTAGCCTACTTGAATGTATGGCAGAAAAACAAGTTTCTATAGACGGTACTACCTATACTTTGGAAAATCCTTTCTTTGTGATAGCTACACAAAATCCCATTGAAAACTTTGGAACGTATCCACTACCAGAAGCTCAACTGGATAGATTCTTTATGTGCTTAAGTTTAGGTTACCCTAACAGAGATGCCGAGGACAAAATCTTAGAAGAGTATTCTAACAACTCTATGGACTCCCCTCTTAATAAGGTTGTAACCATAAAAGAACTCTTACAGGCACAGAACGATATAAAAAACATAAGTATATCTAGCGATGTAAGAAAGTACATATTAGACCTTATAGATGCTACTAGAAACAACAAGAATATCCAATTAGGAGTTAGTACTAGAGGTGCTATATCTTTAATGAGAGCATCTCAAGGAGTTGCGGGAATAAATGGTAGAGATTTTGTATGCCCCGAAGATGTACTTTTTATCTTTAAAGATGTTGTATCACATAGAATAGTACTTAAGAACGACTCTCTAAACAGCAAGGATAAAATCGTTCAAAGTATAGTAGAAAGTGTAAGCGTTCCTAGATAGACTCTATTCTTTCTTAACAACATAATATATTAAGGTGTCGATTTTTAAC
>JAJQGV010000163.1 GCA_021200215.1 Ruminococcus sp. | reverse complement strand
AGCTATGACAGTTGAAAATATATAAAAAACTCTTGACAAATTGGACTTTATTAGTTATAATAAAGATTAAGAGAACTCTACGTAGTTCTAGTTTTTGGATAATAATAATATTTTTCTTAGGAGGTATATTTGCAATGGGCGTTATGGACGTATTCAATTCAGCAAGTAAAGGGGCTAGTGATAAGGCAAAAAATATGTCAGAGTTAAGTAATCTTAGAAAGAAAATCATGTATGAAGAAGAGAGAATCATGGAAATCTTTACTGACATTGGTAAAAAATATTACCTCAATCCTAATGAAGACCCCGCCGTTTTTAAAAAGCTTTGCGATGATATAAATATTAGACGTAGAAGAATTAAAAAGATGAAGTTCGACTTCAACAATATTAAGGGTTGTAAAATCTGCCCTAAGTGTGGTGCTGAAGTTAGTGCTAAGTTCCAATTTTGTGGTAGCTGTGGTGCTAGTATCCCAGACCCTAATCTTGATGATGATGATACCTCAGATATCACTTTAAGCTATACATATCAAATAGATTAGTTATAATTGTACATCTTGTTAAAGTAAGGAACGTTCATAGTGTCTATGTGCGTTCCTTCTATTTTGATATGGCATATTTTCCTAGCACCTATACCAGAGAAATATTTAACTCTAAACTATAAAAAATACTTGTGTACTGCATAGAAAAATGGTATAATATAATTATTATTATGTCAATATTGCACGAAAGAGAGGTTTTTTATATGCAAATAGCTAAAAAAGGTGACTGGAAAAGCGTATTAGGTATTAAGGTTAAGGTGGCAGTAGATAGGTCTGCTGGTATGCGACAACGTATACACAGCGGTGTCGCTCACAAGTTGTACTATGGCTATGTGGGTTTTATTACCGATGATGGTGGTATTCAAGATGTGTATATTCTAAACTTCGATGGCTTAAAATCTTCATTTAATGGTGTGGTGTGTGCCGTTATAGAACGTCAAGATTGTGAACGTGATAAGTGGGTGGTAGTTCCAGAGGGAACTCAGATATATAAACCCGATATTTGGTACTCTATTCAAACTCAAGAGGAAAAGTATTCACCAAAGTTACATTGCTACTTTGAAAAAAGTTGTGGGGGAGTAATATATACTGTCCAAAACGATGTTAAAAAGTATCTACTAATTGAAAATGTCAGTGGACATATTGGATTTCCTAAAGGTCATGTTGAATCTTTTGAAACCGAAATTGAAACTGCTACTAGAGAAGTCTTTGAAGAGATTAATATGCGTGTCAAACTCAATGAGAACTTTAGAAGCGAATACCATCATACCTTAAAAAATGGTGTTAAAAAAACAGACGTATACTTTAGCGGTCAAATAAAGCTACATAAAGCTTTCTTACTTCAACAAGAAGAGGTTTTGGCAAGTTTTTTACTCCCTTTTGATGATGCCCTTAGAAAGCTAAATAGACCTCAAGATATGATTGTACTTTTAGAACACGCTCAAACCTTTGGAAAGTAGTAGGTGATTATATCTATATGGATAAGAACATTGTAGCTGTTGAATCTTGTAATAGGTTAAAGAAAGTTTATCCTGACATAAAGTGTTCATTGGAGTATGCATATCCATATGAACTTCTAATATCTGTAATACTATCGGCACAGTGTACCGATGCTAGAGTGAACATAGTTACTCAAACGTTGTTTAAGAAGTATACATCTTTACAAGATTTCGCACATTGTGATATATCAGAACTTGAACAAGACATTAAGCCTTGTGGCTTCTTTAGAAATAAAGCTAAAAATATTCGTGCAACTGCAAATATATTACTAGATGACTTTAACGGTGAACTCCCTAACAATATGAATGACCTATTAAAACTCGCTGGTGTTGGTAGAAAGACTGCTAATCTAATTATGGGCGATGTTTACAAACAACCTGCTATAGTGACAGATACTCATTGCATTAGAATAACCAATCGCTTAGGATTGACCGAAAATAAAGACCCAGTTAAGGTAGAAAGAGATTTAATTCCATTAATCCCTTCTGAGGAATCTTCAGACTTCTGTCATAGATTGGTACAGTTCGGTAGAGATGTTTGCAAGGCTAGAAAGCCTTTATGCAATATATGTCCTTTGAACGATATTTGCTCTAGTGCAAATAGTTTTAGTTAATAGTATATAATATCTTATATTGGGGGGTGATACTTTTGGTTACTATAGACTATATATTAATAGGAGTGGTCATACTATTGGCTATCTTAGATGTGGTTTTAGGCGTTATACATTTAAAACCTCAAAGCAATACACAAAGTTTAGAGTTACTTAAAACTACAGAAGTTAATGAATCTAATGATGACAATATGAAAACTACTATGGTTGATAGCAATGTTGAATCTAGTAGTGATAAAGAAGAATCTTTATAGTAAAAAGGGGGCTATATATGAGTATTATAATATGGGCAATTATATTGGTACTTACTATATTATTAGAAATTGCTACTATGCAATTGGTATCGATATGGTTTGCAGTAGCATCTTTAGTAGCTTTAATATCTGCAATGTTCGTTGAACCATTGACTCAATTCGTTATATTCGTATTAGTATCGTTTGTGTTGCTGGTATTCACTAGACCTCTCTTAAAAAAAGTGATGGTTGAAAAACATCAGCCTACTAACTATGAATTAGATATAGGTAAGGTAGCAACCGTTATTGAAACTATAGATACCCTATCCCAAACTGGAAGAGTATCACTTAACGGTGTCGATTGGACTGCTACATCAGTCGATAATTCTATCATAGAGAATGGTTCTCAAGTAGTGGTAGAAGAGGTTGAAGGTAGTAAACTTTTAGTAAAAAAGCTGTAAATTTTATTGACATACTTTCAAATTTATGGTAGTATAGAATAGTAACACATCTAATGTGTTATTATAATAATAGAATATATTTTTTAGGGGGGAATAGATTCCTAAAAAAGAACTTACCTACAGCGGTGGACGGAGAAAATCGGTATCCCCGCTGATACGAAATCAATACCATTCATCTCCGTAAAATTACCGAGTGCGAGTTGAAACAAGGAGTGTTTTTATTTATGAATCCATTGATAGTAATCTTAGT
>JAJQGV010000075.1 GCA_021200215.1 Ruminococcus sp. | reverse complement strand
GATATAATATGTATAGAAAAAAATCTTAGGAGGCTTTATGATAAATAATTTTGTAAGACACATATCGCATATACTTTTAAAACCCGATTGGACTAAGTTCTATAAAGTCCATAGAATGGTATTAAAGATTAAAGAACCACATATCACAAGACCTATGTACAAACGTTATGACAGAATCATTAAGGCTGGAAAATATTCCATACCCGTTAGAATATATCCTCAAAGGGATTCTAACACCACAATGATATATATACACGGTGGTGGTTGGGCTACAGAGAATATAAACACGTACAACAAAACTTGTAAGAATCTTTCCATACATTGCAAGAGTACTGTAATAGCCATAGATTACAGCCTATCGCCTGAGAATAAGTTCCCACAAGCTACTAGAGAATGTTATATTGTAGTACAAAGCATCTTAAAAAAGATGAAAAAGGTCGGTAAGAAAGTAATTCTAATTGGAGATAGTGCAGGGGGAAATCTGTGTGCGGTAGTATCGTTAATGAGCAGAGATAGAAACGCTCTAATGCCAAATAGACAGATACTACTATATCCCGTTACCTACTATGATTATACAGAAAACTCTCCGTTTAAATCGGTACATGAAAACGCTACAGATTATATTTTAACATCTAAACGTATGCAAGAGTACGTTACTCTATATGCTAATGACCGAAAAGATTTTATCAATCCGTACTTTTCACCTTTATGTGCTAAGGATTTTTCTAACCAACCAGATACTTTAATAATCACAGCTCAATTTGACCCACTTCGTGATGAGGGTGAGTACTTCGGTAAGATGTTACTAAAAGCTAATAACAATGTTACCATTATACGTATGAAAGATGTTATGCATGGATTTTTTGTCCATGATAGAAAAGCTATGCTTGAAACCTACAAGCTAATTAACAGATATATAGATTTTTAGAAAGGATTTTCAAAGGAATGGATATAGATAGAAGAATACAAAGAAATAAGTCTTGGAATAAACTCGATAACGCTGCTATGTTCTTTCCATCTACTATTGAAAAAACAGACACCAGAGTGTTTAGGTTCTATTGTGAACTTACTGAAGATGTTATACCTAACGTATTGCAATCTGCTGTAGAGTATACTCTTGAAACGTTCCCTAACTTTAAAATGGTTATGAAAAAGGGTATGTTTTGGTACTACCTAGAGGAAAGTGATTTAATACCTAACGTTACTCTAGAAGATAAGGCTGTCTGTTCTCCCATATACGACGATAACAAGAAAGAACTACTATTTAACGTAACATTCTTTAAGAATAGAATCAACTTAGAAGTGTACCATGTAATTACAGATGGCACAGGAGCATTACAGTTCTTAAAGAACATAGTATCCAACTACTTAGTAGAGGCTCATAAGGAACGTTTTAAAGACAACATTCCTATAGTAGATGATGCTACCGTTACAGAACGTAACTCCGATAGTTTTAAAAAGTACTATGCTAAGAATAAAAACTTTAAACAGACTCCTACTAGAAAAGCTTACAACTTCAAGATGGAAAAACGTGACGCTGAATGTGTACAGATTATCGAGGGGATAGTATCTACAAAGCAAGTTATAGATATCGCTCATAGGTATAATACTACTCTTACAGTATATCTAACGGCTATATTTATAGAGGCTATAGCTAAAGAGATGACCGTTCAACAGATGAAAAAACCTATCGTGATTATGGTACCTGTAAACCTTAGGAACTACTTTCCATCTGAAACGGCTAGAAACTTCTTTGGCATGATTGGAGTATCTTACGATTTTAACAAGGGCGATGGAACGCTAGAAAACATAATATCTAGGGTAAATAAATCTTTTAAACATGAACTTACTAAGGAACGTTTAGTAATTAGAATGAACAACTTTGCATCTCTTGAGAGGAATCCCTTTATTAAGATAGTTCCTAGACCTATTAAGAACGTAGTACTACGTGTAAGTAGACACATTAAAGATTTAAATGAAACTGCAGTAATCTCGAACATAGGAAAGGTTACCATGCCAGACATCTTAGATGAGTACATAGATAAGTTTGGTGTATTGATAAGTACTCTAAAGTTACAACTATGTATATGCTCTTATAAGGATAATCTTCAAATAGGTTTTACATCATCTTTTTTGAGTACAGACGTTCAAAAGAACCTATTTAGAACACTTTCAAAGAACGGTGTTAGTGTAGAAATTAGAACTAACGATTACTACCTATCGCAGAAAGAGGTATCTAAGGCATATACTAACGTAAAAGAAAAGCAATCTAAAAAGTAGGAAGTGAATTTTATATATGATGTATTGTAAAAAGTGTAACGTATCTATAAACGGTAATAAAAGATGCTGTCCATTGTGCCAAGGAACTCTATTAGGCGAACCATCTTCCGATGCATACCCTCAAATAGAACAGCCTAGGTATAGCAGACACTTCTTAATTAGATTTATTAGTTTCATTGCCATATCTTTAGCGGTAATATGTATATTTGTCAACCTAATGATATCTCCTAAGTTTTATTGGTGTTGGTTTGCTGTGGGTGGCATTCTTTGTGGTTGGATTACTGCCATGATAGGCATTATCTATCGCAAAAGGCTGATATCTAACATTATGTTGCAACTGTTTATAATTACGGCTATGTGTTTCATTTGGGATAAGTTCACTGGTTGGCATAAATGGTCTATAGATTTTGTACTACCATGTTCATGTTTTGCATCTACGGTAGCAATATGTGTACTCTCTATAGTTAAAAAGATTCCTAAGAACGAATACATGGTGTATCTAATCATAAATGGGGCATATGGCTTAGTTCCATTGATATTTATAGTTAAGGGAGTTTTAAATGTAATATATCCCTCGGCGATATGTACTGCCTTAAGTATCATTTTGGTATCTGCAATATTTCTGTTCTATGGTAGAAGTGTTAGTTCAGAGATATCTAAAAAGATGCACCTATAGGATAAAAATCGGAATGGTTAGTATAGAAAACCATTCCGATTATGTTTTAAATATGCTTTCTTTATGTGTGATAGTTTAGTGAAATGTGTGAAAATTAGGTGAAAAGCATACACACTGTACACTCTTTAATGTATAGTTTAAGCACATACCTGTGTGGTTGTG
>JAJQGV010000059.1 GCA_021200215.1 Ruminococcus sp. | reverse complement strand
ATAGTATATAATTCTATTATGGAGTTCAATAAGCAACAGAAAAAGTTACATCGAAAAGGCTTAAAAACTTCTAAACGTAGATAATGTTAGACATATTTCTTGAAAATTCAAAATATATTCACAAATTTATCTATGCTATGTGATATAATATAAGGTGTTGTATCTATCTATTTAATTTGAAAGGAAAGATTTTTAAAATGAGTGAACTTAAAGAAAAAAATTTCGATGGTATGAGTTTTACTACTAGAGCTATCCACGTTGGCAATGAACCTGACCCCACTACTGGAGCTATTGAACCACCTATAAATATGGCTAATAGTTTTCTACTACCATATGACCCATCTACTATGAACTGGTCAGCTTCTGAGTCTAACATATACACTCGTAATGGTGGAGTAAATCAAGGACTTTTAGAAAAAAAGATTGCTAATCTTGAAGGTGGTGACGATTGTGTATGCTTGGCTAGTGGAGTCGCTGCATTATCTGCATTGTTCTTTACTATGTTAAAGAAAGGTGACCACGTTATATTCTCTAAGGTTACATATATAGCAACCTATAGAATCTTTAATGAACTATGGTCAGATAAGTGGGGCATTGAAACTAGTATCGTGGATTGTACAGACATAGAACAGATTAAGAAAGCTATTAAACCTAATACTAAGTTGATTCACTTTGAAACTCCAGGAAATCCAACACTATGCATCTGCGACATAGAGGCTATAGTAAAACTTGCTCATGAAAATGGCTTTAAGGTTTCTGTAGACAATACTTTCTCATCGCCATACAATACTAGACCTATTGAGTACGGTGTTGACTATGTGGTGGAAAGCTTAACTAAGTACATAAACGGACATGGCGACTCTATGGGTGGTGCTATAATTGGTTCTCATGAGGATATGGAAAAGATTCGCTATCAAGCACAAGTAAATATTGGTGGAGTTATTAGTCCATTTAACGCATGGTTAATCATGAGGGGTGCAGTAACGTTCCCATTAAGAATGCAAGTTCATAACGATAACGCTCTAGCAATAGCTAAGTGGCTTGAAAAACAACCTTGTGTAAGCTTTGTAGCATATCCTGGACTTGAAAGCCATAAGGGTCACAACTTAGCTGTTAAACAGATGAAAAACGGCTTTGGTGGAGTTCTATCTTTTGGTTTAAAGGGCGAACATGACCTATATAACAGAGTAGTTACACATTTAAACATATTTACATCTGCGGTATCTTTAGGACATGATGCAAGTTTAATAGTCTTTTTAGGTGAAGATGATGAGAGAATGTATCTATACCCTCAAGAGTTCCATGGTGGATTCTATCGTGTGGCTATAGGCATTGAAGATAAGGTCGACCTAATAAATGACCTTAGACAAGCTTTTCAATCAGAAGGTCTTGAAACTGTAGATTAATCTAATTAACTACCTTAATGATATTAATCACATTCGAAAGGAGCAGTTTTAACCATATGGAAACATATAGAAATCTATCATATGAGCATGAAAGAGCTTTATATGGCATAAAAGATTCTAATATTATAGGTTGTAACTTTATGGGCAAAGTAGATGGAGAATCGCCTTTAAAAGAGTGTACTAACATATTGGTAGATGACTGTAACTTTAAGTTACGTTATCCACTATGGCACGTGCATGATTGTAACGTTAAAAGCACTACGTTCTTTGAACCTTGCAGAGCACCTTTTTGGTATGACAGTAATCTATGTATAGTAAGTAGTAACATATTAGGAGTTAAATCTGTTAGGGAATGTACCAATGTAACTCTAAAAGATTGTGAAATAGAATCCGTTGAGTTTGGTTGGAAGTGTAATGGCATAGATATTCAAAATTGTAACCTTACTTCAGAATATCCTTTCTTCGATAGCAAGAACGGACGTATATGTAATCTAAATATGAAAGCTAAGTATTCTTTTCAGTACGTTCAAGATATGGTTATAGAAAACTCTAACTTAGATACTAAAGATGCCTTTTGGCATTGCAACAACATAGTGGTAAAGAATAGCATAGTTAAGGGTGAATATCTTGGGTGGTATTCCAACGATTTAAAGTTCATAAACTGTAATATTATTGGAACACAACCTTTATGCTATGCAAATAATCTAGTGCTTGAAAATTGCACTATGATAGATTGTGACTTATCTTTTGAGAATAGCACAATTCAAGCAGATATAACAGGCAGGGTCGATAGTATTAAGAATCCAAAGGGCGGAACTATTACAGCAGATGGCTGTAATCAAATAATATTAGATATTCCAACCACTTGCAAGATTAATATTTTGCATTATAAGGATATTTAACCTCATTCAGTAGGATAGCAATATCTTACCCTAATTCTATCATTCTATCTATACAGATTCTAGCAGATTTTAAAGTTTCATCGGATAGTATAATTTCCTCACCACCAGTATTATTTATAGCATTAAGGACGTCTATAAGTGTAGTAGCTTTCATATTATGGCATATAATATCTTTAGATAGTGGATAGAACTTTTTATCTAAACATTCATATTGAAGATGTTCTAAGATACTAAGTTCTGTACCAATGATGAACTCCTTTGCATCTGAGTTTATAGCGTATTCCATAATTCCCGATGTAGACCCTACATAGTCTGCACTAGATACTACTTGTGGGGTACATTCGGGGTGTACCAACAATTTAGCATTAGGATATAGTTTCTTAGCAGTTTCAACGTCTTTACGAGTTACTCTAGCGTGGGTAGGACAGCCACCTTGAACAAGCTTTATATTCTTATTTGGAAGTTGTTTTGCAACATAATCGCCTAGGTTGCAATCTGGGATAAATAGTATATTATCGTTAGGAATCTTGCCTATTATCTTTACTGCTGATGATGATGTAACGCATACATCACATATAGTTTTTAAATCTGTAGTAGTATTTATATAGGCAACTACCGTATAGTTTGGATACATCTGCTTTAAGTTGGATATTAGTTCTTTATCCATCTGTTCAGCCATAGGACAGCCTGCTAATGGGTTACATAGCACAACTTTCTTTTCTGGAGATAGAAGTTTTACAGTTTCCGCCATAAATCTAACACCACACATTATTATGGTCTTGTTAGGTACTGTTGTAGCTAATTGGCTTAGTTTAAACGAGTCACCCATAAAGTCAGCGACTTCTACAATCTCTCTAGCTTGGTAACTATGAGCCAATATGCATATATCCTTTTCTTTCTTTAGTTTTAGTATCTGTTTTTGAACGTCAACAATCATAATAATAATTCTCCTTTATATTTGAATATAATTAATTCCATCAAAATAGTATGATATATAGATTATAATCCAAAATTTTCAATCTGTCAAGATATAATTAAGTCCCATGGAATGAATATCCATATTCTATTAATAAAGTTATGAATATTTTGAAAAAAGTTTATTTTATTAAGATATCGCTTAAAAAACAAAGGATTTTATTTTTTTTGAACTCATAACTTGAAAAAGTTAATCTAATGTGATATAATAACAATTAGCAAAGGTGCTTATTAATCGGTAAGATTAATAGGCACTTTTTTTGTTTTTAGTATTATTGAAACAATTTTATTTAGAAGGTGTTATTATGACAAACGAATTGATTAAGTATACCGATGATGTAAATACTATGATGAAACGTTATGGTGTAAAGTTTGGTATCTATAAGAATGGAACTTTTAAGGAACAACTATTTCCATTCGATTCTATTCCTAGAATTATATCTAAAGAAGACTTCGCTAAGATTGAAAAAGGTCTTATTCAACGTGTAGATGCTTTAAATCTCTTCTTAAAGGATATCTATTCCGAAAAACAGATAGTTAAAGATGGGGTAGTCCCTGAAGAGTTTGTATTCTCTTCTAAGGGATATCTTCCACAATGTGAGGGTATATGTCCACCTTTAGGCGTGTATAGTCATATCTCTGGTATAGACTTAGTACAATCTAAAGATGGTGAGTGGTATATCCTAGAAGATAATCTAAGAGTACCTTCTGGAGCATCATATCCACTAATTGCTCGTGAGATTACTAGAAGAGTTAGTCCTTTTACTTTCCAAGAGAATCATATTGTAGACAATAGAAACTATGGACAACTCTTGAAAGAAACTATGGATAGTGTAAACGTTGGTGGTATAAATGTAATACTCACTCCTGGTAGATATAATGCCGCTTTCTTTGAGCATTCATACCTTGCCGAGATTACAGACTCTGCACTTTGTACCTCTGAAACATTAGTGGTAGAGAACAATGTACTTTACTATAAATCAATAGATGGCAAGAAAAGAGTGGGTGCAATATATAGAAGAATCTCTGATGACTATTTAGACCCTATGGCGTTCTTACCTGAATCTTTAATAGGCATTCCAAACTTGATGTCTGTGTACAAGGCTGGTAATGTTGCCATTATTAATGCACCTGGAAACGGTGTCGCAGATGATAAGGGCATATACTACTTTGTACCTAAGATGATTAAGTACTATCTAAATCAAGAACCTATTCTAAAGAACGCTCCTACATACCTACCTTTCTATGAAGAAGATAGAAAGTATGTTATAGATAATCTTGAAAGATTAGTGGTAAAAGACGTTTCTGAAGCAGGTGGATATGGTGTAGTATTCGGTCGTGATTTAGATGAAGAATCTTTGAGGAGCATGAAAGATTTAGTTACTAGAGAAAATCGTAGGTTTATAGCTCAAGAAGTTATAGATTTCTTAGACTTAGACATTATGGAAGATGGTGTCCCTGTACCTAGAAAGGCAGACCTTAGAGCTTTTGTATTGAGTGGTAAAAAGACTCAAGTATGGCCTAGCGGTTTGACTAGATTTAGCAGAAATGCTAACAGTTTTGTAGTAAACTCATCACAAGGTGGCGGATTTAAGGATACTTGGGTTATTGGATAATAAGTATAATATTTAACTAATTTCAGCAAGAATTCCCTCACTTCAACAGTGTAAGTGGCAAGATGAATTGCTAAAAGAAAACTTAATTTAAAAAGGGTGATTTTTTATGGTAAGTAATAATGAGGTTATGGTAGTATCTACAGGTAAAGCAAACCATCTATATTGGTTGGGCAGATATTCAGAAAGAGTCTTTACTACATTAAGAACGTTCTTTTCTTACTACGATTCTATGATTGATGGCAATACTGAAGTATACAAAGAGTATTGTGACTCTATTGGTATTCCTTGTGTGTACTTTTCTAAAGAAGATTTTGTATCTAGGTATATATTCGACAAACATGATGAAAACTCTTTATATTCTAACCTAACTAGAGCATATGATAATGCAGTAGTCATTAGAAGTACACTATCTTCTGAAAGTTTGGCATATATTGAAATGGCTTTAAACGTTCTAAAAGATTCTAAAAACTCATCACAACCACTATTTGCATTACAGAGCGTGATAGACTATCTACTAGCATTTTGGGGTAGTGCCGATGACTTTATAGAAGATGATGAGAGCAGAAACATAATGAAAGCAGGTAGATATGTGGAAAGAATAGACCTATATATTAGACTTAAATATCCTAAAGTTAAAGTCTTAGAAGAGTACAGAAAGTTATTAACTAGGTTACATAAAATTCATGTAAACTACGATACTAGTGCCTTAAACATGGTATCTATAATTATTAATAACGATGCCTTAGACTATTCTAGTCGCTTTGAAGCTATAGATGAACTTTCTAAGATAGTTAAAGTATAATAGTATTAAAGTATGTAATTTAAAGTTTTTGGAACGCCTTTGTCAAAGACGTTCCTAAAAGTTCTCTATAAAGTAGACCGTTACGGTCTGTAATTAAAACAATGGGAGATTTATATGAAACTCAACTTTTACTACGAAATGACCTTAACTTTCGATTTCCCCATAAAAGAACAATTCTTTTCATTAAAGATAGAGCCTATATCTGATACTTCACAAAGGCTATACTCTTATGAAAAACAGATTCTACCATGCGACTATACCTGTCGTGAATTGGATTGGTGTGGTAACGTTAAGTACTCTGGAAGTTCTATAGCACCACATGATTTCTTTGGTTTCGTTAGTACTGGTACTGTGTTTACTACTAGTAATCCTGTAAAATCCATTGGTGATATTGCTGTATATAGATATCCTTCATGGTATACGCATATATCTGACTCAATGGTATCTTTCTTAAACTCTATTGTAGTTGAGCATTTTAATGAAACTCTTGATACACTACAAAAGGCTACCATAGTTATGGATTCTTTACACAAGTACTTAAGATATCAACCCTTGACCACTTCAATATACACCACAGCTTCTGAAAGCTTTAATCTAGGGGTAGGGGTGTGTCAAGATTATTCACATATATTTATATCACTACTTAGATATTTAAATGTGCCTACTAGATACGTTTCAGGGTTAATGTACGAAGATGGCACAGTTCGTTATGGAGCAACTCATGCATGGGTAGAAGTCTATCATGATGGGTATTGGTTCGGCTATGACCCTACTAACGATTGCTTTATAAATGAGGGCTACATAGCTCTAGCTAAAGGCAGAGATTACAACGATTGTTCTGTTGACAGAGGTCTTTTTAAAGGCAATACTTTACAACAACAATATATAAACATTTCTATTAAGGAGGTCTAACAAAGGTGTTAGAAACAGTTATCTCAATAGGTTTGCCCGTATTAGAAAATATGAGGATAACAAAAAATAGATTGCAACCTAAAAATCTAAACGGCAACGAAAAAAGAATATGCATAGTTACTGGAATACATGGTGACGAACTAGAAGGGCAATATGTTTGCTACAAGATAGTTAAAACTATTAACGAAAACTTCGAAAGATTAAAGGGTATTGTAGATATATACCCTGCTTTGAATCCATTGGGCATAGATTCTATATCTAGAGGTATTCCTATGTTCGACTTGGATATGAATAGAATCTTTCCAGGAAGTTCCGATGGTGCGTTCGCTGAACAATCGGCTAATGCAGTTATTAACGATATTATGGGTGCGGATATGTGCATAGATATCCATTCATCTAACATATTCTTAACTGAGATTCCTCAAGTTAGAATTAATGAAAACTGTGCCGATATTTTAGTTCCATACGCTAAGTTCCTAAATGTAGATTTCGTGTGGGTACACTCTAATGCAACGGTGCTAGAGTCTACTATTGCATATAGTTTAAACTCTAGGGGAGTACCTACTTTAGTAGTGGAAATGGGTGTTGGTATGAGAATCACTAAGACTTACTGCGACCAGTTAGTTAAAGGAATATTTAGACTAATGGTCGAGATGGGCATTTGGAATGATGTTCCACAAGAGGTTAAAGAACCTATACTCTCTAAAGATGGTAAGGTTAGCTTTATAAATGCCGAGGCTAGTGGTATATTTGTGCCTAAGATATCACATTGGTCAGACGTTAAATGTGGCGACCATGTGGGTGATATAGTTAGTCCTTTGTTAGGTGAAGTGTTACATAAGGTAGTATCTCCTTGTGATGGAAAACTCTTTACCATTAGAGAATATCCCGTAGTATATGAAGGCTCTTTAATAGCTAGAATCTTAAATGATGCTCAAGGAGGTAACTCAAATGAATAAAGAAACTCTATTTACTATGAAGTCACCATATCGTGAGGATTTTAAGATTGAAGGCTATTACTTTGGCTCTGGAGAGAAATCTTGTTGTATAGTTGGCTCTATTAGAGGTAATGAAGTTCAACAGTTGTATGTATGCTCTCAAATAATTAGAATTTTAACAGAACTTGAACGCCTTGGTAAGATAGTAGACAATCACAAGATATTAGTAGTTCCATCTGCAAACCCATACTCTATGAACATATCTAAGAGGTTTTGGGCACAGGATAATACCGATATTAACAGAATGTTCCCTGGGTATAATCTAGGAGAAACTACTCAAAGAATTGCAGATGGTCTGTTTAATAGCGTACAAGGATATATGTATGGTATACAGTTTGCATCGTTCTATATTCCAGGAGATTTTATTCCACACGTTAGAATGATGAATACTCCTTTCCAAACTCCTGACCTTGCTAATGCTTTCGGATTGCCTTACATTGTGATTAGAAATCCTAAACCAGTAGATACTACTACTCTAAACTATAATTGGCAACTTTGGAATACTAAGGCTTTTTCGGTATATACCAACGAAACTGAACACATAGATGAAGTTTCTGCTAAGGAAGCTATATCGGCAATACTAAGATTTCTATCTAACATGGGCATAATTGAGTATAGATGCCATAATGGTTATGCTACCAATACCGTTATGGAAGATAGTCTTTTACCAATAAAAACATCTTGTGCGGGTATATATAAAAGGATTAATCAACCTTGTGATGAGATTAAAAAAGGTGATGTAATGGCTGAAATTATCCACCCATATGAAGGCGTTACTATTGAAAAGATTATCGCTCCTTGCGATGGAATTGTGTTTTTTGCACATAAATCGCCATTGGTTATGCAGAACAGTGTTGTATATAAAGTGATTCCTTACAGTCACTATTAAGCGTTACCATTACATAAACGTATACAAACAAAATATCCACCCGCAAGTATGGGTGGATATTTTATACTATAATATAAAAGGTTCAACCTCATGGAATATTTTAATATCCACAAGAGCGTCTATTAAAGTTCCATCTGCTTGATATTCTTCACTGAATACCTTACCATCTAATCTAATCTTGTTAATCAAACTAGATTTATCATAGGGGAGTAATGCTCTTATTCGTCTAGAAGTTTCTGGAAGATTTTGTGCAATAGCATTCAAAAGTTCTTCAAAACCCAACTTTTTCTTAGCAGATATCTTTACATGGGTACTATCTGTTGATAGGGCATTGCAATAGTTACATCTATCGCACTTATTGAACACCGTTATCTTTGGTATATCGTTGCACCCTAATTCACCTAATAGATTATTAGTAACCTCAAGATGTTCTTCAAACTCACTAGAGGAAACGTCTACCACATTTAGAATTAAATCCGAACTAGATGCTTCTTCAAGTGTAGATTTAAAAGCCTCTACTAGGTGGTGAGGGAGTCTGCGAATTAATCCAACGGTATCGATAATTAATATTTTTCTGCCATCGGGAAGAGTTAATCCTCTTGAAGTAGTATCTAAGGTAGCGAAAAGCTTATCTTCTGCGAAGATATCCGAATCGGTTAGAGCGTTAATCAAAGTAGACTTACCTGCATTAGTATATCCAACTATAGCCACGCATAGTAGATTATCTTTCTTTCTACGTTTACGACTAAACTCACGATGCTTTTTAAGTTCTTTAAGTTCTTCTTCAAGTGCAGATATTCTACTTCTAATGTGACGCTTATCAGTTTCAAGTTTAGTTTCACCTGGACCACGAGTACCAATACCACCACCTAACCTAGATAGTGTTACACCCATTCCAGCAAGTCTAGGGAGTCTATACCTTTGTTGAGCCAACTCTACTTGAAGTTTACCCTCTTTAGTTCTAGCTCTTTGTGCAAAGATATCTAATATTAGAGTAGTTCTATCGATGGTTCTAACGTTAGTTACCTCCTCGATGTTCCTTACTTGAGTAGCGGTAAGTTCATGGTCAAATATAATTAAATCAACCTCTAACTGCTTACATATATCGGCAATCTCTAACAATCTGCCTTGACCAACACAGGTAGCCTTTTCAAAAGATGGTCTTTTTTGAATAACTGTAGCAACTACTTCAGCGTTAGCAGTTTTAGTAAGTTCTTCAAGTTCTTTCATGGATATTTCATTGTCGAACTCACCAGTATCTACGGAAACTAGTAGAGCCTTTGGAATCTTTTCTTCATTTACAAACATATATTAAAAAAATCCTTTCCAAGTAGATAAGTAATTTTGAAATTATCTAGTTGAAACTTTTGTTTTTATCTATGAACGATAGTCTGCATTTATCTTAACGTAGTCATATGAGAGGTCACAACCGTATGCAATCGCAGAGAAGTTACCCATCTTAATATCTGCTATGATGTTTACCACTGGTTTAGAGAGTATCTTAGAAGCCTCATCTTCGCTGTACTCAACCGCAGAGCCATCTTTAAATATTAGTATAGTTTGAGTATCATCGGCTATAGAAACTTCTACGTTGTCAGGATTGAAATCTACTCCCGAATAACCCATAGCACAGAGTATTCTGCCCCAATTAGCATCATGACCGAATATAGCACACTTAGTTAGTGACGAACATATAATAGATTTTGCTATGGTTCTAGCATCATCTTTAGTCTTAGCGTTAATAACCTTAGCTTGTACTAGAGCAGTAGCACCTTCGCCATCACTAGCAATCTTCTTAGCGAACTCCTCATTGATATGATGTAGAGCATCTAAAAACTTGTAGTAATCATCGTTCTTTTCTGTAATGGTTTTGTTACCTGCTAAACCGTTCGCAAGTAGTAGGACGGTATCGTTAGTAGATGTATCACCATCGACAGATATCATATTGTAGGTATCTAAAATATCAGTGCTTAAAGCCTCTTGTAATAACTCTTTGGATATAGAAATATCTGTAGTAATAAAGGATAGCATAGTACACATATTAGGGTGTATCATGCCAGAACCCTTACACATACCGCCTATAGTCACGGTCTTACCATCTATATCAAATTGAATAGCCATGTGTTTAGGTTTAGTATCTGTAGTCATAATGGCTTGTGCAGATTGCAAACTTGCCTCTTCTGAATGTTCAAGTCCCTTAGATAGCATATCTACACCATTAGTAATTTTATCTATAGGAAGTTGCATACCTATAACTCCCGTAGATGCTACCAACACCTCATGATACTTCACTGGTAACACTTTAGATACTGCTTGAGCCGTCTGCATACAATAATCATAACCTTGTTTACCTGTACAAGCATTAGCAACTCCAGAGTTGACTACTACCGCATGGATATCTGTGCCACTTTCATTTAACTCTTTATCCCAGAGCACACATGATGCCTTTACTACGTTCTTAGTAAAAGTACCTGCCATTTTGCATGGAGATTCACTGTATATTAGAGCCATATCTTTTCTATCTTTATACTTTATGTTAGCCTCGACTGAGGAAGTTTCAAAACCCTTTGCAGAGGCTACGCCACCATTAATGATTTTCATTTTTTAAACACGTCCTTTTTATAGTTTAATTGGTCAAAATTAAGAATCTACTTTTAAATAATAGTATCTATAAAATAAAAAGACGTGATTAGTCACGCCTTTAAACTTTATTTAGCTGGGGTAAAGGGATTTGAACCCCTGAATGGTAGAATCAGAATCTACTGCCTTACCGCTTGGCCATACCCCAATGTTTGAAGTTAAAAGATAACTTTCAACCACTTAAATAGTATATCACAGATTTTTAAATTTGTCAATACTAAATTTAAAAAAAATTTTCCTAAATGATTAAAACGTCAAAATTTAACTAAAGTGCATACCGAATGTACAGATATTCCTAAGCCCTCACCAGTGAATCCTAAACTTTCCTCAGTGGTAGCTTTCACGCTAACCTTAGATATATCTACGTTGCAAACCTTAGCAATATTCTCACGCATAGATTCTATATAGCTAGATAGTTTAGGACGCTGACATATTATAGTACTATCTATGTTGCCTATGCCGTATCCATTTTTAGATATTAGGTCGCATACATATGCGAGTAGTTTTAAACTATCTATACCCTTGTACTTTTCATCGGTATCTGGAAAATGTTTGCCAATATCACCTAAAGCCAAAGCTCCTAGTAAGGAATCCATTATAGCGTGTGTCAAGACGTCGGCATCGGAATGACCCAAAAGACCTTTTTCAAATGGAATCTGTACTCCGCCTAAGATTAACTTTCTACCTTGTACCAATCTATGAACATCATAGCCATGACCTATTCTAATCATATTTTAAAGTTTCTCCTTTCAATATAGTTTCAGCGATAATAATATCATCGGGGGTAGTTATCTTTATGTTAGAGTAATGTCCCACAGTTATGAATGGATTATATCCTATGTTCTCCATAAGTTGACAATCGTCGGTGCAGTTAAGATTCTTTTCTAAGGCATTTTTAATGGCTATATGATATAGGTGTCTGTAAAAACTTTGAGGTGTTTGAATGGCATATAGGAACTGTCTATTAGGTGTCTGAGATATGTAACCTTTGGATACTATCTTAATAGTATCCTTTACGGGTACAGCTAAAGTTGCTCCGCCATGAATTCTTGCATCTTGGATACACCTTTCAATATCATCTACAAGCACTAAAGGTCTAGCACCATCGTGGATAGTTACTAGTTCCACAGATTCTGAAGTTAATCTAAAACCATTGAATACGCTTTCTTGTCTAGTATTTCCGCCGACTACTACCTCTTTAAGTTTAGATATATTAAGCTTCTTTGCAATGCTCTTAATAGTGGGGACATCTTCTTCTTTAGATACTACTATAATCTCTTCCACACTAGAGCATCTTTGGAACTTAGACATACTTAGTCCTATAACGTTAGAGTTTCCTAAAGGTAAGAACTGTTTATTAACTCCACCCATTCTAGTGGAGTTTCCTGCACATACTATGATAGCAGAAGTATCATTGGTCATAATGTAAAAAAATCTCCTTTATGTGTAGATATTTAATACGGCTCATATTAATACAATGAGCCGTTTGTATAGATTAATATTATAACTATTCTAAGCCTAGTAACTGTTTCTTAAGTGACAAAAGGTCATTAGATTTAACATCATTATCCCCATTTAGGTCAGCATTCAATAGAGCTTGTTCATCTAAATCATCAAGTCCTAGTAGATACTTCTTTAATAACAATAAGTCATTGGATTTAACACTGCCATCGCAGTTTACGTCACCTAAGAGTGTTTCTTGCATAGGAATATCGCTGTCGGAACTGCTAGAAGTACTACTATTAGAATCAATAGTAGTTTCGTCTGGAAAGGACGTTTCAGAAGTTCCATCGGTAGTATTTTCAGTAGTAGTGGAAGTATCTGTATCTGGTGTAGTAGTAGTGGATTCATCTGTATCTAGTGTAGTAGTGGTAGATTCATCTGTATCCGATACGCTAGTTTCCTCAGGCTCAGAGGTAGTAGTAGCTGTAGTAACTATTGGGTCTTTTGGACTAGTACTACCATCGGAATCTAAGTTACTAGATTTTCCACTAGCGTAGTAGTCACTTAAGGATTGTCCATTAGAACCTAAAGCAGTTTGATGGTCTAAACCTATGTATACACCGTCTTCATCTTGCCAAAGTGCAGGTTCTAAAAGATTATATTTATCATCGTCCCAATTTTCGAATGAACTATCAAGAAGACCACCAGTATCGCCAGAATTTGGATTTATACACCAAAAAGTATGGTTAATATGGTTATCTATCATATAATCACGTAATAGAGTTAGCCACTTTTCATTATCGCCATCGTCCATGAAGCCACCCCATTCACCCATCAATAATGGAGCGATATCTTGGTCATTTATATAAGCCCAAGTATCGTACCAATAGTCATCTAAAAGGGTTTCGGTAGTAAAATCCTTGTTAAACCAAGTTTGAGCGTATACTCCAGGGCCATAGTCATGAGGTGAATACACTACTTGGCTTTGATACTCTCCTAAATCAATAGGATATTCTGCAACTCCTCTAAGGTTGCCACCCCACCAAGCAGGGTAGTATGGAGGGTCTGTTTCAGAATCTGGTTGTCCCCAAGTTTTACCCTCTCTTGTATACTGTTCAACACCCTCTATCAAGATTAAAGCATTAGGATTTACTTCCATAATAGCCAATGCACATTGAGTAGCAGCATATGCCCAGTTGTTCTCATCGGTAGAATCGTCCCATTTAGCTGCAGAAGAACCTTCTTGACCTTTTCCATGAGGTTCATTCTTTAAATCATAGGCTATAATAGTGTCATCATTGCTGTACTTGTCGGCTAACCATACTAGAGTATCTTGCCACATTTCAGTAGTAACTTGAACACCATCAGCAGTTACAGCCATATTATCGGCGTCACCTGCATCGGAATCGTAGTACCAAAGGTTATAGTTATGTCCAGAGTTGTGTGCAGCAGGGCTATGTATATCCATTATGATTTTAATACCATACTTTTTGCACTTTTGGACTACTACCTCAAAGATGCCTAGACTATCTTTAAGATTACCGCTTTCATCTAAGAAGTCTGGGTTTATTACATAGTAAGGGGCATCATTACCTGCGGAAACACTAGATACCTCATTTGGAGTACCATTCATCCAAGAGAGTAGTAACTCCGTAGAGATAGGCATTCTTAGACAGTTAATGCCGTGGTCTGCTATAGATGATAATAACTCATCGATATCGGCACTCCAAAGACCATGTAGAGCATTTTCACCACAGTTTAGACCAAACCAGTTAGCACCAGTAAGCCAAACCTCGTTCCCGTCCATATCATATAGTCTGCTACCCTCGGCATGAAGCCAGTCATCGTTGCAATCATCGACTATAGCCTCGGCGGTATCCATGTTAGATACCTCATCTACAGCAGAGTAACAGCATATGCTCATCATAGCCATTGCAGATACTCCTGCCATAATCCTTTTAAATATTTTCATGTATGTACACCTTCTTGTTTCAATCCACGCTCGGTAATTTTACGGAGTGCGATATGCATACTTAGTATGCGTGGATTAACCTCATATCAATGGGGGATACCGATTTTTCTCCGCCCACCATTGCCCTAAATGAGGTTAAAAAAATAGTTCTTCTAAACGTTTAATTTCATTATGATAAGTATAATACAAACTTTCTGTTTTGTCAATAGCAACAACACAATTCAATTTCCACGATTTTTTTAATATTTTAGGTTGATTAATACCATTG
>JAJQGV010000076.1 GCA_021200215.1 Ruminococcus sp. | reverse complement strand
CCTATGTATCATTGGATACCATCAACGCTAGAGAAAAACACACCCTTAATATGGTAAATCTTCTAATGTTGATAATTTTAATATTTTATATAATCTATGTAGCAATTGCTTTCTACGTTATGAGCCATGCAGATAGATTTCCAAGGTTGATTAAACTATTCGTAAAAGAAGATTACATAAAACATAAAAAATCTTAATATTATAGTAATTCCACAAAATATCATTTTCTACACCGACTGATAACTATAAAAGTTTATAAATCTGTTGAAAAAATCTCAATTAGGTGCTATAATATATCTTGATATTAACAATTATAAATAAATTTTGGAGGTTTTTAAACTATGGAAACTATGGGAAATCTAAGGAGAACCAACTACTGTGGTGATGAGTTTACTATCGGTAGTGAAGTAGTAGTTGGTGGTTTCGTTCAACGTGTTAGAGATATGGGTGGAAATCTAATATTTATAGTACTTCGTGATAGAACTGGTAATATTCAATTGGCGTTCAATGATAAAACTGATAAATCTTTGTTAGAAAAGGCATCTAGTTGTAGAAGTGAGTACGTTCTAATAGCTAGAGGTATAGTTCAAGAACGTTCAAGTAAGAACTTAAAAATCAAGAATGGTGATATTGAAATATTGGTTACAGAGTTGAAAATACTAGCAAAGGCACAAACCCCACCTTTTGAAATCACTAACGATACTAAGACTAATGAAGAGTTACGTCTAAAGTACAGATATCTTGACCTAAGGCGTGAACCACTACAACAGAACATAATTATGCGTCATAAGATTGCTCAATGTGCTAGAGAATACTACTACTCAAAAGGATTTTTAGAGATTGAAACTCCTATGATGATGAAATCCACTCCAGAGGGTGCTAGGGATTACCTAATACCATCAAGGGTACATAATGGAAAGTTCTATGCGTTACCACAATCACCACAGATATATAAGCAGTTGCTAATGGTATCGGGTTACGATAAGTATATCCAATTGGCACGTTGCTTTCGTGATGAAGACCTTAGAGCAGACAGACAACCAGAGTTTACTCAAATAGATTTAGAAATGTCCTTTGTAGATGTAGAAGATATCTTACAGATGACCGAGGGATTTGTAAACTATCTATTTAAAAAGGTTCTAAACGTAGATATCCCTACTCCACTACCTAGATTAACCTATACAGAAGCTATGGAGCGTTATGGCTCAGATAAGCCTGATACTCGTTTTGATATGGAAATTCAGAACATAACCGATATCGTTAAGGGTATCGACTTTGTAGTATTTAAATCGGCTATAGATATGGGTGGTTCTGTTAGAGCTATAATATGTAAGGATAGTGCTAAAATTCTAACTAGAAAAGAGATTGACAAGCTTACAGAACAGGCTAAAGGCATAGGTGCGAAAGGTTTAGCATATATCCGTTGGGCAGATGAAGTTCCAAACTGTTCATTTAAAAAGTTCCTTAAAGATGGTGAACTTGAGAACATATTAAGCAGTTTGAACGCTAAACAAGGAGATGTTATACTAATAGTCGCTGATAAGAATAAGGTAGTACTTCCAACACTAGGTGCTTTAAGATTGACAGTCGCTAAAAAGTTAAACATCATAGATGAAACTAAATGGAACTTCCTTTGGATTACTGAGTTTCCATTCTTTGAGTATGATGAGGATACTAATCAGTATGTGGCAATGCATCACCCGTTTACTATGCCACTAGATGAGTGCATACAATATTTAGATACTGCTCCAGAAAAGGTTTTTGCTAAAGCTTATGACCTTGTATTAAATGGTATCGAGCTATCTTCGGGTTCTATGCGTATTACAGACTATGAACTTCAACAGAAGATGTTCCAATCTTTGGGCTTAACTGATGAAGAGATTGAAGCAAAGTTTGGTTTCCTAGTAGAGGCTTATAAGTATGGGGCTCCTCCACATGGTGGATTAGGTATAGGATTAGATAGACTATCTATGCTTATGTGTGGTTGCGATAGCCTTAGAGATGTAATAGCATTTCCAAAGGTTCAAAATGCTACAGAGTTGATGTCACAATGTCCATCGCCAGTAGACAAAGAGGCTCTTGACGTCCTTGGCATAGACATAGTTAAGTCAGAAGAAGAGTAATTTATACTAAAAGGAATACTCATTTATGAGTATTCCTAGTTTTATTATATGAATAAAATCGATTGATTTAGTTAAAAATAACAGAAAAAATATTCTAAGACTATTGAATTTCTATCTAATTTGTGATATAATAATGTTTGACGAATAGTATTTTCTTCAACACAATTAGTAAAGTTTCCTTCACTTTTAAAGGTGATAGAACGAATTGTTAAATGGAAACTTAACATCGGTGGTGGGCGGAGAGAAATCGGTATCCCTCGCTGATATAAGGTCAATTCACGCATACTAAGTATGCTTTTTGCACTCTGTGAAATTACCGAGCATGGATTGAAACAATATTCGTTAAACTTGAAAGGAGATAAAACTATGAAAGAAGTATTAGGAATCTTGTGTGCAGCGGTATCTGTATTGGCAGCAATCGTGGCAGTAGATGCTATGAATAGATGTGCCGATGCAGAAGAAAAGAAAACTAATAAACAAAAAAAGAATTCCAAAGATACTGAACATTCTTGTTGCGATTGCGAGGACTTTAGTGACTGTTGCGACTGTTTCGATGATGTGGAAGTAGAAGATATTGATGACGTAGAGATATGCTCTGATATTTCTGATGTAATAGAAACCGAAGATGTTGTTCCAAACGTTGATATTAAGGTTGAAAAAGAGGAATCTACTACTAGCAGTGATACAAAAAAGGATTAATAAATATATTGTTGAGATTCTATTTTCAAGCGGTTTAAAAAAATCGCTTGAAAATTTTTTGTGCAATTATGACGTATCTATGTTGTATTTTGGATATTAAAAAAATTTTTAAAAATTTTTTAAAAAAAGGCTTGACAAATTAAAAAATATGGTGTATACTATAATAGTCGTCGGGAGATAAGACGAAAACTTAATATGCACATGATAACGAGGCGTAACTCAGTTTGGTAGAGTGCTTGGTTTGGGACCAAGATGCCGCAGGTTCAAGTCCTGTCGCCTCGATTTATGCTGGTGTAGCTCAGTTGGTAGAGCAGCTGATTTGTAATCAGCAGGTCAGGGG
>JAJQGV010000050.1 GCA_021200215.1 Ruminococcus sp. | reverse complement strand
TCGTAGAATAGATATACTAAACCTTGGAATACTATTGAACATATTAAGAACATAAAAGTTAGGTTAGTATCATAGAGGTACATAAAGCTTACCACTATAGATATTCCAAACAGCAAAGGTACTACTTTAAGTTTAAACTTTTTTAAGATATCTGTCATATAAATGTCACCTCCTTATTAATCACTTTGTGTTATAGATAGGTCATCATTAACTATCCAAACGTTAGGCTGAGAGTACATTCCCTTATAGCGTGGCGATAAGATAGTTTCTACAACTATACCTCTATTCTTTAAAGAGGTAACTTCAGACTTTAAGTTACCCTTAAATGAATCTGTAAATAGAATATACATACTGTCGGAAGTTTTAAGCTTAGATATCCCATTAGGGAGTCTATGTTCACCATCTTCACAGTTATGACATATGGCAACTGCTAGATTGTATACATCATCTACTGAAGTTAGCATATAACTCTTAGAATTTCCACAGTTGCAGAGCATAAACTCACACTCTATAGAGTTTCTAACGCACATACTAGCCAATGCCAAAGAACTTTCAACTAATCTTTCGAAGTTTAATATAGCATCTAGCATATTAGAGTTACTGTTATCTATAGACATATCTAAGAGTATGCATGGCTTAGATTGTGGCGATGGTTCATCTAAACGAACCATAAGGGTGTCTTTCTTACAAGATAGTTTCCAATCTATCCTTTTAGGGCTATCACCTGCAACATACTCTCTGTGTAGATATCCTAATGTAGAGCCTATGGAAAGTACATCATTTTGATGGCTTTCCTCTTCCTCATCGTTCGTGATAACACTGTTACATATGTTATTAAACAACGTTTGAGAAGATGATATCTCTATAACGTCTGGTATAATGTATATCTTAGTGTTAGTATCTATGTTTTTTAGTTTAAACCTAAAGAATCCTAGATAGTCATACATATAGGCTTCACTTACGTATATACTGCAATCCCCCGATACTTTAGCTTTAAAGTTAAAATCGCAACTTAAAGATTTCTCAAATGCCATAGATGTCCTTAACTGTGGGAACTCATCTATGGAGTAGATATCACCATTGCATAGATGTGCTGAATATCCTACCACTACGTTTATAAACGGCACTGGAAGTATACTCTTCTTAGTAAATTTGAAAGTAACGCCTATAGGTGAACCTTTTCTATAGGTACTATCACTAGAGGATATACTAACATTCACAGCGTTTTTATTTATAAGCACAAGTATTAGTGACATCAAAGGTACTAGTATAATAAATGACATTAATAGTACCCCCGAAGTACCATCAACGAACAGAGTGTACAACAACGATATTCCTAAACATACCATGTAGGATAGTAATATCTTAAGAGAGTTCATAACTTGAAATACTATTCTTTTCATACGTAGACCCTCTAAAATTACATAGGTACAGATACTCTATTGAGCAGTTCCTTAATGTACTGCGATGTGTTTTCAAACTCTGTCTTACCCTTAGCCGATAATATTATTCTATGAGCAAATATACTTTCTGCTAAGAACTTAACATCATTAGGAGTAGCATACCCTTGCGATAACATATAGGCTCTAGCACGGCAACCCTTATACATAGCTATACTTCCTCTAGGGCTAATACCTAACGATATATTGTCATCGTTTCTAGTAGCGTTAGCTAAGTCTACTATGTACTTTTTAACACTCTCAGATACTTCTACCTTTAATACTTCTTGCTTAATGTTAGTTATATCTTGTAGTGTTACAACGGATTGCACCTCGTTGTTAGTGGCTGAAGTATTCTTATTAGAGCGTTCTAATATTAAAAGTTCCTCTTTTGCAGTAGGATACCCCATACTTATACGCATAAAGAACCTATCCATTTGAGCCTCTGGTAGATGATACGTTCCATACGTTTCTATAGGGTTTTGAGTAGCCAATACCATAAATGGTTCTGGTAGTGCATGAGTAACACCATCTAAGCTAATTTGATGTTCTTCCATAATCTCAAGTAGGCTAGATTGTGCTTTAGGTGATGCCCTATTAATCTCATCGGCTAGTAAAAAGTTACACATTGCCACACCCTCTTTGTATTCAAACTCTAAGGTCTTTTGATTTACTAAAGAAAATCCAACTATGTCCGAGGGCATAATATCGGGGGTAAGTTGTATTCTATTAAACTTACCGTTTACCGCACTAGATAGTGCAGATATTAACTTAGTCTTACCAACCCCAGGGACGTCTTGTATTAGTACATGACCATCACATAGTAGACTAATTATAACCTTTTCTATAACCTCATCTTTGCCGACTATAACGCTTTGGATACTGTTAGTTAGTCTGTTAATAGTTTCATTCATACTTAAGTACTATCCTTTCATAATAATATCTATAACCTTGTCCAAACTTTCAACGCAATCGAACAAGAGTTCTTTTGTAGCTAAGTCTGGTTGAGTTAAGTCAGGAATCATTATAGGTTTTAAGCCTGCCCTATATGCCGAAAGTATCCCGTTAGGACTATCTTCTAAGGCTATGCACTCACTAGGTAGAAGTCCAACCTCTTCACAAGCTTGTAGATATACATAAGGTTCAGGTTTTCCTACCTTAACCATAGTAGCACATACTATGTTATTAAACTTATCAAAGACGTTGATACTTTTTAAGTACTTTTCAGTCCTAGGATAGTCTGTAGCAGTAGCAACTGCCCTCTTGATATCATTAGCTTGTAAAAACTCTAAAAGTTCATCAAGACCCTTCTTTTTTTCTATACCATAGGTTTTAATGTGTTCGTTCATAAGTTCCATACGTCGGTTGCGAACAGATATTACATCGAAGTCTTGACCAAAGACTTCTTTAAACTTAGGTATAGAATATTTAGAACATAAACTTCTCATGGGATATATCATTTCAGGAGTACATTCATATCCAAACTCCTTACAGGCTTGACACCAAAACTTAATCAATAGTTTTTCAGTATCTATCATAAGCCCGTCCATATCGAAGATTACACCTTTTACATTCAACATAAAAAAATACCTCCTAATAGAAACATTATATCATTTAGAGTTCACTCTAAGTCAATATCCACGGATAAAATTATTTTTAGGATATTTAAAATATCTAACTATTTGATTATAACATATCTTTAAAATATTAGCAATAAGCATATTTG
>JAJQGV010000046.1 GCA_021200215.1 Ruminococcus sp. | reverse complement strand
ATAAAATATATTAGAAAATCTTTCAAAGTTAAAATCATTCTTAGTGTTATTAATACCGTCTATAATGTTTCTATCATAATTTGGTAGTGTAATGTTACAAGGAGTTTCCCAAAAATCATCATTATATATTGCATGATGTAATATATCCTTTTGGATTTCTACCATTCTTGAAAGCATATCATAGTCTATAAGTCCTTTAATAGAGTTCCAGTTAAACTCTATGCAATCATTATATAGTGTAGTAGTAATATCTATCCAAATTTGAGTAGTATGGTTTTCTTGATATCTAACACTAATAGATTGTTCTTCTGGAAGTTTAACATTAGCCATCATGCCAAATACTATAGGAACTAGAGCAGTATCATAATTTTTTATTTCCTTGTATATTTCTCTTAGAACTTCCATACCTGAAAAAGAATTATGTTCTTTTAGTTCCCAAAGTTGCTCATGATTTTTAACTACTAAATCAAGAAAAGTATCCTTTGGATTATTATCCACCACGAATAGCAAGAATGCTGAACACACACCTATAATCTTATTAACGTCTTTATGAAATTGTGGACGGTCAAACTCTGGAATATTTAACATAAATCTTTGTTCTTTGTTCCATCTAGCTATAGTTAGGGCAAACGATGTGAATATAACAGTAAATGGAGATACTCCAAAAACCTTAGATTTTTCTTCTAACAAATGCCAGTCTTTAATATTAAGTCCACACTTAACTTGATTACCTTCTATATATTCTAAATCCTTTAAAGGTTTCAATAGCGGAAGTGTTCCAGCATTTGGAAGCGTATCGATTTTAGACAGCCAATATTGTTTATCTCTTTGATACTTATTAGTAGTCTGTTGATATTCTTTAAACTTAATATAATCTCTATAAGTAGCCTCTAAAGGAGGATATTCTATAGTTTCATCACGATATAAACTTTCTAACTCTAAATGGAACAGTTGATAGCTCCAACCATCTATTATTAATCCATCTACATATACGTGAATTATAGCAGATTTTATTCCTGTTTTAGTAACTTGGATAGCTATTAATGGTGGCTTTTCCAAATCAAGTCTAATAGAAGTCATTTCCCTACGAACTCTTAAGATATAATTATCTAATTCATCTTTAGTATAATTTGACATATCTATTATAGGAAAATCTGGAACTGTGGCAGTCTTTAAAAATTTTTGAGTTCCATCTGGATATATAGCACATCTTAACATATCGTGTCTATCTATTAATCTTTGTAATACACGACGGAACTTTTCATTGTCATAATTTAGACAATCTAATTCTACATAACCATTAGTAGCAAGACCATTATAATCTTCTGAATTTCTACCTATAAAGTATGATTCTTGTAAACCACTTAGTTTAAAAGGTTTCCATTTATCTTTAGGCGATATTTCAAAAGATACTTTTTCAATATCTTCAGTAGCATCACTACTTATATTATTCTTGTCTATTAACATGGCAACTTCTTTAATAGATGAGTTTTCTAAAAATTTTTGGAACTGTATATCTACATTGAAAGTATTGTTTACTTCACTTATTATCTGTATCATATTTACAGAGTCCCCACCTAAGTTAAAGAAAACAGAATTTATATTAATTCTATCAGTATTTAAGAACTTTTTCCAAATTTCTACTAATTTTCTTTCAGTAGGTGAAAGATTAGAAGTATCATAAACTATAGAACCATTATTAATATCCTTAGGTAATTTCAGAGCTTTTCTATTAACCTTACCATTAGATGTTAATGGAATACTATCCACTCTAATAAAGTGTTTAGGTATCATATAGTTTGTTAAATATTTAGAAGCATATTCTATAAGTTCATTGGTAGTATACTCTACGGGACTAACATAGAATACACATAGGACATCATTTTCTACTGTAACTACAACATTCAAGATATCTTTATACTTATTTAATACATTTTCTATTTCACTAAGTTCTATTCTATAACCATTTATCTTTACCTGAAAATCTCTTCTGCCTAAAAACTCCATAATACCATTACTAGAAATTTTTCCAAAGTCACCTGTTTTATATAATTTTCCAAACTGTTCAGTGTGTATAAAAGAGTCCTTAGATTTTTCTGCATCATTAATATAACAATCTGCTACACCCCTACCACCTATATATATTTCACCAACAGTATCTATAGGGCATAGATTCAAGCTTTTAGATAAGATATACATATTCTGATTAGCTAAAGGTCTACCATAAGGAATACTTATCAAAGAGGCATCTTCTGGTTGTATTTCATGATATATTGACCATATAGAACCTTCTGTTGCACCACCTAAACTTACTGATTGACAGTTTGGGAAGTATTTTTTAATAGCATTAGGTAATGTAGTAGGTATCCAGTCACCACTCATTAGACATAATCTTAAAGAGTTAATAGCCTTAAAGTCTTTGTTAAAACTATTTTCAGTAACTAATAGATTCATAATTGCAGGAACACTATTAAAGATAGTTACTTCCTCATCTCTGATAGTTTCTAAAACACTCTGAAGATTTCTAACTTCTGGTATAATTATCAATTCTGCACCACTACTTAAAGCACCAAAAATATCATATACAGATAAGTCAAAACAGAATGATGTAACACAGATAATCTTGTCATTAGAATTAATTTTCCATTTTTGATTAATATCTATTATAGTATTACATACGCCTTGATGTGTAATAGCTACTCCTTTAGGTTCTCCCGTACTTCCAGATGTAAATATCACATACGCTATATTACTACAAGGAACTTTCACAGGATTTAATAAAGGTCTACAATCTTCAATAGAAACATTTTCTATGATATCTTGTTTTATAAATAGTTTGCAGTCGCTCTTTTTTAAGATATAGTTTATACGTTCATCGGGATAGTCAGAATTTATGGTAACATATGAAGCACCACACTTTAAAACTCCTAACATATTTACTATAGTGTATATGTTTCTTTCTGTACATATACCCACATAATCGCCTAAATGAATACCTTTTTCAGTCAATCTATTAGCTACCTCATTAGATAAAGTATCTAACTCTTTATAAGTTAAAGATTTAATATTATCTTTAATAGCTATCTTATTTGGATATTTATTAAAACTATCGTGTAATAAAGCATTTAAGTTTGTTATTGGAATATCTTCTTTAGTGTTATTATAATCTTGTAGAATATCCATATCGTAACTAGATAGAGAATAGAAACTAT
>JAJQGV010000100.1 GCA_021200215.1 Ruminococcus sp. | reverse complement strand
TTCCTTTGTGCTACAATATAGTAGGGAAAGAACTGATAAATCATTAAAAATAATTTTTAAACGCTCTTTAAAGACTATTTAAAGAGCGTTTTTACTAATCTATAATTCCTACCACTAGATATGTTCGACCTAATTTTTTCTATTTTGCGTGTTTTATTACATCAGTCAAAGAAACCACTTCATCGAAGAGAACCGAAAACTTTGGAGGTATAAACTTATTTTCATGACACTTTCCGCAGAACCAATGTTTAAAGGTACAATTTTTTTTAATCTGTTCAAAGAATGCATCGCATTCCAAACGGTGTGAGGTTTCTAAGCCTAAGCAATACTTAATTGAAGATGGAGGTTCATGAGTGATTATATAATCCACCTTGTAGTCATGTGCTATTAAACTGTTTACACCCTCTAAGACTTCTTCTGGGGTAGGTTCTTCTTGTGGATACCAACTGTTAGTTTCCTTACGTATTTCTATATCATCGCTATGACCACCACCGAACGTGAACACCTTAAGACCATCTATAGTATATACTTGCCCACGCATTAGATGGATAATATTATCACTGATAATATGAGCCTTTCCACCGTTCCAAGTCTTTGTAGGATAGCTATACAGTAGGTCAAAGTTTTCGTGACAACCATCTACGAAAGCTACATTGAACTTTAGTTCAGACAATTTTCTAAGGGTAGCTCTTTCAGAGTAGCTACCGTTCCAAATGAAACCAAAGTCACCGCATACTATTATAGTATCATTGTGTTTCAACTTTTTAACATTTTTCTCTTTAAATCTATCGAAAGTTCCATGAGTATCGCCAGTAACGTAGAGCAAAAAATCAACACCTTTTTATTAATAGTTTTATTAAGTATAATTTTAGCATACTTTTTGGATACGGTAAATAGAATTTGAAAAAATTTAAAAAAATTTAAAAAATCTCTTTAATTGTGCTAAAAAGTTTGCTATAATAATAGTGTGATTGAAACAATTGGTTTGGAGGTTATATCTATATATGAAGTATATGAAATTAAAAAGATTCCTTTCAATGGTGTTGACCATCTCTATAGTGGGATTGTTTGTGCCATCATTAAAGGGTATAGGGGCATCGGCACTTTCGTTTACGCCTAACTTTGAAGTCAACAGCGACTACGCTGTACTATACAATGTTGACATAGATTCTGTAGTGTATCAAAAAAATTCCGATGTTAAGACTGAACCTGCACAGTTAGCTCAAATAATGACTGCTATAGTGTGCATAGAAAACTGTTCTGACTTAGAAAATACCCCCGTAACTATTCCAGAAGTGATATTCGATGAACTCGATACCTACGAGGAACAAGACATATACTACACTACTACAGATTTTTCAGCGGGTGAAGAAATGACTATGAAAGATTTACTATACGCTATGATATTATCATCATCGTGTGAGGCTGCAAGTACTATAGCCTACTATATCGGTGAGGGTGACATAGATAAGTTTGTAGATATGATGAACGACAAGGCTAAACAGATAGGTTGTGTAGATACTAACTTTGAAAATCCACATGGAATGCATCAAGATGGACAGTATACTACCGCTTATGATATGTTCTTAATCACTAAGTATGCTACTGAACTTTCTAAGTTTAATGAGATTGCTAATACTTATGAATACTCTATGCCTGCTACAAACGTCCATGATGAGCAATCTTTGTATCATACTAACGTAATGATGGACGAAGATTCTAACTACTACTATGAGTATGCTAAGGGTATAAAGACGGGTAACTCCGAACAGGCTGGAAGTTGCTTAGTAAGTAAGGCAACTAAGAACGGAAGTAACTATATATTAGTATTAATGCACGCTCCATTGAGTGAACGTGATGACTATGGAAATAGAATATTCTACCATATAGAAGATGCCCAATCTATATTCAGTTGGTGCTTAGATAACTTTGAGTATACTACTCTACTTTCCGATGAGGAAGAGATAAAAGAGGTTAAAGTAAAATATTCTAGTGGAAATGATTACGTTCTTTTAAGACCTAGTAGTAAATATTCTACGCTTTGGCCAAACACTATGGACGTTTCTAGTATTGAAAGGGTTTTTACTATACAAGAAGATGTATCAGCACCTATTGAAGTTGGTGATGTATTAGGTTCAGTTACCTTAATACTAAGTGGTGAGGAAATCTATACTACCGACTTAGTAGCCACTAACAACTTAGAGCGTTCATTTGCTAAGTTCAATATAGCGGCTGCACAAGGTTTTATATACTCATCGTGGTTTAATAGGGCATTGCTGATATCTATAATATTAACCTTTGTATACATTGGAATATATATCTATAGAGTACAATCCATGCCGAAAAAGAGTCGCAGAAGTAAGAACCATAAGCAAGGTAGAACCAATGGACAGCATTCTAGTACGGCACATTCAGCACCAAGAGTTAAAAACGTCCATAAGGTGGATAATAAAAAGACAGACAATGATAATATATAATACACGAAAGAACGCTCCAATATTGGAACGTTCTTTTTTTCCTATGATATAGTTCTGCCTTTACGTTTCTGTTGTTTCTTTGCTTGTCTTTTACGAGCCTTTTCGGAAACTATAGGGGCTTCTTGACCGCCTCTATCAACGAATACGGTTTCATCTTCACTAGCGGGTCTGCCGTATCTAAACTCTGGATTTTCTTCTCCAGTCTGCTCATAGTACGGATTGATAACATACTTTTGAATGATAGGATAGAAGTTAAAGCAAACTATCAATCCTATAATGGTAGCAGGTCCAAAGATTATACAGAACTTAGCGTAATCGTTAGTAATGAACACGAATATTGCTACAATTACTATTACTGCACATATAAAGAAAGTTATTAAGCTTTGTTTTGCACATACGCACGTTAAATAGAATGAGTTCTTTAGAATGTTCTTAAATGATAGGTTAGTGGTTACTATCATTAAGTAGGCATAACCACTCATAATGAATACAGTTATTCCTATAGCTATGGTAACTATGAAAGGTATGTACCACATCTGATTACCAGTATTTTCTACCTGCAATGGATATATATAGCAACCTAAAGCTACACTTATGAATATAAATACATCTATAGTACCCATTGCCAAACTCTGCTTAAAGTTCTTTTTAAGACTTTCAATGAAATCACCCCATAAAAAGACGGGTCTTTGCTGTGAGAAGTTTCTTAAGACTTTAGTAGCTCCTGCGGTTGCAGGGCCTATTAAAAATATAGTGCAACAGAATAGCAT
>JAJQGV010000060.1 GCA_021200215.1 Ruminococcus sp. | reverse complement strand
TTATATTACAATGAACTGACAACTGAAACTATATTAAAGAAAATATGTTCTACGTTCTTAATGAATACAAACAGCGATACTGATATAATCAGCTTTAAAACCCTAGATACTTTTGATAATATCGCAAACTCTGATATATCACTCTACTTTTTGGAAAACCAAAAGAACTTAGATACTTTGGCTGAACGTATTCATAATAAGAATATTCTAAACTACATAGTTGTGATAGTTGATAATCCATTAGAGGTAATAAAAGCCATTAAGCCATCTATTAGACCTTCTGGTGTAATAATAAAACCTATACAAAAAAATAATATAAACAACATATTAAACGATATAACTAACGATTTAAAAAAGTTCTACAGTAAAAAAAGTTCTGAAGTGTATGTAATCAAAACTAAAGCTAAAGATTATGCTATACCCATTAATGATATTCTTTTCTTTGAAAGTAGAAACAAGAAGGTCTTTTTAAATACCATCTCTCAAGAGTTAGGTTTCTATGAATCCCTAGATGCTGTAATGTCTAAACTAAACGATGACTTCATTAGAGTTCACAAGGGGTTCATAGTCAACATAGAAAAGATAGCCTCTATAGATTTTCGTAGTAATATTATAACTTTAAACAATCAAATGATATTACCACTATCCAGAACCTATAAGAGTGCAGTAAAGGATAAGATGAATGAAAGAGGTGTATTATGAGTATATCATATATTTTTTCTAAGTATGAACTATCCATCTTAATGTCCAAATTGAACATAAATGTTAAGAAGTTTCCATACATATGCAAGCCCATCACAAATGATGAAATATTAGAAGGTACTATGAAATCACTCTATGATAAAAACTTCATAATAGTTAATAACGATAGTTTCTATATAGACAAAGTTATAAACTTTATAATCACACAACTAGGGAATTCAAACCGTTGCTTTAAAATAAATGATTACTGTAGAATATATCGCTGTAAGAATATAATGTTATCTACTGAAAACTATAGATACAATCCTAATATAGTTAAGGTCACCCCTTTAAAAGATGTAAACATGGTAAACGAATACTTTAACATCAATCTAAAAGAAGGTGATTTACTTTGAATAAAATATTAGTAGAAATATTCTGTCCAAGTGTTTCAAAAAACTATGATTTTTGGATACCTAAAAAGATGAATGTTCAAAAAGCAATACTTATTATTATGGAAGAGATTAAGTCCCATGAGGAGAATGATAATCTATTTACAAACCCTAATGATATTATGTTACTATCTAAAACCGATGGTTGCTTAAATAAATCTTTAACCTTTGAAAATCAAGGAGTTAAAAGTGGTGATACTTTAGTAATAATTTAAGGGAGAGATTCATATGAAATGTCCTAGATGTAAACAAGAATGTGATGATTCTGTAATCTGTAAATACTGTGGCACAAAGTTGAATAACCTTAGCAACCTAAATATATCTTTTAATGATAACATTAAGAAAGTAGATGATGGTAGTAATAACAACTATGTTCTCGATGAGCCTATGCCTAAAAGTAACGACGTTTCAACTAACTACAATGACGATGAAAACACTATCTTATCAGTTAGTAAATCTAAAAAACAAAACTACAATAATATTTGGGATAATTCCAAAGTAGATGACATTATCCATGAACAGAATACTAAGAAGATAAAGCAGGGTCAAACTATACAGATAGTATTATTAATAGTCATAATATTAATAATCATAGTTATGGGAATAGTAGTGGTAATGGATAAGTTAAGTACCATATCCAACAATAAGCAGGTATCCAATATAGTTAATATTCAAGGTAATTATACTATAGTATTTGAAAATGGAAAATCTTATGATATGAATAGCTTCTCTAAAAGAGTAAATGGAGAAAGTTTTATATATGAAAGTACCAATGGAAGTACTGTAGCCATTATAGATAACAATAGCAATCTACATATATATACTCAAGATATTAATCAAACTATAGATGATGTAAACTACGTTCAAATATCTGCCAATGGTGATGGCATTGTCTATATAAAGAATGCCATAGTAGTATCATCTAAGTATAAGAATGGATTAATGGCTGGAGAACTTTGCTACTACAATATTAAAGACAATACCAATAAAAAGATAGATAGCAATGTGTTAAACAACTATATTACTATATCGCCAAATGGTAGTACCATAAGCTATCTTAAAAACTATGAAGAAAAATTAGATAAAGATGATAGTAATAAAGATACTATATCTTTTGAATGTATAGTATGTACCGATTACGGCACTAACAAATCTGATGAGGCATTTAAAGGCTTTACTGATAGTGCAAATAACCCTATTATATTGGCAATCTCAGATGATGGAAACATAATATATTGGTATGATGTTCTATCACCAAACCTTAACGAATATCCACTATACATTTCAGTTAAAAAGTCTAAGAATAATAAGTCAGATAACAATAGTAATCACAACGTGGGCAACGACCAAGATTCTCAAACTTTAACATTTACATCTACCTGTGACGAACTATTGCTATGCAAAGATAATGCTACATATCTACTAGATGCTAACGGAAATGAAACTAAGATACTCGATGAACAGATAACTTCCATACTAGATGTAGATATTATCAATAATATTGCAATAACCGATACTTTTGTAGGTCATTACTTTGTAACTGAGGAAAATAATCTGTACTTCATGGAAAGCACAGATAATATAAAATGTTTAAGCTCTGGAAACTTTCAAGATATAATACTATCGACAGATAAAAATTTCTTCTGTGGTAAAAAGTTGAATACTAACTCACTATTTCGAGTCAATACTTCTGACTTATCCAGTGAAAACATCTCCGACAACGTAGAAACGTTTGCCATATCTAATGATGGTTTAATCGTATATTACTTAGAAAAAGATGGTACTTTATACATCTATGAAGATGGTTTAAGTAATGTAATAGCCTCACAGGTTAGTGAAAATTTCTTCCTAATAGATGATATCCTATACTATATAGATGATAACCATCTATACTACTACGATGGTTCTAATAGTACTCAAATCGATGAAGATAATAATGTTGTGGAAATATATCCATATACTAACCATGTGCTATTCAAAACTGATAAGAATAAACTCTTCATGATAGATGAAAAGTTTGAAATATCTGAAATACAATAAAAAAGGGGTGAAACTATCATTGTTAATACAATGATATACATAGTATGATAAATATTTTAATATTATCTAATGACGATATGCTAAATAAACGCCTTAATAAGG
>JAJQGV010000123.1 GCA_021200215.1 Ruminococcus sp. | reverse complement strand
TTAGAAATCGCCATGGATAGTATATCGCTAATGTTAAAAACATCTAGTAAACATATAGCTATGGAAAAGGATATAATCATTATGCATACATTAATCATAGTCTTAAAAGATGAGTTTATAGAGTCCACTAATACGTTACTAGAAATCTTTACATCTGCTTTACAAACATCTTTATTAGGAACTATATGCTTAAAATTTAACATAAAGGCTAATGTCAAATTTGCCACCACATTAGATATGTAAACTATTAAAGATACTTTTAAACTACCTCCAATAGTTCCAATTATGAAAGCTAATCCTCCAGAGTAGCAATAGCAGTACATATCTTTGGCAACGTTAGTATCTATAGAGCCGTTATCCTCCAAAGTGGATATTAACTTTGCCCCTACTGGATACCCTGCTACTAAACTGATTAAAAGTATTGGAAACAGTTTGCCATCTAGGTGCAGAACGTTCCTAGATATCGGTGAAAGTATATTGCCTATAATTCTATGCGAATTACTTCGCACTAACAGTTCTGAAAGTATCATAAAGGCGTACATAGATGGCACTATGGACGTTAAACAAACGTCTATACTATGCTTAATAGCCTCACCTATTGTGATTACATAGTTACAACATACCCACATTAGAAATACCATAACTATGGGAAAGATTACGTTTATAGCTTTAAATTTCAATGGAATATCCTCCACGGAGTAAAAAATATATCTATGTAAAATAGTATGCACCATGAATTATACTTTATGAATTGTAATATAATTTAATGGGTGGTGATATTTATACCATGTTAAGAAATATTTATGATAAATCTCGACAATTAGCATATCTAAATACTGCTATACACATAAATGATGACAGAAATATGATAGTCGAAAACTGTGGCAAGATTATAGAGTACAGCGATATATACATAGCTTTAAAAACTGGTAACTTAAAGATATTCGTTTGGGGAAAAGGTCTAAAGATAGACGATTTCGATACCGATTGTATTAAGATAAATGGTTCTATTCAATCGGTGGAATTTTCTAGGTGATGCTTTATGTTTAATAGAATCAATAGCGTTAGTAGGTTCACTGCTAAGGGCGATAGGATTATTGAGTTTATAAACACTATCCGAAGTAGTTCTATAGTGTGTAGTTGGCTCGGTAGTAAAAAAGATATCTACTATGGAAAGGTGTATACTAAACATTTTGAAGTGTTGAAATCCATTGCAGAAGATTTAAACATAGAACTTAAAGAAACCTCTCGTAAAGGACTATTTAATTCACTTAGCCACTACAAAAAAAGATACGGCATATTAATAGGAAGTGTGTTCTGTATCGTATTATGGATAGTATTATCTAACGTAGTAGTTACCATAAACATAGAGGGCAACGAAAGTATCAGTGATGATGTGATACTTTCCTGTTTGGACGATGCTGGACTTAGCAAGGGAACATATATCCCTAACATAGACTTTAAAAGTTGTGAGTATGCTTTAAGGTTAAATATTGAAGATGTAGCTTGGGCATCTATTAAGCATGATAAAGGTCGTGTATTGGTTCGTATAGATGAGATGGTTAATCATACCGAGATACTTCAAGATAATCAACCTTGCAACTTGGTATCTAAGGTTAGTGCAAGAATAGTATCGGTTAGTGTATTAAGTGGTCAACTTATGACGCCTATCGGTAACGGTGTAACTAGTGGTGAACTGTTAATAAGTGGAATTATTAAGAACGATAAAGAGATGGTTAGGTATGTTCATGCTATGGGAGAAATTATAGGCGAATATAATGATACTATAACCTTAACGCAATCGCTAACTGAAGAAGTAACATCTACTAGTGAAGATGTAAAAGTTTATAAAGAGTTAGACCTATTTAACCTTAACATACCTTTATACATAGGCAAAAAAGATACTTCTAATGCCTATGTTCAGTCTAATACTGAATACTTTGAACTGTTTGGCAATAAAATCCCAATAGGTATAGTAACTACCACTAGTCAGAAGTACGTATCAAATAGTGTAGTCTACTCAGTAGAAGAGGCTAAAGCTATGCTTAACTCTAGGCGAAAGACCTACGAAACCAACTTCTTAAAAGATGTCACTATAATGGACGTAAAGGAAAACTTTACTACTACCGATGACAAAGTATCGCTTACTTTAGAGTATACCTTACAAGGAAATATATGTGAAACTCAAGACCTATTTATTTAGATAAGTTTCAGTGAATTTTTTATAAAAAATTAAAAATACTCTTTTAAATTTCATGAAATTGTGCTATAATTATATAGTAAGATATTTTTGAACGAAAAGAGTGATGTTATGGCAGAAAAAACCGTTAGTGTCCAAAATACTGAACAGATTTGGGCGTTATTCGGCAACTATGATGAAAATATTAATACTATTCAAAGACAATATAATGTGGTTATACTTAGCCGTGGGGGTGATATTAAAGTATCGGGAGAACCTTCTAACGTTAATAAAGCTGTAGATACTATTCAAGCCCTATTGAATATGATTAATAGTGGAGAAACCATCAATGAGCAGACCGTTAGGTATGTTACGTCTATGGTTAGCGAAGATACTTCAGCTAACATTAAACTTAAAGAGTTTTCATCTAATGGGAATGGTATATGTATTACCACATCTGGTAAGGTAGTAAAGGCTAGAACTCTTGGTCAAAAGTTGTATGTAGATGCTATTAAAAACAATACCATAGTATTTGGTGTAGGCCCTGCGGGTACGGGTAAGACGTATCTAGCAGTAGCATTAGCTGTTAAATCTTTTAAAGCTCATGATGTAAATAGGATAATCTTAACTAGACCAGCCGTTGAAGCAGGTGAAAAGTTAGGATTTCTCCCAGGTGACCTACAGGACAAAGTAGACCCATACCTTAGACCACTTTATGACGGACTTTCTGATATGCTAGGGTTCGATAGCTTTCAAAAGTTTATGGAAAAAGGTACTATAGAAGTTGCTCCACTTGCATATATGCGTGGCAGAACCTTAGAAAACGCTTTCATAATACTCGATGAGGCTCAAAATACTACCCCTGAACAGATTAAGATGTTCTTAACTCGTTTAGGTAACAACAGTAAGATGGTTATAACTGGAGATATTACTCAGATAGACCTACCTAATAAGCAAAAGTCTGGTCTAATTGAGGCTCTTGAAGTTTTAAAGAACGTCGATGATATTGCTATTCAAACTTTTACTGAAAAGGACGTTGTCCGCCATAGGTTGGTACAAGATATCGTTAAGGCGTATGAACGATACTCTAATCGTAAAGAGGTTTAATTTTTATTTTTGAAAGGAAGTTTTTTGGAATGGCTAGGATTAAAGTATACATTAAGAATAAACAGAACCATATTAAAATACCTGTCGGTATTAAAATGTTAATTAGAAGATGCTGTCAAGCTGTTTTGACTACTGAAAACTTTGAACATAACACAGAGGTAAGCGTATCTTTTGTAGATAATAATGAGATTCAAAAGTTAAATAAAATATACAGAAATAAGGATTGCCCTACCGACGTTCTATCTTTCCCACTTAGTGAGGGTGGTAATTACGATATTAACCAAGAAACTGGCTTTGTAGTGTTGGGAGATGTAGTAATATCCTTAGATATGGCAGTTAAACAAGCCGATATGTTTGGACATTCTCTTGAAAGAGAGATAGGATTCTTAACGGTTCATTCTATGTTACATCTACTAGGCTATGACCACGAAACCTCTCTACTAGACGAACGAATTATGCGTGAAAAGGAAGAAGAGGTTCTTGACAAGTTAGGTATCTCTAGGGATACTACTTACATAACTAAAGAGGAGGAAGAATAATCTTTTATGACAAAGACAGTATTCGTTACCATTGCTGGTAGAACCAACGCAGGAAAGTCATCGCTGTTGAATGCTCTAATCGGTGAGAAGATAGCGTCTGTTAGTAGTAAATCGCAGACTACTAGAACTAAGATTACTGGCATAGTAAACAGTGGTGAAACTCAAATAGTCCTTATAGATACCCCTGGATTGCATAAACCTAAGAACAGATTAAGTACACATATGTTAAATACTGTATCTGAAAGTATTGCCGATATTGACGTAGTACTTTTTATGTTGGACTGCACTCGTAAGATTGGTGAACAGGAAAGACAACTATTGAACAACTGTTTTGACTCTAAGACTAAAGTTATACTTGTACTTAACAAGATAGACCTACTAAATGATAAATCGACATTGGCTTTGCAGATAGCTCAACTTAGTGGTGAGTTCCCATTTACTGCAGTAGTTCCAATAAGTGTTAAAGAAAACGACGGCATAGATTTAGTAGTTCAAGAGGTTACAAAACTATCCGTAGAAGCCCCTCACTACTTTCCAGACGATATGATTACCGACCAACCAGAAAAAGTAATAGCTAGTGAAATAGTTAGAGAAAAACTATTAAATCTGTTAGAAGATGAAGTCCCTCATGGTATTGCCGTAGGTGTGGAAACTATGAAAGAACGTGATACTTCTAAAGGAGAAACTATCTTAGACATATCAGCAGTGATATATTGTGAACGTGATAGTCACAAGGGTATAATAATAGGTAAGGGCGGAAGTATGTTAAAGAAGGCATCTACTCTTGCTAGACAAGAACTTGAAAACTTTTTCCAAATTAAAGTTAATCTACAATGTTGGGTAAAGGTTAAGGAAGATTGGCGTAATCGTGAGGGTGTTATTAGAAACTTTGGACTTTCTGAGAAATAGTTCCATGTAAATATTCCTTGTACGTTGGCATATAATATTAACATATATACACCTATAGTATATAAATACAAGGAAAGGACTTTTTACTATGGATTCCGATTATGAACTTTGGGAAGCTTTCTGTCTATCGGGAAAGGTTTCCGACTATCTAAAATATAAGGGTTTTTTGGAGTGATTTTATCTATATGAATTGTAAGGGTTTAGTAATAGGCGAACGTATAGTTGGCGAAAATGGAAAGTTCTTAGACATATTAACCGATGAGTTAGGCTTGATTGAAGTAGCTCAAAAGGGTGTAAAATCATTAAAGAATGAGAATAGGTCTGCCTTGCAGATGTTCGCCTATTCAAACCTATGTGTAGATAGGTCTAAGAAACACTATTCGGTGAAATCATCGGACTTGATAGATAGTTTCTACGGTATGCGTGAAGATTTATGCGGTCTAGCCTTAGCATCGTACATATCCCAAGTGGTAACATATACCATTGGACAACATTCCACAGATAGCAAAGCCGTTCTAAGGTTGATTCTTAACATATTCTACTACATATCTAATCATAAGCGACCTCATCGACAGCTTAAATCTATCTTTGAGTTGCGACTCATCTCTGAACTAGGATTTTCTCCAAACCTTTTAGTATGTGGTAGATGTGAGCTTTCTTTAACGCAAAGCTTATACTTTTCCATACAGCAGAACTCCGTGATATGTCAAAACTGTGCCGATATGAATGACCTACAAATATCTAAATCGGTGTTACAAGCTATGCAACACATAGTATTCTCTGACTACGATAGGCTATTTAACTTCAAACTAAGCGATACTTCGCTGAAACTATTAAATAGAATCACTGAGAACGTTCTACTATGCACATTAAATAGAGGTTTTTCTACCTTAGATTACTACAAGAACATATCAATCTAATATAGTATAAATAAGGAACACATCTAACAGTAGATGTGTTCCTTAACTTATTAAAAAAGTCAGCCTAGAGGCTGGCTTTTTTACATATTTGATATAACCCTTCATTTTATATGTTAGGATTTTTTTTCAGATTGCTTCCCCATACGGCAAGCTCCATTAGAATTGGAATTAAAGAGCGAACATCATCTGTTATTTCGTACTCTACACGAATAGGAACTTCCAAATATTCGGTTCTTTTTACAAGACCATCATCTTCAAGTTCTTTTAGTGATTTAGCAAGCATAGTGTTAGAGATGCCATTCATTTTTCGTTTTATATCGTTGTATCTGGTTGCACCATCATTCGAAAGAGAACATAAAATAGACATTTTCCATCTTCCACCAATTGATTTCATTGCCCTCTGCAAGGGACAATTTTTTGTACATGGGCAAATATGTTCATTTACCATTATGATTTCCTCCATAGATAAGTTTTTTCTTACTTAATACATAAAAACTGCGTAATTGACATAAGCATCTTTTAAGATTATAATTATATTATAGCAGGTAGTATTTTAAAAGTAAAGCCTTTTTTTGGAGTTAAGCTATGGATAATCTTTAAACTACCCGCAAGATTGGAGGAATTCACTATGAAAAAATCAAGAGTTGCTGTACGTTACTTTTCAAAATCAGGAAATACTAAAAAGTTAGCAGATGTAATTGCAAAAACAACTGGCTGTAAAGCTGAGCATATTCCTACACCGATAGACAACAGTGTGGATATTCTATTCTTAGGAGCATCTGTTTATTGGGGCGGTATTAGTTCTGAAGTTAAGGAGTACATTCAAAAACTAGACAAGAGCAAAGTAGGTAAGGTTGTAGTTTTCTCTACTTCTGCACTTACAGAACGAGCATTCCCGCAAATCAAAAAAAGATTACAAAACAAAGGCATACAAGTTGACAGCAAAAACTTCTATTGCTACGGAGAGTTTACAGCACTCCATAAAGGTCGTCCAAATCAAGATGATTTAGAATGTGCAAAAAAATTTACTACAGAAATAATAGAAAGGAAATAAGAACTTATGGCTAATAAAGAATTCAACCTCGGAGAATATATGACGAATGGTGTAGAAAACATCGTTAAAGGTGCTATTAGAGCAACGTTAAAAGACCCAAAGGAAAGTGTTTTTATGGCTCGCTACGCAGTGGCAAGCCGAGAGTCTTCTAAACGACGTGCTGAATTAGAAGAACAAGGAGAACATATTCCCCCATTTTTGATTGCTAGCATTACCAGTAGCTGTAATCTGCACTGTGAGGGTTGTTACGCAAGAAAAAACCATATCTGCTCTGATGAAAAAGAGTATGCTCAACTTTCCGCAAAAGAATGGAATACAATTTTTAAAGAAGCAAAAGATTTAGGAATAGGTTTTATTCTTTTGGCAGGCGGAGAACCTATGATGCGTAAGGATATCTTGGAAAAAGCAGTGGAAACTCCAGAAATCTTGTTTCCTATTTTTACAAACGGAACGATGATAAATGATAGTTATATAAAACTTTTTGACAAGGCTCGAAATCTGATTCCTATTTTTAGCATTGAGGGTGATGAAAAGAAAACCAATGAACGCCGTGGAAATGGAATCTATCAAAGCTTAATTTGTGCAATGGATAAAATGAAAGAAAACCATCTGATTTTCGGTGCATCGGTTACTGTTACAACTTCCAACCTAAATGAGGTAGTTTCTGAAAATTTTATTTCTGTACTACAAAAACGTGACTGTAAGGTTATAATATATGTAGAGTTCGTACCAGTAACAGAGAATAGTTACGAATTAGCACCACAAGACGCAGAAAGAGAATTTTTGAACAATAAGCTCATGGAGTTACGAAAGCAGTATCCCGAAATGCTATTCATTTCTTTTCCTGGTGATGAAAAAAGTTCTGGTGGCTGTTTAGCTGCAGGAAGAGGCTTTTTCCATATCAATCCTCATGGCAATGCAGAACCATGTCCATTCTCTCCATATTCAGACATCAATGTTCGAGATACATCTGTTAGAGAAGCATTGCATTCAAAGTTGTTTACAGCATTACAAAATGGAGATGTATTGATGGAAGAACACGTTGGCGGTTGTGTTTTATTTGAACGAAAAGAAAAAGTAGAAAATTTGCTCAAATGTTCTTCCTTTATTCACTAATATATCGTTCTCTAAGAATGTTTTAGGTTCGTTGTAATATATAAATAAGGAACACATCTAACAGTAGATGTGTTCCTTTTCATTCTTGTATCTATGTAGAGTTCTTGCCTAATGCGTTTTCTATTACGCAGTATATACTATAGCATGGCTCTACTATAAGGTTATGTTCTATATTTAAGGTAAGTACTAGTACTATATATACCATGATACATATCGATACGCATATGGAATCGAACCTCTTAGCCTTATCACGCTTGTTAAGGTTTCTCAAAGCATCTCACCACCAATAGGACTACTAAAACGTATACTTCTTGTAATATCCGTTCTAAAACTATAGTATTCAACTTTGTTTCTTTTGTTACAGTGGATATTCCTTGCGATGATGCTTTCTAAACTCAAGATAGGTTTCTAGTATAATGGTAGATGCTACTGCATCGACTACTGCTTTTCTTTTCTTACCTCTGGTATTGGTAACGTTTAAATATTGATGTGCTGTAACAGTAGTAGAACGTTCGTCCCATAGAATCACTGGTATTTTAGATATATCTTGTAATAGACTAGCAAACTCTTGACATTTTTCAGCACGTTCGCCAATAGTACCATTCATATTTTTTGGATACCCTACAACTATCTGATTAACTTTTAACTCTAAAGCTTTATCTGATACCTTTTCGGCACACCTATTGAAATCACGTTCAGTAATTACACACACTGGCGATGCTAACATTTCATTCTTATCGCATACGGCGATACCCGTTCTAGTATCGCCAAAATCTACGGATAGTATTTTCATAAAAACGACCTTCTATTTTTAAATATTGTATATGTATACATCTTGATGACCTACTCCCACGATTATCTTTAATTAATAATTAATAATTATTAACTATTAATTATTAAACTTCACCTTTACACCATCTTGAAAATTTCAAGGTAGAGTTTTCCTCTGAAAGATGTGAACTATCGTTTAGATACTCTACTTTCCAATCGGTAAGAGAACTAAACACTATCTTAGATACTGCTGTATTATCTGACCACTTTAGGTTCGGCATATAAGATATTTCACTATGGTTTAAGTAACACTGATAGTTTCTAATAGCACACCCATGCGATACTACTGCTATAGTAGTATCACAATTAAGGTTTAAATTCTCTTCTATAATTTTATTCATAGCAGATACCATTCTATTGTAAACATCTTTCATAGTTTCACCGTTTGGTGCTTGAAAATCTTCTTGATTATGCTTCCAATTATAGTACTGTTCGGGATATAGATTAGGTAAATCAGACCACTTCTTACCTTCAAAATCCCCTCCATTGATTTCTGCAATGTCAGGATTTCTAATTAAATCTAAACCATGATAGTAGTTCACCATTCTAGCAGTTTTAACTGCCCTAATAAGTGGGCTGGTATATATCTTGTCTAATTTGATATCTATAAAGCGTTCTTTAAGTTCATCAAGCTGTTTTAATCCTTTTGGTGAGATTTCCTCATCGATAGTACCTTGAAAGACTTCATTTACATTGCCCATAGCCTCGGCATGGCGTATTAGATATAATTCTACCATGGTTGAACACTTCCTACTATCTCATTTATATCTTTAATACCCTTGCTATCAAGCCAAGAGTTTATTTCATCAATAATCTTAATTGGAGCAAATGGGTCAGTAAATACAGCACCCCCGACTTGAACAGCTCTAGCACCTGCCATCATCATTTCAATAGCGTCCTTGCCATTACTGATACCTCCCATTCCAATCACTGGAACTTTTACGGCATTAGCGACTTGCCAAACCATTCTAACGGCTACTGGAAAAACTGCTGAACCAGATAGCCCACCCATATTATTCTTTAAGATAGGTCGCTTAGTATTTATATCTATACGCATACCTAATAGAGTGTTTATCAAAGATATACTATCAGCACCTTCACTTTCTACTGCTTTAGCGATATCTACAATACTAGTAACGTTAGGTGATAGTTTAACTATCAAAGGCTTAGTAGTAGCCTTTCTAACAGCCTTTGTTATTTCACTTGCACCCTCACAGGATACTCCAAAGGTAGCACCACCTTTTTTTACATTCGGACACGATATGTTTAACTCTATCATGTGAACTTCAGTTTCGTTGAGTTTTTCAGCTATGGCTACACATTCATCGATAGTAGAACCTGCAATGTTAGAGATTATTACAGTATCTTTAGTGAGTAAGTTTGGAAGTTCTTTCTCGATAAAGTAATCAATACCTGGATTTTGCAAACCTACAGAGTTTAACATTCCACTTGGAGTTTCTGCAATTCTAGGTGCAGGATTTCCCATTCTTTTTGTTATAGTAGTTCCCTTAGTAGCAATTCCACCCAACTTTGATAACGAATATAGTTCCTCATACTCTCTACCATAGCCAAAAACTCCACTAGCTGGTATCACTGGATTTTTAAAGTCTACTCCACAGATATTTACTCCTAAATTAGCCATTACCAAACTACCTCCTTAGATTTAAATACTGGGCCATCTTTACAGACATGAAGCATCTGTTCTTGACCATCTTTTTGAACCTTACAAGCACATACTAGACAAGCTCCTATACCACAACCCATGCGTTCCTCTAAAGATACTTGACACTCTACATTAAAAGTATCTGCCATATTAGATATGGCTTTCAACATTGGAGTAGGTCCACACGCACATATTAAATCCACACTTTCAGATTTTAATACTTCCTCTAGTGGAGCAGTAACTAAACCATGTATACCAGTAGAACCATCATCGGTACATAGTATAGTCTTAGCACCAGTCTTTTTAAAATCCTCTTGTAAGATTACTGCACTAGAATTTCTAAATCCAGTGATTACTATAGCATTTTCTCCAAACTCTTGAGCCAATGGCAACATTGGAGGTGTTCCAATGCCACCACCTATTAATATAATCTTTTTTATGTCATCACTTAGAGTAAAACCATTTCCAAGAGGTGCAATCATGTCGATTAATTCGCCTGTATGTGTTTCAGATAATTCTTTAGTACCATCACCACGAACCTCAAAGACTATTCTTAAAGTACCTTTAGCTTTATCTATTCCACATATAGAGATAGGTCTTCTTAGAGTATATCCCTTTGGCAAGATGTGTACAAACTGTCCTGCCTTTGTGATTTCTGCAACCTCTGGACATAGTATAGTAAAGCTATATACTTCTTTAGCTATACTTTCTTTCTTAATTAAAGGATATTTCCCTTGTGTATATTTCAAAATATATCACCCTTTCAAAACTATTTTTAAAAAACCGCCCACGATTTTCTAAAATTATGGGCGATTTTGAATATTTTAAATCAATAGATTATATCTTAGTGATATCTACGAGTTCTACATCATCAATCTTTCTACCCGATTTTAATACATTAGCTAGAGCGTTAGCAGTATCAATAGCAGTTAATGAACATATAGAACGTTCAATAGACTTTCTACGCATCTTAACGCTGTCACGAGCAGGTATTCTACCCTTTGCAGATGTGGAAATAACATAGTGTATCTTACCACTTTCAAGTAAATCTATAACGCCTTCGTGTTCCTTGTCAGGTTCAGATATCTTAGTAACTACGTTAGTAGCAACCATATTCTTATTCAAATATGATGCAGTTCCACCAGTACCATAGAGTTCAAATCCCATATCAGCGAACTTTTCAGCTATTGGAACTATCTCACTCTTATCTGTATCACGCACCGATATTAATACTCCACCACTATCTTGACGTCCTAAATCGTAACCTGCTCCAATTAAGCCTTTTAATAGAGCATCTTCAAAGGTTTTGCCAATGCCTAAACATTCACCAGTAGATTTCATTTCAGGGCCTAACATAGTATCAACATCATGGAGCTTTTCGAAGCTAAATACTGGAACTTTAACTGCTACATATTCACCCTCTGGATACAAACCACTTTCATAGCCTAAATCTTTTAAGGTAGCACCTAACATAATCTTAGTAGCAATATCCACCATAGGTACACCAGTAACCTTACTAATATATGGTACAGTTCTTGAAGAACGTGGATTTACTTCTATAACGTATACCTCATCGTTGTATACTACATATTGAATGTTTACCAATCCTATTACATCAAGGGCAAAAGAGAGCTTTTTAGTATAATCTATAATAGTTTCTCTAATCCTCTTTGAGAGGGTTTGGGCAGGATATACGGAAATACTATCACCAGAATGAACACCAGCACGTTCAATATGTTCCATAATTCCAGGGATTACAAAGTCTTTACCGTCACAGATGGCATCAACTTCTACTTCTTTGCCCATCATGTACTTATCAATAAGTACGGGATTTTCAATCATAGTTCTAGTGATAATCTCCATGTATTCAACGACTTCATCTTTAGAATGGGCAATAATCATATTTTGACCGCCTAAAACATAAGATGGTCTTAAAAGTACAGGATATCCTAACTTTTCAGCGACTTGAATAGCCTCATCAGTAGTCATGACGGTATAACCTGCTGGACGTGGTATTCCACACTTTTCAAGGAGTTCATCAAAGCGTTCTCTGTCCTCAGCAGCGTCAATATTGTCTGCAGAAGTTCCTAATATATTAACTCCCATATCTGCAAGATGTCTAGTAAGTTTAATGGCAGTCTGTCCACCGAATTGAACTACTACACCATAAGGTTTTTCAGTATTTATAATGTTAGCAACATCTTCTTTAGTTAGAGGGTCGAAGTATAGTCTGTCACCAGTATCGAAGTCAGTAGATACCGTTTCTGGGTTATTATTACAGATAACAGCTTCATAACCCATCTCTTTCAAAGTCCAAACGCAGTGAACAGAACAGTAATCGAACTCAATGCCTTGACCTATTCTAATAGGTCCAGAACCGAAAACTATAACTTTTTTCTTACCCGTATTAGTACGTTCTATAAACTGTTCAGCCTCATTTTCATCGTCATAGGTTGAGTAGAAGTATGGAGTTTCAGCCTTAAATTCACCTGCACAAGTATCAACCATCTTGTAGACTGCGTGTTTATGTTCTGGACACTTTTGCCCCGACATTCTCTCGATAGTAGCATCAAGATATCCGTACCTTTTAGCGATTTCATACTTTTCTTGAGTAAGTATGCCATCGGCAAGCCATCTTTCAAGGTTGATTAAGTTCATCAACTTTTCTAAGAACCACTTATCAATCTTAGTGATATCGTGAATTTGGTCTACTGTAATACCACGCTTTAGAGCTTCATATACTTGGAAAGAACGTTCATCATCAACGGTTTGTAACTTTTTCAATAAATCCTCAGTAGATACCTTTGAAAGTTTAGGCATATTCATGCTATCAAGACCGAGTTCAACAGAACGTACAGCTTTCATCATAGCCTGTTCAAAACTTGTACCTATTGCCATAACCTCACCAGTAGCCTTCATTTGAGTACCTAGAGTTCTTTTAGCATATACAAACTTATCGAAAGCCCATTTAGGGAACTTAATTACTACATAGTCAAGAGTAGGTTCAAAACAAGCGTAAGTCTTGCCAGTAACTGCGTTGATAATCTCATCTAGGGAGTAGCCTATGGCAATCTTAGCGGCGGTCTTAGCTATAGGATATCCCGTAGCTTTAGATGCCAATGCAGAAGAACGTGAAACTCTAGGGTTTACCTCAATAACTGCATACTCAAAACTATCTGGTTTGAGTGCAAATTGACAGTTACAGCCACCCTCTACCTTTAATTCATTTATAATATCTATTGCAGAAGTTCTAAGCATCTGATATTCTCTATCGGTTAGAGTTACAGCAGGGGCAATAACTATGCTATCGCCAGTATGAATACCCACAGGGTCGAAGTTTTCCATAGAGCATACTGTAATAACGTTACCTTTTCTATCACGAATAACTTCAAACTCAATCTCTTTCCAACCACTAATGCACTTTTCAATAAGTACTTGTGTAATAGGTGAAAGTCTTAAACCGTTCTTAGATATATCTCTCAGTTCTTCCTCATCGTTTGCTATACCTCCACCAGTACCACCAAGGGTAAATGCTGGTCTTACTATAACTGGATAGTCTATAGTTTTAGCGAACTCAACAGCATCTTCAACGGTTTCAACTACTTTAGATGGTATACATGGCTGACCAATCTTTTCCATAGTATCTTTAAAGGCTTGTCTATCCTCTGCCTTATGGATAGTTTCGGGATTAGCTCCAAGTAGCTTAACGTTGTACTCATCTAAGAAGCCTTCTTCTGCTAGTTGCATAGAAAGTGTTAAACCAGTCTGACCACCTAAAGTAGATAGTACACTGTCGGGGCGTTCAATCTGAATAACTCTCTTAACCACGTCAAGGGTTAAAGGCTCAATGTAGATTTTATCAGCCATAGCCTTGTCGGTCATAATGGTTGCAGGGTTAGAATTTATTAGTACTACCTCTAAGCCCTCTTGTTTTAAAGCCCTACACGCTTGAGTACCTGCATAGTCGAACTCAGCAGCTTGACCGATTACTATAGGGCCTGAACCGATTACTAATACTTTTTTGATATCATTTCTAAGTGGCATTATTTGGTTACCTCCATCATACTAATAAATTTATCGAATAGGAAAGCAGTATCTAAAGGGCCACCGTGAGCCTCTGGGTGAAACTGTACAGTAAAAGCATTTATATCATTGTAGGTGTAACGGATACCTTCACAAGAACCGTCATTAGCATTCTTATATTGAACGTAACCATATTTTTTATCCACACTATTGTTTACTACAGCGTACCCATGATTTTGGCTAGTAACGAAAGTATTGTCTGTATCTATGTCTATAACTGGTTGATTTGCTCCTCTGTGACCATACTTCAACTTTTCAGTAGTAGCCCCATGAGCTAAAGCCATTAACTGATGTCCCATACATATACCGAATATAGGAATACCTAGTTTGCAAATCTCTTTTATATTCTCGATAGTTTGCACATTTTCAGCAGGATTTCCAGGGCCATTGGATAGCATAATGCCATCTGGGTTGATAGCTTTAATATCCTCAGCAGTAGCTAAAGCTGGAAGTACTATAACATCGCAACCACGATTTAATAACTCTTGACGGATATTTCTCTTGTAACCTAAGTCTATTAAAGCAACTTTATGCTTTGAAAGTTTTGATTTATATTCAATAGGTTCAGTAGTAGTAACGGTCTTAACGGCGTCTACTATTTCAAAGTTATTGATTAACTTTAGAAGTTCATCTTTCTTTTCGTAAACATTTTCGGTGGTGATTACTCCGTTCATAACACCGTATTCACGAATCTTTCTAGTCAACATTCTGGTATCTATTGAATGAATACCAATGATATTATGTTTCTTTAGGAAAGTATCAATAGTTTGATTTTCGTTCATTCTAAAGTTTGATGGTGTATTACACCATTCACGGACAATATATCCACTGACATAAGATTTAGCACTTTCATAATCTTCGTCGTTGACACCATAGTTTCCAATCAGTGGGAAAGTTTGAGTAACTATTTGACCATAATAACTTGGGTCTGTTAAAGTTTCTTGATATGCTGTCATACCAGTAGTAAATACTACCTCTCCTATGGCAGTACCCTTTACTCCAAACGATATACCCTCTAAGATAGTACCATCTGATAGCATTAAGTACGCCTTTTCACCTTGATTAAACAAAGACATAGTTTCAAATCAACCTCTCTATATTTAATTAATAATTAATAGAATTAATATCATCTTTCATGCGGATAACTTCTCTACGAGATGCTTT
>JAJQGV010000116.1 GCA_021200215.1 Ruminococcus sp. | reverse complement strand
TTTCATACTCTCGGTAAATACAGGATATTCTATCATTCTAGACTATCTGCTTTCTATTGTGATTTACTAACATTATATTTTTAGATACTTTATTATATGCTACTTAAAGTTATAATAAAATATCTAATTTACATTAGGAACACCTTAAAAGATGTTCCTAAGTTACTATTTATCTAACTTTTTCTTCTGTTCAATAGCTGTAATTAAACTTCTCAAACGAATCTTAACAGCACCTAAGTTACTAATCTCGTCTATTTTAAGTTGAGTATATAGCTTTCCATTGCGTTCCAAAATAGAGCGTACCTCGTCGGTAGTGATGGCATCTATACCGCAACCGAAACTTACTAACTGTACTAGTTGCATATCTGGTTGAGTGGTAACATACTGTGCAGACTTATACAACCTTGAATGATACGTCCATTGGTTTAATACCTCAAGCTGTGGGAGTTTTCCTAGATGTGCTACAGAGTCTTCAGTAATAACAGCTAAATCCAAAGTAGCCATTAACTTGTGTATACCATGATTCACTTCCTTATCTATATGGTAAGGTCTACCTGCAACTACTATTATGTTCTTATTATTTTCTCTAGCGAACTTAATAATCTCCTCGCCCTTCTTGATAATATCTTGTTGATAATCTTTAAGTGCTTGATATCCGTTATCTATAGCACTAGTTACTTGTTTCAATGTAAGTTGTGGATATCTATCTTTTAACACACTGTATACAGCCTTAGCAACGTGCTTGTGTCTGTTAAGGTCAATGTATGGGTGTAAGAAGTTATTATCATTAAGTCTTTCAACGTTTGCCTTTAAAAGTTCTGGATAGTATGCTACTACTGGACAGTTATAGTGATTATCGTTGTCACCCTCATCAATGTTGTAACTCATACATGGATAGAATATAAAGTCTACACCTTTATCTAAAATACTCTCAATATGTCCATGTGCCAACTTTGCAGGATAACATACCGTATCCGATGGAATAGTATGTTGACCTTTATAGTATAAATCTCTTGAACTTTCTTCCGAGTATACCACTTCAAAACCTAGTTGAGTGAACGCAGTATGCCATAGAGGTATCTGTTCATAGAAACCTAAGACCCTTGGAATACCAACTCTACCTATTGGATTGCTTGGCTTACCATTATAAGACATTATCTTATCGTACTTATATTCATAAAGGTTAGGAATAGTATTTTCAACCTTAATACCCGCACCTTTTTCACACTTATTTCCAGATATAAATCTTTTACCATTGCTAAACTTTACTATGTTCAAACTACATGAGTTAGTACAACCCTTACATTGAGTAGTCATAGAGGTGTATGTGAAATCTTTTAACTTTTCAAGGGTAATCAAGGTAGATGGTCTATCCTTGCACATCTCCTTAGAGTATAAAGCACAACCTACAGCACCCATTAAACCCGCAACAGCTGGACGGACTACGTTTCTACCTAACTCTTTTTCGAACGAACGGAGAACGGCATCGTTTAAGAATGTTCCACCTTGAACTACTATGTTCTTACCGAGTTCGTCAACGGACTTAGCACGAATAACCTTATATATAGCGTTCTTAATTATTGATGATGATAGTCCTGCAGAGATATCTTCAACGGTAGCACCATCTTTTTGAGCCTGTTTAACGCTAGAGTTCATAAATACAGTACATCTTGAGCCTAACTCAACTGGATTTTTTGCAAACAAGCCTAAACGAGCAAACTCAGAAATATCATAGCCTAAGGCTTGTGCAAAAGTTTGGATAAATGAACCACAACCCGATGAACAAGCCTCATTTAACATAATACTGTCGATAGCACCATTCTTAATCTTAAAGCATTTTATATCTTGTCCGCCAATATCGATAATGAAATCTACGTTAGGTTGAAAGAACGAACCTGCCTTATAGTGAGCTACCGTTTCAACTATACCAAAATCTACACCCAAAGCCGATTTAATTAGTTCCTCACCATAGCCTGTAACCGCACTGGATTTTATTACCAACTTTGGATTTGCCAAAGAGTATATCTCTTTTAGACGTTCTACAACCTTATCAAGAGGTTGACCTTTATTAGATGCATAGTATTGATACAATAAATCGCCATCTTCGGTAAGTAGTACCAACTTAGTAGTAGTAGAGCCACAATCTATGCCCAAATATGCATTACCCTCATACTTGGATATATCTGCATACTTTAAGTCACACTTCTTATGGCGTTCTATAAATTCGTTATACTCTTCTTTGGAGTTAAATAGTCTTTCACCCGTAACTATGGTATCGTTCATCTTAGCGTTTTTCAAATCATATATAATATCATAGATTTCTCTGTATTCTTCGGTATTTTCAGCATATAAAGCACTTCCATATGCCACAAATACTGGAGCATTTTCTGGAAATAGGGCATGTTCATCATCTAACTTTAGAGTGTTTACAAAAGCTTTCCTTAAACCCTTTAAAAATGACAAAGGGCCACCTAAGAATAGTACATTACCCTCTATCTTTCTACCTTGAGCCAATCCCGATACGGTTTGGTCTACTACGGCTTGAAATATACTTGCAGAGATATCTTCACGCTTTGCACCTTGATTCAATAGTGGTTGAATATCCGACTTAGCAAAGACTCCGCAACGTGAAGCTATTTGATAAACCTTATCAGCCTTTAAAGATAGTTCATCTAGTTGGTTTGCAGTGATACCTAGTAGCGTAGCCATTTGGTCGATGAATGCTCCCGTACCACCTGCACATGAACCGTTCATACGTTGCTCTACCCCACCAGTTAGGAAAATAATCTTAGCATCTTCGCCCCCTAGTTCGATAACAACATCAGTCTTTGGATACTTCTCTTTAACTGCTATAAACGATGAATGTACCTCTTGAACGAAAGTTATGCCACTAGCATTAGCCAATCCTAGACCTGCTGAACCCGTGATTGCTACTTTAAATAAGCAATCTACAAACTGTTCTTTTATAGTTTCTAGCTGTTCCGTAACGGTTTCCTTAACCTTAGAAAAGTGTCTTTGATATTTTGAATATAATATATCTTTATTATCACTATCAGTGATAACGGTCTTAACAGTAGTAGAACCCACATCTATACCAAGTAATAATTTTTTCTGTTCCATTGAAAAAACCAAATCTCCTTTCAACAATTAAACGTAACAAATATATTATACTATGAATCTTAAAAAAAATAAAGGCTTTTAGTCGAATTTTGTTATAGAAATTTCTGCTTACATATGCTATAATTATATAGCAATATTACATAAAATAGACTATCTTAAAAATATGTTTACTATAGCAT
>JAJQGV010000160.1 GCA_021200215.1 Ruminococcus sp. | reverse complement strand
AACTATAACTATGCCTTAATATCGATATTTGCGTAAGTAGTACGTTTATTTGTTAAGGTATGTACAATTGGTTTGTACCACGATGTTATATGCACTGTAACCTTGGTAGGTTCTATAATACGCTATTAAGAATATCAGTAGGAAGTTCCATGAAAGATATCTCTCTTGTAATAGCTAATTAAAAAGATGCACATCTTAAAATATATCTATCTATACATAAGTTTAATACGCTCAGTAGATTAATAAGTCTGTAAGTGGTAAAACTTTAATTTTATGAACTGTTTTTTAATAGACTTTGAAAACGTTAAGTCTAATGGATTAAAAGGCATAGAACGTCTAGTTGAAAGTGACGATGTCTATATCTTCTATAGTGAGTATGCTAACACTATAACCTTTGATATCCACCACAAGATTAATAAGAGTAATGCTAATCTTAAGTTCTTTAAGAGTGGTATTGTAGGCAAAAATGCCCTAGATTTCCAACTCGTATCGTACTTAGGATACTTAATCGCTCAAAAGAAGTATAAGCAGTACTTAGTAATAACTGGTGATAGAGGCTTTGAAGCAGCGGTATCTTTTTGGAAAGACTTCTTTAAGCAGAATCAATTAGTGGATTTAGCTATAAATAGATTCTATACCATTCAAGATGCCTTAGATAAGAAAAGTATACCATCTAAGTATTACAACAATAAGAAGTTACCCCCAACCATTCCGACCGTTGAAACTGAACTTGAACTACGTCAACTAAAGGCTACTAACGTCATTGTGGATAAACCATCTTCTGAAGTAGATAGTTACATCAAAGAGGATTTAAACATTAGCGATATTAATACTAAATCGCTAAAGATTTCTACAAATGATTCCACTAAGGACACTATTAATCCAACAGATGTTGATGTTAAAGTTCCATCACAAGAAAGTATATCTACATCTAAAGTTAAGAGTAGCAATAGTAAATCTAAACAGATGCCAATGCAAGTTCCACCCGTCAACACAGATAGCTTAGAAAATAAACCATTGCAGAACGTTAAAGGTTCTAATGCCAATAACGTAAGTAATAATAAGAAGATTAATAACAACAATAACGCAAAGCAATCTAAAGAGGATAGAGTTAAAAGTAAGAGTAACAATCAAATGAACGCTAACGCTAATCTTAGTAAGAAATCGTCTAATAATGGTAATAATGTACAGCAATCTAAGAAAAACAATAACAATCATAATAAGAATATCAATAGCAAGAAAGTTCAGAACGTTGCTCCAAAGGTAACTAAGAATCAAGTATCTAACGACATTAAGAAGAGTAAGAATCTATTGAATGACATTGTAAATGATAGCAACAATGTAGTACAGAAAATCATTGATTCAATAGACAATACTTCCATAGTACCAAAATCTAAGGGATTTGTATTTGGCAAGATAGACCTTAACGATGATACATCTGTAGTTGAAAATATCCAAAAGAAACCAACTGATACTACAGTGGAACAGACTACTAAGAATAATCTTAACGATGTAGTAGAGAAAAAAGCTCCCGTTATAAAATCAGTAGATTTGGTAGAGAACATATCATCTAAGAACGTTAAGGAAAAAGAAAAGGTATCCATACCAGTTACCGAGCCTATTTCCGATACTAAACCTACTCAAGCGAGTGTTATAAGTACTACCGATACATCTAAAGTGGTTAATGACAACGTTTCTAACGTTAGTAATACATCTAATGAGGTTAAGCCTAAGAGAAAAGTCGGCAGACCTAGAAAGAAACCTATTCAGGACAAGAAAGAAAAGCCTAAGAACAACAAGAAGTTTCAAGGTGATATTCCTAACGATAAGTTAGATAAGATGTTGGCAACGATATCTAAGATATCCGAATTTGCAGAGTACCCTAAAGATGATATGGTTAAAATCTGTAAGATAGTAGCATTTTCTAAGAGTAAGCAAGAAGGGTATCAAGCGTTTATGAGTTGCTTTGGCAAACACAAGGGTGTGGAAATATACAAGGTAGTTAAACAAGAGTTCGATGCTTTAAAGAATCTATACTTAAGTAACTAGTAAATCGCATAGCGGGATACCTTTTTAGGAGTTCCGCTATGCCTATTATAGGAGGCAATGCACGTTGTATACGTTAAAGAGAAAGAGAATAAAAGTATTACTTAACAACATTATTTCCCTGATTATTTCCGTTACTATGATTACTCAACTTAGCGGAATAACATCTTATGCCGATTACTACCTATACTCTGATGACTACGGAGTATTCCTAGAGGCTCTAGGTAAAAGAGAGTCTAGTAATAGGTACATACTTCAAAATAGATATGGCTATATGGGTCGTTGGCAATTAGGAATGTCGGCTCTACAAGATATAGGTTTCGTAGACAATGATAACAACTTTACATCGTTAGCAAATAGTTTTGGTGCTTTCAACAAGACTACATTCTTACTATCGGAACAAGCTCAGGACTATGCAATATATCGATACCACAGAATGACTTGGTCTTACCTAGTAAATCAAGGCTTAGATGCTTATGTAGGTTCTGTAGTACAGGTTACTGAACCTACTGAGGTAGTAGTTACAACCATAAGTGAGGATAGGGAAGAAGTAGTAACTACTATCAACGAAGATGGCGTGGAAGAAACAGTAACTACCATAAATGAAGATGGCATAGAAGAAGTAGTTACTACCATCATAGAGGGTGGTGAAGAGGTAGTAGTAACCACTATCAATGATGACGGTGAAGAAGAAGTAGTTACCACCATAGAAGATGTTGTAGTTGAAGAGATTCCCATAACGGTATCCAACCTAATAGCTGGGTCGCATCTAATGGGAACTGGTAACATGAAAAAATATCTGCAAGGCGATACTACCCTTAAAGATGGCAACGGCACTGAACTTAACGAGTATATGAGATTGTTTGGTGACTACGATATCACAGATACTATAATATATGGTGCTTCATTTGAGGAACTTTGCAACTGTAAGAATCTATACGTAGGGGAGTACGTTGTAGAATCTACTGCACCTAATCAAGATGGTGTGGACGTATATAGTGGTCATGGAATATATAACGATATAATTGGACACATAGAAAACGGTGAAACCATACACATAATAAAGTCCGATGGAGTTTGGGGACACGTTCAACTATCCGATGGTTCAGATGGTTGCATACTGCTATCGAGTTTAAAGACCTTTCAGCACGTCACTAGAATAGGTGATATTGATAACGATGGCATAGTAGGATTCTTAGAACTACTTCAGATTAAAAACTATATATTTACTCAACAAAAGCCATACATCTTAAGTAGTGTAGATTTCTACCACGATGATGATTTAGATATATCAGAC
>JAJQGV010000022.1 GCA_021200215.1 Ruminococcus sp. | reverse complement strand
ATTATATACTATCATGGAGTATAAATCAAGAGCCATTGAGTACAAAACTTAAAATTAAAAGTTATGAGTTTAAATACAACCCCAAATACTTTAAAAGATTTTTAAAAACAACCCATTCAATATAATGTCACATTATATTGAATGGGTTTGAACGACGTATTTACTTGCTTTATATAACTGCTGTCACTAGTTTGTAACTAACAAAAAACACTTTTTTAAAGTTTTTTCTATCCATCTAATGACGTGCCTTAATGATTCATAATAGTATAATATCATATTTCTAAGCAAATGTCAAGAGTTTTTTATGAATTTAAATAGTATATAGAGTACTCCTCTAGGTTATGATATTATTGGTTATAATGGTATTTGAAAACTTGTAAACGGTAAAGATTAGTGATATAATCTATAATGTAGATATAATAAGGAGGTTTAATATAACATGAAGAATGATAAGATAGTAATCAAAGGTGCTAGAGAACATAATCTAAAGAATGTCAATGTAGAGATTCCTAGAGATAGTCTAACCGTTATGACAGGATTATCAGGTTCAGGAAAATCATCTTTAGCGTTCGATACCATCTTTGCAGATGGTCAACGCAGATATATGGAAAGTTTATCATCGTATGCTAGACAGTTCTTAGGACAGATGAGCAAGCCAGACGTCGATAGCATAGATGGACTATCCCCTGCCATTTCAATAGACCAAAAGACTACTTCAAAGAATCCACGTTCTACTGTGGGAACGGTTACAGAAATCTATGATTATTTAAGATTACTATACGCTAGGACGGGCATTCCACACTGTCCAATATGTGGAAGAGAAATATCTATGCAGACCGTAGATGATATTACAGATACTATAATGACTTTAGATATTGGGACTAAGGTTCAAATACTATCGCCTATAGTAAGAGGTCGCAAGGGTGAACATATAAAAGAGTTAAACAAGGCTAGGCGTTCGGGATACGTTCGTGTACGTTGTGATGATACTATGTATGACCTATCATCAGAAGATATTAAACTTGATAAGAATAAAAAACATAATATTGAAATAGTAGTTGACCGACTAGTAATTAAAGATGGAATACAGTCACGTTTAGCCGAAAGCTTAGAAACTGCTATGAACTCAGCAAATGGTTTAGTAATAGTGGATATAATCGGCGATGAGCCTATGCTATTCTCTCAAAACTATGCTTGTCCCGAACATAATATATCTATTGAAGAACTTACTCCAAGAATGTTTTCTTTTAATAGTCCATTTGGAGCGTGTGAAACTTGTACAGGTCTAGGCGTATTTGAAGAGATTGATATAGATACCATAATACCAGATAGAAACAAATCCATAGCAGATGGTGGCATATGTGCAAGTGGTTGGAACTCTTTAGGTGAAAATTCTGTTGCCATGATGTACTATAAGGCTATCGCTAAGAAGTATAATATATCATTAGATACCCCTATTAAAGACCTTCCTAAAGAAGTCTTAGATGTGTTTCTGTATGGAACTAACGGAGAAAGACTCCACATAGACGTTATCGAGAGTTTCGGTGGTGGATACAGAAACTCTACCTTTGAGGGTATAGTTAATAACATAAAAAGACGCTACAGCAGTACTGAAAGTGATTACTCTAAAGAAGAACTCAGAAAACATATGAAAGAAGTTTTATGTCCTACTTGTAAGGGCAAAAGATTAAAGAAAGAAGTGTTATCGGTTACGGTAGGTGGAATAAACATAGATGAACTTTGTCATAAATCTATTACTGAAACGCTAGAATTCTTTGAAACCCTTAAGATGAATGAAAAGAATACCATTATAGCCGAAAGATTAGTTAAGGAGATTAAAGAAAGATTAACATTCTTAAAGAATGTAGGCTTAGAATATCTAAGTTTAGCAAGAAGTTCTGGAACGCTATCTGGTGGAGAAAGTCAGCGTATTAGATTGGCTACTCAAATAGGTTCATACTTAACTGGAGTTCTATACATCTTAGATGAGCCTAGCATAGGTTTACATCAACGTGATAACGATAAGCTTATCGCAACACTAAAGAAACTTCGTGACCTAGGTAATACTCTAATAGTGGTAGAACACGATGAAGATACCATTATGAGTGCAGACTACGTCGTAGATGTAGGAAAAGGTGCAGGAGTATACGGTGGAGAGATTATATTTACTGGAACTCCTAAAGAGCTTCTAAACTGTGAAGATTCCATTACTGGGCAGTATCTAAGTGGTAAAAAATCTATATCTGTTCCTACTACTAGGCGTATTGGAAATGGTAAATATTTAGAGATTATAGATGCTCATGCCAACAATCTAAAACACATAGACGTTAAAATTCCTCTAGGTAAGATGATTTGTGTTACAGGGGTATCAGGTTCAGGGAAATCTAGCTTAGTAAATCAAATATTAGCAAAACATCTTTCTAATGTGCTTAATAGAGCCAAAGAAACTGCCTCGGATTTTAAAGAAATTAAGGGTGTTGAAAACTTAGATAAGATTATCGTCATAGACCAATCACCAATAGGTAGAACTCCACGTTCTAACCCTGCAACCTATACGGGAGTATTCTCTGATATACGTGAAATCTTTTCACAAACCACCGACAGCAAGGCTAAAGGTTATACTGCTGGAAGATTCTCATTTAATACTAAGGGCGGTCGTTGTGAGGCTTGTCAAGGTGATGGCATAATAAAGATTGAGATGCACTTTCTACCCGATGTCTATGTTCCTTGTGAAGTATGTCATGGAAAACGTTATAATCGTGAAACCCTAGAGGTTCATTATAAAGGTAAGTCTATCTACGATGTATTAGATATGAGCGTAGATGACGGTGTAGAGTTCTTTTCAAACGTTCCTAAAATATCACGTAAACTTAGAACTCTCCAAAGTGTAGGACTAGGATATATAAAGATTGGTCAAAGTTCTACTACACTATCTGGTGGCGAAGCTCAAAGAGTTAAACTTGCCACAGAACTTTCAAAGCGTTCCACTGGAAAGACTATCTACGTATTAGATGAACCTACTACGGGCTTACACTCTGCTGACGTTCATAGACTAATAGATATTTTGAATACCCTTGTAGATGGTGGAAATACCGTATTGGTAATAGAACACAGCCTAGATGTAATAAAATCTTGCGATTACATCATAGATTTAGGTGCTGAAGGTGGAAACTTAGGCGGAAATATTGTAGTTACAGGCACTCCCGAAGACGTTGCTAAGTGTGAAAAATCGTATACAGGAAAATATCTAAGAAGAGTTTTACCAAATTTAGATTAGTTTTTATAGTGTAAAGTTCCTATAATATGTCTAAAAAATATGGCCATAATAAAAATATAAGATTAAAATATAGAAAGAAGTGCTATAACT
>JAJQGV010000019.1 GCA_021200215.1 Ruminococcus sp. | reverse complement strand
ATATGTATATGATACATCAAAAAGTACAACTTGTCAACTTTTTTCAACAAACAAAGGAGTGTTTTTTATGGATACTAAAAAGATAAGTTCTAACAATTGGAAATCTCAATGCGATAAGGTTAAAGAACTTAAAAAACAGATTGCAATATTAAAATCTCAAGTTAGTAACGCTAAACAGACTATAAAAGCTAGAGAAGAAGAAATTTTACACAAAGATGAAGAACTTAAACGCAAGGATTTGGAACTTCAAGCTAAAGATAGAGAACTTCAAGCTAAAGATGAGCAGTTAAAATCTTTGTGATAATATTATCTAGATAATATTATCTTAAATGTAAATATTTCCCTTGATTTTACTAAGAATTTAGAGTATAATAATACTATTAAAAAAAATCGAAATCAAAGGAGATTATTCAATGAAAGATGGTTTTATTAAAGTAGCGTGTGCATCACCTAATGTTCACGTCGCTGATTGTGATTATAACGCTACTCAAATTATAGATATGATTACTCAAGCATACCAAAAAGGTGCTAAGTTAATAGCTTTTCCTGAACTTTCTATAACGGGTTATACTTGTGGTGATTTATTCCTACAAGATACCCTATTAAACTCTGCTAAAAAATCTTTGATAGATATCGTAAAGGCTACTGAAAGTTTCGAGATTATCTCAATAGTTGGATTGCCATTCGCCTTAAATGGAAAACTCTATAATTGTGGAGCAGTCATATATAAAGGCGATATTTTAGGATTAGTTCCAAAAAGTCACATTCCAAACTATTCAGAATTTTATGAAGCTAGACTCTTTACTAGTGGTAAGGATATAAATAGTTATGTACCCATACCAAAAGAACTACCTAACGATGATGAAGAGTACGTAAATATCCCATTTGGACAGAAAGTCTTTAAGTGTGATGATATGCCAGAGTTCACTTTTGGTATTGAAATATGTGAGGATTTATGGGTGAACTCTACACCATCTGAAAGACTTGCCGAACAGGGTGCGACCTTAATAGTAAATCTATCAGCTAGTGATGAGATTATAGGTAAATCAGATTATAGACGAACTCTAATTAAAGCAAAGTCGGGAGCTTTACTAAGTGCCTATATGTATGCAGATGCTAGTATCGGTGAAAGTACTACCGATATGGTCTTTGCTGGACATAATATCATAGCAGAAAACGGCTCTATACTTGCAGAGAGTAAACTCTTTAAAAATAGTATTACCTATGCAGATATTGACGTCCTTAAACTAACTCATGAACGCAGACGCTCTACAACTTTTGATATTGATAATACTAGACACTCACCTACTGAAAAATCTGTTATTAGAACTACTTACTTTTGTATGAATATCACAGATACTAAACTCGATAGGCACTTCTCAAGAACTCCATTCGTGCCAAGTTCTAAAGATGACTTATCTAAGCGTTGTGAAGAGATTTTAGCTATACAATCTGTAGGTCTAATGACTAGATTAAAACACATTGGAAGTAAAACTGCCGTAATAGGTTTATCGGGTGGCTTAGATAGTACCCTAGCTTTAATAGTTATGGTTCATGCTTTCAATATACTACATCTTGATAGAAAAGGCATAATAGCAGTTACTATGCCTTGCTTTGGTACTACCGACAGAACGTATTCCAATGCGTGTAACTTAGCTAGAGAGTATGGTACTACTCTACTTGAAATAAATATCAAAGATAGTGTAAATCAGCACTTTAAAGATATAGACCATGATGTTAATATCCATGATGTAACCTACGAGAACTCTCAAGCTAGAGAGAGAACTCAAATATTAATGGATATTGCCAATCAAAGGGGTGGAATAGTAATAGGTACTGGTGATTTATCAGAATTAGCACTAGGTTGGGCAACGTATAATGGCGACCATATGTCTATGTACGCTGTCAATGCGTCCATACCAAAGACTTTAGTTAGATATCTTGTAGGCTATGAGGCTACCGTCAGCGATAATAAACTCCTTGAAACTGTGCTTAAAGATGTATTAGATACTCCAGTAAGTCCCGAACTCCTTCCACCTACACAAAACGGTGAGATTGCTCAAAAGACTGAAGATTTAGTAGGCCCTTACGAACTACACGATTTCTTTCTATACTATATGCTCAGATTTGGTTTTTCTCCAACTAAGATATTTAGGTTAGCTGTAAAATCTTTTGACGGTGAATATTCTAAGGATACTATTCTAAAGTGGCTCAAGAAGTTTTACTATAGATTTTTCTCTCAGCAGTTTAAACGCTCTTGTCTACCAGATGCTCCAAAGGTTGGTACGGTTACTCTATCCCCTAGAGGTGATTTTCGTATGCCATCTGATGCTTGTGTTAATCTTTGGATTAAACAACTAGAAACCATTGATAATTAACAATTAATAGTTAATAGTTAATAATTATTATATATTAACTAACATATAAACGGAGGTTTTTTTATGACTTACAAAGAAGAATTTATAAAGTTTATGGTAGAGTGTGGTGTTCTCACCTTTGGCGATTTTACTCTAAAGAGTGGTAGAAAAGCTCCATACTTTGTAAACACTGGTAACTATAAAACTGGTAAGCAACTTGCCAAGTTAGGCGAATATTATGCTCAATGCATAAAAGAAAATGGTATACAGGTTGAAACTCTGTTTGGCCCTGCATATAAAGGTATTCCGTTAGCCACTGCTACATCTATTGCGTTGGCAAACCTACACAATATCGATGTAAACTATTGTTTCGACCGTAAAGAGGTCAAAGACCACGGCGAGGGTGGTATTATAGTAGGTAAAAAGTTAGTAGATGGCGAAAAAGTAGTAATAATAGAAGATGTCATTACAGCTGGAACAGCTATCCGTCAAGTGTTGCCATTGTTGAAATCCGTTGCAGATGTTAATATCACTGGAATGGTAATATCTGTTGACCGTATGGAAAAGGGAAAAGGTGAACTATCTGCTGTACAAGAGGTTAAGCAAGAGTTCGATATTACTATCTACCCTATAGTTACCATTAACGATATCATTAAAGCTATACAAGATGGTATAATAGGTGGTCAAGAATATTTAGAAAAAATGATAGAATATCGTAAAACCTACGGCGTTCAATAATATCAATAGTATAAACTCTCTCACCAAAAGTGAGAGAGTTCGCTATAATTATTATTTGAATCTAACAATATCATCAAGATTTTTCTTTTCTAGAGAGTGCCACTTAAAACCTAGCTGTTCTAATAGATTTGTCGTTCTAATATTTTCTGGAGATAATATTAATGCTTGATTAACATTACCCTCTGCAATGGTTAATGTTGATAGCTGTTTAATATCCCCCGATAATGTATCTTCATTTTCAATTAGATACTTTTCAAAATCCATAATAGATAAT
>JAJQGV010000134.1 GCA_021200215.1 Ruminococcus sp. | reverse complement strand
TAATTAGCCCAATTCTATTTTAGCAGATGTTAGATAATAAATCAAGTATTTTTTGATACTTCTAACAAATTTCATACAAATTTAACTATTACCATATTTATATATAGTGCATTTTGCACAAAATAATTATTAATGCAAGACTGAAATTAATAGATTTTAACCATATAGTTTAAGACTGTATTTCCAAAAGTTGATAATATACACAAAAATCCCACCCATACGTTTCATAATTTTACATACTATACTATCTTTATGGCAGTTACGGTTATATCGTCAGACTGCTTATTAGAGTTCTCATATGCGGTAGAACATATGTTATGTGCTAACACCGATACGTCTGTGCAAGTATCTAATAGAAGTACGGTTTTTATATATTGGTATAGACTTTCGTCCACACCGTCAGATATCATAATTATAATATCTCCAACGTTTACGTTCAACTTGTAGTTAAATAATGAAACCTCTTGCATTATTCCAAGTGGATAAGATACTCCTTCTATAAGTTTTACTTCACCGTCTACCTTTATTATAGTAGAGGTTGCCCCTGCTTTAAATATATCAGCAGTACCACTGTAGGTATCCAACCTAAATACATCTAACGTAGCGAAACTCTCATCTGATGATTTAGTCATAATTAAGGCATTAAGGGTATCTATGGTACTAGATACGTCTAAACCAGACAGTGTCAACTTCTTAAAGAGTCTAACGGCAAGTTGAGAGTCTATAGAAGCACTGTTACCTCTACCCATGCCATCAGATATTACAGCATACTGATTCCCATAGCAATCTGTAAAGTTATCGGCAGTATCACCACATATTGAGTAGTTCTCAGATACTTTTTGCGAAGTATGTACGTCAATAGAGTATTCTTTAGTTTCGCAGAACGTCACTCTATAGAAGTCATCTATTAAGGTTATGTTTAGGAACTCCATATCTCTTTCAGCTATAACAGATATATCTTTTTCTAGTTCGGCAAACTGTAGATTTTCATCTTTAATGTATACCTCTATAGTAAGCTTAGATACATCATTTAGGTAAGCCGATACGTTTAAGAATGCTATATGCTTATCTCTAAGGTATATAGATACATCTTCTGTAACTTGTACTTTAGGTTTATATCTAACTAGAATATTTTCCATTACAGAACTTATAACGTTCTCAGCCAATCTTATTTGAGCGTATAGAGTTTCTCTATCCCCTTTAGATTTAATATCGTTGTGTATTAGCAATTCTCTACGTTTGATGTTTCTAACGAAAGCATCTGCTATATCGGTACGTTTAAAACACCAATTAAAGAACTCAGGCATATTAGTAGGTGTAATATCTTCGCAGTCATACGCTCTTAAGACTTCAAAGTTTTCCTTAGTCTTTTCAGAGTTCTTTTCCCAACAGAACTTTCTGTTCCTACAGTTTACACACACTTGATGGTACACCTCTTCGGTAACATCTAAAGGTTTAAATCTCTTATCTATGGCAGAAGCTATTCCAGAGGTACTTAAGCGAACGTCTTTTAACGATTGTATAGAGTACTTTAATCTAGCCTCTATAGTATCCAAAAAGGATACATCGGGGGTAGTATACGGCAGTATAGAACCATCTGTTTCCATTTTAAATACCTTACTAGGTATGCATAGAAATACTAAAGTACCCACAAATATTCCACCCATAGATAGTACAAAGTAATTAACATCACCGACTAACATTAAGCCTATAACGTTGATACATATAAAAAATATTCCAGATATACTCTTGTGCTGTTGTGATATTATGCCACACGCTAAACCTCCCATAGCAAAGAATATTGTTGAGAATCCTAGTTCAGAGTTGAACAGTAACATTCCACAAGTGGTAAGTATTCCACATATACCACTACCACTGATACCATATATCTTAGAACAACATAGCACACATATTACTCCTAAGACTACACCTATATTGACGTTCCAAATATCGACCGAACAGAACGTTGCAACTAGTAGAGCATATGCTACCGATAACGATATTACACTATCGGTATTGATATGGAATCCGTAGTCATCTTCATAGAATAGTTGTGCTAAGAAATATTGAACTAAGCCAGTAATGATACTTAAACAGATATGTATACTTATAGTATTAATATCCTGTTCAGTAGCAGTAAATATTACTATGCCACCACCCAACATACAAAGAGTAGTTATTAAAGAGTTATATACGTTGCTTATACGCTTGTTTATAAATATTCTAACTCCAGCCACTAGGAGCATAGCACATATCATTACTGCAGAGTTCAAAAAGTTATCTGCGGTGAAGTAGGCTATTAAACTTCCAGCCAATACCGACCCTGCGTATATAGGCGGTAACGCTCCCATTAAAGCTATGTTCAACGACGATTGTACTCCCGACAGTGTAGAGTTTGCTATTATGAACGATAAGAATATCATAGTTAATATCTCTGCGGTAGTGCCTAGATATCTATACCTACTACTATTGATGCTTTCAACCTTCATTTTTATAGTACACCTTCCTTAAAAAAAATATTCCTTATGATATTATACTATCACAAGGATTTTAAAAAAGGTGTAGAAATTAGTATTAATTTCTAAATAATTACAGTTATTTACTTACATATTTTATTTATTTATTTTTCTGTCACAAACTCGTTACTTGCTGTAAACTTTGAGAAAACTTTATAAACTGCTCCATAGTTAAACTTTCTGCTCTAGTACTAGGCGATATTCCTATGCTTTCCAGTGCCTTAGATACATCACATTTAGAAATTGCCATACTAGACGATATAGTATTGGTTAGAGTCTTACGCCTTTGAGAGAATGCTCCTTTTACCACCTTAAAGAAGAACTCTTCATCTTTTGGTGATAGTTTTCTATCCTTATGGATATCTAACCTAATGACACAACTATCCACATTAGGCGATGGCATAAAACTTCCACGATTAACATCAAAAAGCTTAGTAACTGTAGCATAGTAGTTCACTGCCACTGTAATAGCTCCCGTATCACGAGTTCCCACCTTAGCACATAATCTTTGACCTGCTTCTCTTTGAACCATAACGGTGATACTTTCTATCGGCAGATGGTTTTCAAGTAGCATCATAATTATTGGAGAGGTTATATAGTAGGGCAAGTTTGCACATACTGATACTTTTAAGCCTTGAAACTCATTGCGTATGGTTTGATTCAAATCTACCTTCATAACATCGGCATTAATAACCTTAACGTTGTCAAATTCGGATAGAGTTTCCTTTAAAATAGGTATCAATCTGCTATCTATCTCTATAGCAACTACCTTATTGGCACGTTTAGCAAGTTCACAGGTTAGGACTCCAAAGCCCGTACCTATCTCTAAGATACCATAGCCTTCTTTAGCGTTTCCAAGTTCAGCAATCCTAGGGCATACCGTAGGATTAATTAAAAAGTTTTGACCCAAACTTTTAGAAAAGTTAAACCCATGCCTAGATAGGATATCTTTAACCACAGATATGTTAGTTAAGTTTTCCATACTCGTTGATACCCTCTAAGCTTTCATCATTTAGAATCCAATCGTCTACGTTGATAATCTTAAAATCTTGATTGGTTTTACGTACTATAACCCGTTCTACACCTGCATTAATTATAAACCTTCTACACATAGAGCAAGGCTCGACGTTGCCATCTATGGCATTTGTAGAGGCATCATGACACGCTAGATATATAGTAGAACCCATTAGCTCATTCCTAGATGCTGATATTATAGCATTCTGTTCTGCGTGTACCGAACGACAAAGTTCATAGCGTTCACCTCTAGGAATGTTCAATCTGTTGCGTATACATATACCAATATCTGAGCAATTTTTTCTACCTCTAGGTGAGCCATTATACCCAGTAGATATTATCTCATCGTTTTTTACTACTACTGCACCGAACTGTCTGCGTATACAAGTAGAACGTTTAAGAACAGTTTCAGCTATATCCAAGTAGTAATTAATCTTATCTATTCTTTCCATATTTATTCATTTTTTTCAATTCACGCTCCTCGTGTGAGGAGCGATATTTAACCTATGTTTATTTTTTAACCTGCATTTAGACCATAGTTGGCACATAATGCAACTAATCCACCTTGAAAACCACTTCCAACGGCTTGGAACTTCCATTCACCATTGTTACGATATAACTCTGCAATGACTAAAGCAGTTTCAATAGAGAAGTCCTCGCTAAGGTCATAACGCATCAATTCGGTATTGTTAGCAACATCTACTATACGAATAAACGCATTGCTAACCTGACCAAAGTTCTGCTTTCTAGTTTCGTAGTCATATATAGTAACGGTAAAAGCTATTCTTTCTATGTTTGTAGGTACTAAGCTTAAATCCACATTAACTTGTTCGTCATCGCCATCACCCTCACCAGTTCTGTTGTCGCCCATATACTGTACAGAACCACTTGGGTGGTTTGGATTGTTATAGAAAATAAAGTCACTGTCAGAAGTTGCTCTGCCGTTAGCATCTACTAAGAATACAGACGCATCGAGGTCGAAATCTGCACCACCATCGTACTTGTTAGTATCCCAACCAAGACCTACCAATATCTTAGATAGTCCAGGGTTAGACTTAGTTAAGTCAATCTTTTGACCTTTTTTCAAACTAATAGCCATAGTTAAAAATCCTTTCTATATTAATAATACTATAGTTGCTAAATGTTAGATAAGTCCTAGAAGTACTCTCTTAAGCATCAATAGGTCAACAGTGTTTACGTTAGAATCTGCATTGTAGTCTGAATTATCGAAATTGATACTATCTTCAGATTCTAAACCTAAGAGATATCTCTTTAGAAGTAGAACGTCAGCGGAATTAACCTTAGAATCTGAATTAACATCGCCAAGTACAATATCCGATTCTTGTATAACATCTAAAGAGGTTGCAAAGTTGCCCGTTATAGAAAATTCAACTGTAGAACCAACTTGAATATTTACATTATCCATATTATCAGCGACACCGTTAAGAATAGTATTAGCACTAACCATAACTTCCATATCGCCACTACTAGTATCTACGGTCAATATTAGGTCGCCGTATTCGTCTTCTTCTATAGCAGTAACCGTACCAGTGAACTTATTATCCAAATCAGATTGAGAGGTAGTAACAGAGGTAGTAACATCGGGGTCATCTAAGCCATCTACTATTGAGTAGTAACAAGGTTTAGCAGTGTAATCTTCATTAAATAGTACTGGAAGTTTAGCGGAACGCCAACTTACGTCATCGGTAGTACCCCAAATAACCACAGCAGATATACTATCGGAGTACTCAACGGCTAAGTCCATAATATCGCTATAGTATTGTGCTTGAGTTTCAAGACCTTGTTCAGAAGTATCGGAAGTAGTAACGTCTAGTTCAGTAATTTGGATATCTAATCCAGTTTCAGCGAAAGCTTTTAAAGCCTTTTCATATGTAGATATGCTAGGGAAAGATACATCTAAGTGCGATTGCATACCTATGCCATCTATTAAGCCTTTTTCTTGTAACCTAGTAGCCATTTCAATTATAGCACTAGTTTTATCTGGCATATACTCGTTAAAGTCGTTGTAGTATAGCTTACAACCCTCTGGAGCGTACTTTCTAGCATACTCAAAAGCGTAGTCTATAAAAGAGTTATCTCCAAAGACTTTAACCCAACCAGAATAGTTTGAATTTTCCTCATAAGTTCCACCAGTACGATAAGAACCATCATCGAGCCAAGCCTCATTTACAACGTCCCAAGCATAGAATTCAACATCGGGATATTCAGTAGCTAAAAGTTCCATTAAATTCTTAATGTAGCTTTCCATACGACCGAGCATAACCTCTTCTGATACCCAATCGCCATCATCAGAGTAACCCTCTTTAAAGAACCAACCTGGAGTTTGGCTATGCCATACCAATACGTGTCCACGCACTGGAATATCGTTTTCTTGACAGAAGTCTAATAGACTTCTAGCAGAACTAATACTTACAGCAACTTCGGTTTCATCACCCGATTGTGCCAAGGCTTGACACTCAGATTGTACTAGAACGTTCTCAGGCTTTAATTCATTACCGAACGTTATACTATTGTAGTGTTTTAATACTAAATCCTTAGTAGCTTGTGAACCTAAATCTGAAGATGTTATAGCACCACCAAACTTAAAGTATGGCGAATATACGTCCTTTAAAGATGCTATATCTTGTTGTATAGTATACTCTGGAGTAGAATATACTGTAAAGTCATCTATTGCTATGTTTACACCCGTATCGGAACATTCAAAGTATAGATATATATCTGTGCAATCGGTTGGAATTTGAACTTTAGCATCTGAAAGTTCTACCCAAGCACCCTCAGATACAACACTGGCAATGTTAGTATAGTGTACTTCACCCGCACTGTCAGTATACTGCATACTTAATGTTATGGTTGCATACCATGGAGTCTTTACCCACGCATCTACAACGTACTTTTTACCACTCTCAAGTATACCATCTGTTAAGAACTGTGCACCCTGCCAAGATTTAGTTCTACCCTCACATAGCAGATATCCATTTCCACCATGAGCATCATCATTAGCTACAGAAACTGTAACAGAGTCGCCCTCATTCATACGAGATGAAAAGCCATCTAAACCGTCTTCAAAAGTTGCCGATGCTACTACTTCGCCTAACTCTTCGGTAGTATCGTCGGCAGATACCAACGCAGAACCAGATGTCATAACCATAGCAATTGCAGAAACTCCTGCAATGAATTTCTTCATATTCATACGAAATATCCTCCTCGATTCTTAATTATACATATACATTCTATCACATTGTACATAAAAAAGTCAAGAGTATTTTAAAACTTTTATACATCTTTTTAGAGTATATCCAATGTTTGGTATAATGTAATGTGCTATCTTGCATTTAATATAGCTTCTGTCATAGTTATAGCTTTTTTATTCTCTAAGACGTCATGTACACGTACGAACATACAACCACACTGAACAGCTATAACAGAAGTTACTATAGTACCCTCTACACGTTCATTAGACGGAACGTTTAAGGTTAAGCCTATCATAGACTTTCGAGAAGTTCCCAAAAGTATAGGATATCCCAAAGAGTTGAATTCGTTTAGATGTTTCATAATGGATAGATTTTGATTTAAATCCTTAGCGAAACCCACACCCATATCTAAGATAATCTTATCCTTAGAGATACCGTTTTCTAAAGCAATAGATACACTCTCTAATAGGTCAAGTTTAACGTCTTGAATAAAGTTTTCAGAGTAATTAAGGTTATCACGATTATGCATTAGACAACAAGGAACATCATACTTTTTAGCGACCTTACCCATATTGATATCATACTTTAAACCCCAAACATCGTTAAGTAAGTCAGCACCAGCCTTAAAGCTTTCCTCGGCAACGTGAGATTTATAGGTATCTATAGATATAGGAATATCGAAGTTCTTTTTAATCGCCTCAATGATAGGTACAACCCTAGATATTTCTTCCTCATCAGATATTTTAGTATAGTTAGGTCTAGTACTTTCACCGCCAACGTCTATTAAATCTGCACCGTCATTAATCATCTGTTCACAGTGATGTAATGCGTTGTCTATGGAATTAAACTTACCACCATCGGAGAAGCTGTCGGGGGTAACATTTAATATTCCCATTATGTAGGTTCTATTTTGATTAAAGTTCTTATTTCCAATAATCATAATAATATTTTCCTTTCAAAAAGACTCTAAAGTATTAAGTCTTTGTTTTTAGTATCATCGTTCCAGTAGCACCGATTCTCAGCATCACAGTTAAAGCATAGCCTAGATAGTTTATCTGCCTTGTATAGAATATCGGCAAGAGTTTTAAGTTGGTTAGATTGCTTTTGATGTTTCTGTATAGCATCTACTATTGTGTTAATCTCCTCGGTAGAGTATTCGCAACTACTAAGAATGTTTACAATCCTATTCTTAGCTTGATTATGAGGTATGTTGTACATATATTGGTCATATCTTCCTATATCATGAAGTAGTGCAGTAGCATAGATAATCTCTTTTGGAACGTTTAGACCACTCTCCAAGTTTAAGATATAGCTAATCCTAGCCACGTCTAGTAGGTGAGTTAAGCCATGCTTACAGAAGATTCTTTCTCTTTCAAAGTTTTCTATAGTCTGTAGGCAAGATTTAAACTCCACATTAGATAGTATCTTATTAACACGTTTCACAGATAAAAATCCTTTCTATATTAGAAACTTAGTAGGCACATTAAGAGCATTAAAGCACTCTCTAGCAAGCTTTGGAGTTTCAAAGATACCAAACACTGCCGAACCACTACCCGTCATAACCGAACATAGAGCGTTAGCTTTAAGCATAGAGTTTTTAATATCTGTTATACTTTGGGGTAGAGTAATCTGTTCAAATACGTTTCCACAACACTTACTTAATGTAACAATATCTTGATTTTCAATAGCACTCAATACTAAGGTGTTATTAATGTGCTTAACGTTAGATAGTTGGTCTATCTGCCTATATGCTTGTGGTGTAGATATACCATCTGTACCTTTAGCTATTACCATATTCAACTTTGGAAGAGGTTTTAAAGGGGTCAATACATCACCTATACCTGTAGCATAGACTGTTCCTCCCATGATAAAGAATGGAACATCTGCACCTATAGACGCACCTAACTTGATAAGCTCAGCATTGGTTAGTGGATAATCAAACATTCTATTTAAGGCTTTCAATACACACGCAGAGTTAGAACTACCTCCACCCAAACCTGCTTGTGATGGTATATTTTTTAAGATTCCTATGCTAACTCCATGTGAAGTATCGCCAATGGTATCTAAGAATCTCTTAGCAGATACATATGCTATGTTCTTCTCACCATTTGGAATAGATTCATTAGGTGACTTAGTAACACATTGAACGTCTACCATGTTGTTATCGGTTATGGCTATTGCGATAGTATCGAATATAGGAACTTCATAGAATATACTTTCAAGTATATGATATCCATCGGGACGTCTACCTACTACATCTAAAGTTAGGTTCACCTTTGCCGAAGATTTTAAATCTAGTAGCTGATTAACCATGTTAATTACCCTCATTTAATTCTTCTAAGAACTCTCTAATACGCTTTAACGCCTCTTGTAGATGCTTTAACGAATATGCATAGGATACTCTAATAAATCCATTTCCACACTCACCGAAAGCATCACCAGGGACTACTGCTACTCGCTTGTGATATAGTAGCCTTTCGCAAAAGTCTTCACTAGAGAGTCCAGTACTCTTTATGCATGGGAATACATAGAAAGCACCCTCAGGATTGAAACAGGTTAAACCCATCTTATTAAATTCATCTACAACTAAGCGTCTGCGAATGTTGTACTCATCACGCATACTAGCGACGTCATCTTCGCAGTTAGTAAGAGCCTCTACAGCTGAGTATTGACTAATAGTAGGTGAACACATTATACCATACTGATGAAGTTTTAACATCTGCTTAGAGAGTTCTTTAGGGGCACAAAGATAACCCAAACGCCAACCTGTCATAGCGAAAGCTTTAGAGAATCCGTTAATATATACGGTACGTTCTTTCATGCCATCGAACTCTATTATAGAGCAATGTTTTCTGCCATAGGTAAGTTCTCCATATATTTCATCACTTAGCACTACTATGTTGGTATCTCTAATCACCTCCACTATTTCAGATAGGTCATCTTTGGTCATAATAGCACCCGTTGGATTGTTTGGAAATGGAAGTATTAAAAGCTTAGTTTTATCAGAAATCTTTTCTTTTAGTGCAGATGCTCTTAACTTGAAGTTGTCTTGAACCTTAGTTTCAATGGTTATTGGAATACCTCCACACATTTGAACCAATGGAGCATAACATACAAAACAAGGTTCAACTATAAGCACCTCATCGCCAACATCTACCATAGAGCGTATAGCGATATCTATAGCCTCCGAGCCACCCACTGTAACTATAATCTCATCGTTGGGACAATACTTAACACCATGTTTTCTAAAGGTATAGTCCGATATAGCATTTCTAAGGTTAATTAAACCAGAATTAGATGTATAGTGGGTTCTGCCTTTTTTTAGACTATTTATAGCCTCGTTGCGAATACTCCAAGGAGTAGCAAAGTCAGGTTCACCAACACCTAAGCTTATAACGTCCTCCATAGTTTCGGCAACGTCGAAAAAACGTCTAATACCAGAAGGTTTTATATTTTGAACTTTCTTAGTCAAAATTTTTTGATAGTCTATCATAGGGATAAAATAACACTCCTTTAACATTATTAGTCTAATAGGTTCTTAACAGAGTCAACCACTAAGGAGCGACAAAGCCCCTTTCATCGGTAGTATCTTGGTCTATACATATGCCCTTATCCTTATATCTTTTTAAGATAAAGTGCGTAGCAGTAGATAGTACTCCCTCAATGGCAGATAACCTTTGTGATATAAACAGCGATATGTTTCTAACGTTAGTACCACTGATAGTCACTGCTAAATCGTAAGCACCCGACATTAACGTTACACTCTCCACCTCATCGTATTGAGCGATAGTCTTAGCGATAGCATCATAACCGGCGTTCTTTTCAGGCGTGATTTTAACCTCTACATAAGCGGTAACATCATTATCATCTTCAATGAGTTCTTCGTTTAATATGGCACTATAACCCATTATTATGCCTTTTTTCTCATAGCATTTAATCTTCTGTTCAACCTCTGGAACAGATAGTCCAGTCATACTGGAAAGTTCTTCCGAAGATAATCTAGCGTTGTGTTTTAAAAGTTTTAGGATAGTATCCATAATGTAACCTCCATCTATCAAATTTTATACTGTATAGGTTTTCTATCAACGTAGTACGTTAGATATTCAAACCCACAAGATTTTATCATATCTATGCAACTTTGAACGTCATTAGCAAGTTGGTCAGTAGAGTGAGCGTCGCTACCCACAGATATTATACTACCACCTAAGTCCTTGTACTTCTTAACGTATTCAGCAGTAGGGAATGGGAATCCACAACCCTGTCTAAGTCCCGATGTATTTACCTCTAAGCCTATGTTACCATCTATAATAGTCTTAAAGATTTCTTTAATAGTAGGTTCAAACCTATGCATATCCACAGAATAGCCAGCCTTATAGATGTATCTAAGTGGATACGTAAGGTGAGCCAATATGTCAAACTTTCCCCACTTGCATAGCTTTAATATCGTTAAGAAGTAGCCTTGCATTAAGGTATATATATCCACCTTAGAGTAGTCTATATTAAAGAAGTCCTGAAAACCATATATTTGATGTACCGAACCTATTACGAAGTCCAATCTTCTGTCAGAGATAATCTCTTCAGCAAGAGTAAAGTCCATAAAGGCTTGACCTAATTCTATACCGCATATTAGTTTAATATCACCTTTAAACTGTTCTTTCAAAGCGACAATATCTGCTAAAGACTTTTCAAAACTCTGCATATAGTTGTAGTCATCATAGTCGAACGTTTCCTTGTAGTGTTCCTTAGGATACCACATATTTACTTCACAATGGTCGGTGATAGCCATAACGTTCAAACCTATTTCAATGCCTTTTTTAACCATATCGTAGGGAGTACTCTCGGCATCTGGGGAGTTGTTTGTGTGTGTATGACAATCTATCATGGTTGAAAAAATCCTCCTAAAATTCATCGAACTGCGATAGCGTAGATAGTGAACCGAATACCAATATAACATCGGTATTAGAACTTCTAGCAAGCTTTATAGATTGCTCTATACTGTAACAAGGAGTAACGTTGTCATTATAGCTACGTACTACCTTAGCTAGATTCTCTGCACTTAATGAGCGTATACCATCTGTAGAGATGGTATATACCACGTCAGCTCTATCGCATAGATTCTTAACTATAGTCTTATAATCCTTGTCTTTAAATATGCCCATAATGTAGCATATAGACATATTGTTAAAATAGTCGTCTAAGGTTTTTCTTAGGCGTAGTGATGCATCTGCATTGTGGCAACCGTCTAATACTATTAAAGGTCTGTCCCTACGGACTATCTCGAAACGATATTTCCAAACAGCCTTAGATATTCCTCTAACTATGCACTCTTTAGGGACATTTAAAGTTTCACACGCAACTATGGATAGTATAGCATTATCTATTTGAAAGTCGCCTAACATTTGGGATTGTAAATCCTTGTACGCTAAGTAATCAAAATGTAATATATAGTTACCATCTAAAGCCACATTTAAAACGTTTGACCTATCGGCTACACTCAGATTAGAGCCTTTTCGTTTGCATACATCGTATATAGTATCTAACACGTCATGATGTTGCATAATGGTTACGGTAGGCACTCCACTTTGAATGATTCCACATTTTTCGGTAGCAATACTAGTAAGGGTATCACCTAAGTACTGAGTATGGTCTAAACTAATCGAAGTAATAACAGATAGAATCTTGTTGTGTAGTACGTTAGTAGCATCTAAGCGACCACCCATGCCTACCTCTATTATAGCCACATCACACCTTGTAGATAGGTACTCAAAGGCTATAGCGGTTTCAAGTTCAAATGCAGATGGTTCTCTAACACCTATAGATTCTAACCTTTTAGATACTTTTATAACTCTATCTTTGCAAGTGTTATAGTCATCTAAGGTTATAGGTGTTCTATTAACTGTAATAGTTTCAAATATACTTCTTACAGCAGGAGAAGTATATCTACCTACGGTGATACCATTTTCTATTAGAATACTTTCTATATACGCTCCCGTAGAGCCTTTGCCGTTAGTACCTGCAATGTGTATCGACCTAAACGCATCTTGTGGATTCCCTAGCAGTTCACACAGCTTAGATATACTCTCTAAGCCCAACGTGATATTATAGTCTAAACTAGCCATTACTCTACCAACTGATACACACTATCTGGGGTAATTTGCATATCGTCTACTTCAAGATACCAATCGCTTAGGTTGTCAAGAGATATCTTAATCTTCTCACCCTCTTTAACGGTATCAACATACCTAGGTTTTTGATTCACTTCACAGTATACGCTATCCTTGTCTAGCTTGTGAAGGTCACACCAAAGATGTTCAAAGTTAGAGCCACATTTTTCTGCTACATCGTCCTTAATTTGAAAAGCTATCTTAACCCTAGCCTTAGCACTAGATAGTGCTGACCAGTTTCTAAGGAAGTTGACCCTTTCCTTAGCCATAGTAGAGGTTCTTACGCTTTCTTGTTCAGGAAGAACCATCAATATACTTTTATAGTTAGAGGTATCTACTTCAGATAGTGGAATTAACTTAGAACCCTCACGATTCTCTACAGCGTACACAGTACCAATAGGGCCACTATGTTCAACGTCACGATAGTTTCTGCCACCTATTAACATCTTGTCATATTGTTTGTTAGCTTCCATCCAATTTATCCAAGTTAGAACTATGTTATCTTCGTGGATATCTTTACCTATTATGATAGGTGTACCCTCTTCAATAGGCTTAGGGTTAGATATAATCCAGTCGGCAAAGTTGCTCAATATTAGTGCATGGTCATTAGCAGATTCAATGTTGCTATCCATAATCTCAAGTTCTATGAAACCACACCTATTAAGCCCGTGAGTATGTAACCACACTTTGCCATCATCGATATCAGAACCTACACCTTGTACGGTATATAGATACTTCAAAGATGGTGGGGTATTGCTCTTAGCTTGTATGCCACACCACACTCCCGATAGTATTCTTTCGGCATTAAAATCCACACAGAATGACATATCCTCAATTAGACAGCACATAAACTTAAGTTGTATATGTAAACCTACCACTGGGTGAAAGTTTCCTTGAGAAAAGTCCATAGCTACGGTTATACCGTCTACAACGTCCTTTTCAAGAGTTTCTTTTTCGGCATAACTTAACTTATGATACACTTGAAGATGTTGCTGATTTTGTTTATACAAAGGCTCTTTAAAGAAGTTTATCTTAAACTCCTTATTCAAATATCTTACCGTTGCCATATGACAGTTTAGATTCTCATTATGTCCTAAAGATACAAACTCTAAGCCATATTGAGGACAACGTTTTTCTAACCTTTCAGATATACTATCTAAACTTTTAACCTCACTAGGATTCTTAGGTGTTACCATAGTGTACGATAGTGTATTCTTGATTCTATTAATATACTTATCCATGATATAATAAAAACCTCCTTTATGATAGTTTAGGGCGACTAGACATAGTCGCCCAAACGAATTTAAGACTGAGTCTAATTCTTAATAGAGTGCATAGGTGCAGGGATACGTCCTCCCCTAGATATAAACTTAGCAGGGGATTTCTTATTAATCTTCATGACTGGGCCACTACCCAATAGACCACCAAATTCTAAGCTATCGCCAACGTCCTTTCCGATTGCTGGAATCAACCTAACAGCAGTAGTCTTATTGTTTACCATACCTATACAAGCCTCATCGGCAATGATGGCAGATATCGTATCGGGGGTAATATCACCAGGTACAACTATCATGTCAAGACCTACAGAACATACTGCAGTCATAGCCTCTAGTTTTTCAAGTGATAGTGTACCATCTACGGTAGCATCTATCATACCAGCGTCTTCAGATACTGGTATAAACGCACCAGAAAGTCCTCCAACGTGTGAAGATGCCATAACTCCACCCTTCTTAACGGCATCGTTTAAAAGTGCTAAGGTTGCGGTAGTTCCATGAGTTCCACACTGTTCAAGACCTATCTCCTCTAAGATATGAGCGACGCTATCGCCAACAGCAGGTGTAGGTGCTAGTGATAAATCTACTATACCGAAAGGAACTCCAAGCATTTCAGAGGCTTTAGAACCCACTAACTGTCCCATACGAGTAACCTTAAAGGCTGTCTTTTTAATAACGTCTGCAATCTCATCAATGCTTGCATCTGGGTGCTTAGATACTGCAGAGCGTACTACTCCAGGGCCTGAAACTCCCACATTGATAACACAATCAGGTTCACCTACACCATGAAAAGCTCCTGCCATAAATGGATTATCTTCGGGAGCATTACAGAACACTACCAACTTTGCAGGACCCATACAATTATTATCTTTAGTTAGTTCAGCAGATTTTTTAACCACCTCACCCATCAGCTTAACGGCGTCCATATTTATACCCGAACGACTTGAGCCTACATTTACTGAGGCACATAGATTACTAGTCTTAGCTAGAGCCTCTGGAATAGAGTTTATTAGTTCCAAATCACCAGCGGAAAAACCCTTATGCACTAATGCAGAGTATCCACCTATGAAGTTTACTCCACATTTATCTGCACACTTTTGGAGCGTCAATGCAAACTTAATTGGATTCCTTTCAGTACAACAAGCACATATCATAGCTATAGGCGTAACAGATATTCTCTTATTGATGATAGGAATACCATACATCTTTTCAATCTGTTCACCTACTGCAACTAGATTCTTTGCCTTAGCAGTAATCTTGTTATAGACCTTTTCGCAAGCCTTATCTATATCACTGTCGCAACAGTCTAATAGCGAGATACCCATAGTAATAGTACGAATATCAAGACATTCGTCTTGTATCATGGTAATAGTTTCTAAGATATCATTAGTATTAATCATGAAAGTACCCCCTATATTCTATGCATAGAGTTAAAAATATCTTCATGCATTACGTGTATCTTTAAGTTCTGTTTTTCCTCGACGTCTTTCAATTTAGCAGATAGCTTATCAAACTCAGAGGAAGATATATCTACGAGCATAATCATGCAGAACATATCTTGTAGTACAGATTGTGTAACCTCAACTATGTTTGCCTTTTCTTGACTACATACAGTGCTAACCTCTGCGAGTATACCTGTTTTATCCTTACCAACTACTGTGATTACAGCTTTCATATGTAAAAACTCCTTCTATTATAGATTAGATTAAATTACACTATAG
>JAJQGV010000072.1 GCA_021200215.1 Ruminococcus sp. | reverse complement strand
ATACAACTTTATAGGAGGAAATTTTTTTGCAAGGTATTAATATTTTAGGAACAGGCAGTTATTCGCCTGAAATGATTTTAACTAATGATGACCTATCTAACTACGTTGAAACTAGCGACGAGTGGATTACTACTAGAACAGGCATTAAAAAAAGACACATTGCAAATGGTGAGCCTACTTGGTCAATGGGAACGAAAGCATCAAGGAAAGCTTTGGAAATGGCTAGTATTGACATCAAGGATATTGGTTTAATAATAGTATCTAGTACTACCGAAGATTACTATCTTCCATCTACTGCGTGCATGATTCAACGTGAACTAGGTGCTATAGGTAGCATGGCTTTAGATTTAAACTGTGCTTGTTCAGGTTTTGCTTATGGTATGGATATGGCTCGTAGATACTTACTTGCAGGTGATATTAAATACATCTTAGTAGTAGCAACAGAAGCTCTATCTAAGATTACTGACTTTACCGACAGAACTACTTGTGTACTATTTGGAGATGGTGCGGGTGCTTGTATAGTTGAGGCATCTGATAAGTTGTTTACATCGCACCTTGGTGCAGATGGTAATGGTGCAACTTTCTTATGTGCTAGACATCATGAACCAGAAAGACAACTCCATGGTGAACCCGTCATGATTGAGGACGGTCTACCTACTGAGTTAAAACCATATATTATCCAAAATGGTAAAGAAGTATATAAGTTTGCTACTAAAATTCTTCCAAATGCTACCAGACTTGCCTGTGAAAAGATTAACTTATCTGTAGATGATATAGACTTCTTCATTCCACATCAAGCCAACATTAGAATTATTGAAACAGCTTGTAAAAATTTAGGTGCTACTATGGACAAGTTTATAGTTAATATTGAAGAACATGGTAATACATCTAGTGCGACCATTCCAATAGCTTTCGATGAGGCAGTTAGAAGTGGAAAGATTCAACGTGGCGATAAAATATGTTTCGTAGGTTTTGGTGCAGGTTTAACTTATGGTGCGGTAGTATTAGAATACTAATTACTAATATTGAAAGGAAAGTATTAACGATGAAAACTAGAATTACTGAACTACTAGGAATAGAATATCCTATATTACAAGGTGGCATGGCTTGGATTGCTGAAAGCACTTTAGCTAGTGCAGTATCTAATGGGGGTGGTGCAGGTATCATTGCGGGTGGTTCTGCCCCTATAGACTATCTTAGAGAACAGATTAGAAAGGCTAAGACTCTAACAGATAAGCCATTTGGTGTAAATATTATGCTTATGTCACCTAACGCTGATGATTTAGCTCAACTTGTAGTTGACGAAAAGGTAGCCTTTGTAACTACTGGTGCAGGCAATCCTGCTAAGTATATAAACAGTTGGAAAGAGAATGGAATCAAAGTCATTCCAGTAGTATCTACAGTGAACCTTGCTAGAAGAATGGAACGTTCAGGTGCTGATGCTATTATAGCTGAGGGTACTGAAAGCGGTGGTCACATTGGTGATAATACTACTATGTGCTTAGTACCTCAAGTAGTAGATGCTGTATCTGTACCAGTAATAGCTGCAGGTGGCATTGCTGATGGTCGTGGAGTCGCTGCTAGTTTCATGCTCGGTGCAGAGGGAGTTCAAGTGGGTACTAGGTTCTTAGCTAGTGATGAGGTTCAAATCAACCCAGTATACAAAGAGCTAGTCATTAAAGCTAAAGATACCGACCATATAGTTACTGGTTTCTATACAGGTCACCCATGTAGAAATATTAAGACTAAATTTTCTAAAAAACTTCAAACTTTTGAACGTGATGGTGGTACTCCAGAAGAGTTTGAAAAGATTACTATAGGTTCTCTTAGAAAGGCTGTTCAAGATGGTAACATTGAAGAGGGTACTTTCCTATGTGGAGCTATTGCAGGTATGATTAACGATGTTAAACCTTGTGCTGATATAGTTAAAGATATGTTCAGTCAAGCTGAAAAGTTATTAAAACTAAACTAAAGGAGATTTTTTATTATGGCAACTGCATTAATTACGGGAGCATCACAAGGTATTGGTGCTTGTATAGCTAAAAGATTGGCTAAAGATGGCTTTAATATAGCAATAAATCACTTTCCAAGTGATAGCGATAAGGCTAACGCTGAAAAGGTCGCTGAAGAATGCCGTTCTTTTGGAGTGGAAGTTGAAATATTCTCTGCTAACGTTTCTATATATTCCGATTGCGAACTTATGGTTAAATCTGTTAAGGATAGATTTGGTTCTATCGATGCTTTAGTAAACAACGCTGGTATCACTAAAGATGGTCTTTTGGCTCGTATGAAAGAAGAAGATTATGATAGAGTAATAGCAGTAAATCAAAAGAGTGTATTTAACATGATGAAGTTAGTAGGTTCTATTATGATGAAACAAAGAAGTGGTGCAGTAGTAAGTATGGCATCTGTAGTAGGTATGTACGGCAACGCTGGACAGTTTAACTATTCAGCATCTAAGGGTGCTGTTATCAGCATGACTAAGACGTTTGCCAAAGAGTTTGCATCTCGTGGAGTTCGTGCTAATGCAGTTGCTCCAGGATTCGTTAGAACTCCTATGACCGACGCATTAACCGAGGAACAACAGAAAGCTATGTTAAATCTTATTGCAATGAAACGCTATGCTGAACCCGATGAGATTGCTAGTGTAGTATCATTTTTAGTATCTAAAGATGCTAGTTATGTTACTGGTCAAGTTATAGAGGTTAGTGGCGGAATTTCTATGTAATTTTAATGTTAGTTTAATTTCAATGTAATATACTGATTATAAACTTTAAATATATAAAAGTAAGGAGAGATTTTTTTGAGTAGACGTGTAGTTATAACTGGTATGGGTACTGTAAATCCATTAGGTCAAAATGTAGACGAGTTTTGGAACGGCATCAAACAGAACAGATTGGGATATTCCTTCATTGATACTTTTGATACTTCTGACTTCGATATAAAGATTGCTGGTATAGTTAGAGATTTCGATATCACTAAATACGGTATAGATAAGAAAGAGGCTAGAAAGTTAGATAGGTTCGTTCAATTCGCATTAGCATCTACTAAACAAGCCCTTGAGGATTGTGGTACAAACTTTAAAGATGTTGACCCATACAAGGCTGGAGTAATAATAGGTTGCGGTATAGGTGGCTTAAATCTTACTACTGAGGAACATACTAAGTTTATGGAAAAAGGTGCTAATAGAATATCTGTATTCTATATACCATCTAGTATTATCAATATGGCTTGTGGTGTAATATCTATGAAAACGGGCTTTAAAGGTGATAATTTCGCTACTGTTACTGCTTGTGCATCATCTACACACGCTATCGGAGAAAGTTTTAGAAAGATTAAAGATGGCTATTTAGATGTTGTCATTACTGGAGGTACAGAAAGTTGTGTATCTAAATTTACATTGGGCGGATTTAACAACATGAAGGCTTTAACCAAATGCGATAACTTAGAGAAAGCCTCTATACCATTCGATAAAGATAGAAGTGGTTTCGTTCTCGGTGAGGGTAGTGGAATACTTATCCTTGAAGAACTTGAACACGCTAAAACTCGTGGTGCTAAAATATACGCTGAAATTGTAGGTTATGGTGCTACCTGTGATGCTTACCATATGACATCTCCATCACCAGATGGTATTGAAGCCAGTCAAGCTATGAAATCGGCATACCTTGAGGGTGGTTTAAAACCTGAAGATATTGACTATATCAATGCACATGGTACATCTACTGGTTTAAACGATAAGTACGAAACTACTGCTATTAAATTAGCTTTGGGCGAGGAAAACGCTAAAAAGGTTAAGATAAACTCTACTAAGTCTATGATAGGACATCTTTTAGGCGGTGCAGGTGCTGTAGAAGCTATAACTACTGCTAAGAGTATCCAAGAGGGATTAATCCATGCCACTGTTGGAACTACTCAACCTGACGAAGAGTGCGATTTAGACTATTGTATCAATGGAAACGTTAAGATGGATATAAACTATGCACTATCTAACTCTCTAGGATTTGGTGGTCATAATGCTACCATATGCTTAAAAAAGTACACTGATTAATCTTAAAAATAGTATAGGAACGCCTTTAATGGCGTTCCTTGAGAATATTATAAAACTTAAAGGGAGGTAAAATATTATGTCATACTTCTTCAATGATGATGGTAATAACTTAGATACTCTAAAGACCTTAATGGAATTAGTATCGAAAAATAAACTTAGTAAGTTAGAAATAAATGAGGGTGACCTAAATATAAAGATAGAGGGCAGACCATGTCCACCACCACCACCAATGCCACCAATGAATGCTATACCACCAATGCCACCACAAGGAAATCCTGCACCAATGCCAATACCAAACTCTAATAGTGCTAACGATGTAAAGGTTGAAACTTCTGCAATCACGGGAAACGTTGTAAAAGCTCCAATAGTGGGAACTTTTTACGCATCACCTGCACCAAATAAGCCACCTTACGTAAACGTAGGCGATATCGTAAAGAAAGGTGACGTTATCATGATTATAGAATCTATGAAGTTAATGAACGAGGTTACATCTGAATTCGATGGCACTGTTAAAAAAATTATGGTTCAAGATGGTACTCCAGTTGAGTACGACCAACCTATTATGATTATTGAATAAAGGAGGCTTTTCTACTATGTCAGAAGTTTTAATGAATCGAGAACAGATTATGGAAGTTATACCTCATCGTGACCCATTTCTACTAATAGACGAAGTTTTAGAGATGGAAGTTGGTCAAAAGATTAAGGCTAGAAAGTACATAAAATCTGATGACTTTTGGTTTAAAGGACACTTTCCTCAAGAACCAGTAGTTCCAGGAGTACTCATGATTGAAATGTTAGCTCAGGCGGGTGCAGTATGCATTCTATCTAAAGAAGAGTACAAGGGCAAGATAGCTTTCTTTGGTAGCATAGATAAGGCTAAGTTTAGAAAGAAAGTAGTCCCTAATGATGTTTTAGATTTAGAAGTTGAGATTATCAAAGTAAAAGGCCCTGTAGGTGTAGGCAAGGCAATAGCTACCGTAGATGGCAAAAAAGCTGTTACTTGTGAAATATCTTTTGCCATTCAATAAGGAAGTATAAGTATAATGTTTAAAAAGGTTTTAATTGCTAATAGAGGAGAGATTGCAGTAAGAATCATTAGAGCGTGTCGTGAATTAGGCATCAAGACAGTTGCTGTATACTCTACTGCAGATAAAAACTCCCTTCACGCTCAAATAGCCGATGAATCTATATGTATAGGCCCTGCTAACTCTAAAGATAGTTACTTAAATATGAAGGCTATAATATCGGCGTGTGAAATTACTGGAGCAGAGGCTATCCACCCTGGATTTGGTTTTCTATCAGAAAATGCACACTTTGCTAGTATGTGTCAAAGGTGTGGAATAACCTTCATAGGTCCAGACCCACACTCTATTGAAATGCTCGGAGATAAGGCTCAAGCTAAAAAAACTATGGAAGATGCGGGAGTACCCGTAATTACTGGTTCAAATGGTGCGGTTAAATCTGTAAGTGATGCTTTAGAGATTGCTAAAAAAGTAGGATACCCTGTATTAGTAAAGGCATCTGCTGGTGGTGGTGGTCGTGGTATTAGAAGAATCAATACACCTAAGGAGATGGAAGAACAGATTACCATCGCTCAACAAGAGGCTTTAAACTTCTTTGGCGATAGTTCAGTGTATATAGAAAAACTTATCCTTGAACCTAAACATATTGAGGTTCAAATTATGGCAGATAACTATGGTAACGTAGTATACCTTGGTGAACGTGATTGCTCTATGCAAAGACGCAATCAAAAAGTATTAGAGGAAACTCCTAGTCCGATAATGACCGACAAACTTCGTAAAAAGATGGGAGAATCCGCTGTAAGAGCCGCTAAGGCTTGTGGCTACAAGAACGCAGGTACTATAGAGTTCTTAGTAGACAAGGATAGAAATTACTACTTTATGGAGATGAACACTCGCATACAAGTAGAACACCCTATTACTGAAGCAGTCACTGGTATAGATTTAGTTAAGACTCAAATTTTAGTAGCTAGTGGCGAAAAACTACCATTTACTCAAAAGGATATCCACATGAACGGTCATGCCATTGAATGTAGAATCAATGCTGAAAATCCTGCACTTAACTTTAGACCCTCTCCTGGTACTATAGAGGCTCTACATACCCCTGGTGGGTTTGGCATTAGAATAGATAGTGCAGTATATCAAGGATACACTATTCCCCCATACTACGACTCTATGATTGCTAAGTTAATAGTTCATGCTCCCGATAGAGATACAGCTATCATGAAGATGAAATGGGCATTATCGGAATTTATAGTGGACGGCGTTGATACTAACATAGACTTTCAACTCAATATTATTAGACACAAGGCTTTTAAAGAGGGTAACTATAACAACTCTTTCTTAGAAAAAGAGTTTAAGTTGTAATGTGTGGAGGTGTAAATTTTGGCTCTTGAAAACTTATTCAAACAAGTAAAGACTAGATTTAATAGTTCAATCCAAGACGGCAATAACTCAACTGAGAATTCTACTGCGAGCAACTATAATAATAGTAAAGTTCCAGATAACCTACTATATAAATGTCCTAGATGTCAAAACGTTCTATTCCAAGAAGAGTTTCAAGCTTTCAATAAGGTGTGTCCTAAGTGTAATTATCATGGTAGATTAACTGCTAGAGAAAGACTAGAACTTACTCTTGATGCCAACAGCTTTACAGAGTTCGATGCTAACATGAAGAGTAAGAATCCGATAAACTTTCCTAAGTATGAGGAAAAACAAGAACTTTTAAGACAAAAAACTGGTCTTATGGACGCTATAATCACTGGTGAAGGTACTATTAAAGGTATAAGAACTGTCATAGGCGTTATGGATAGCCACTTTATGATGGCATCTATGGGAAGTGTAGTAGGAGAGAAAGTAACTCGTGCCATTGAATATGCTACACAAAACAATCTTCCCATAATACTTTTTACTGCATCTGGTGGTGCTAGAATGCAAGAGGGTATAGTATCCTTAATGCAGATGGCTAAGACCTCTGGAGCAGTTGCTAAGCATGGTGAAAGTGGCAATCTGTACATCACAGTGCTTACAGACCCTACTACAGGTGGAGTTACTGCATCTTTTGCATCACTTGGAGATATTATTATCGCTGAACCTAAAGTATTGGTAGGTTTTGCTGGTAGACGTGTAATTGAAGATACTATTAAGCAACATCTTCCCGACGAGTTCCAACTTGCCGAGTTCCAATTAGAAAAAGGGTTCGTAGATATGATAGTTGAACGTAAAAAGATGCGTTCTACACTATCTAAGATTTTAGAACTTCACAACTATAAAAAAGTAGATAATCACTAATGAAAGGTAGGTAGTATAAGGTCATGGAAAGTAAATCCCGTACACCTTGGGAAAAGATGGAACTTATTAGGAATAAGAATCGTCCTACTATTAGAGATTATATCCCTCTTATATTCGATAACTTCATTGAACTACATGGTGATAGACATTATGGCGATGATGGTGCTATACTTGGAGGTATTGCTACTCTTAATGGAATCCCTGTAACGGTAATAGCTGAAGTTAAGGGTAAGAATCTTATAGAGAATAAACAATCTAACTTTGCTATGCCTCACCCAGAAGGCTATAGAAAAGCTCTTAGACTTGCTAAACAAGCTGAAAAGTTTAAACGTCCTGTAATATTCTTCATAGATACTCCTGGAGCATTCTGTGGTATCGGTGCAGAGGAAAGAGGTCAAGGTGAGGCTATTGCTAAAAACTTAATGGAATTAATGGTTCTAAAGACGCCTATAATATCTATTGTGTTAGGTGAAGGCGAAAGTGGTGGTGCTTTAGCTATAGGTATCTGCGATGAACTCGCTATGCTTGAAAACGCACTGTATTCAGTAGTATCACCTAGAGGTTTTGCATCTATACTTTGGAAAGACGCTTCTAAAGAAAAAGAGGCTATGCAGATTATGCACATAACTGCTCAAGATTTAAAAAGTTTAGGTGTATGTGAAACCATCATTCCCGAGCCCGTTGGTGGGGCACATATGGACTTGTATAAAATGTCCGAAAATATTAAAGAATATTTGGTGAAAAAGACGGACGAAAAAATGAAAAAAACTCTTGACGTTCTATTAAATGAACGATATACTAAGTTTAGAAAGATTGGCGAATTTGAAGAGTAATTAATATCTTCAACTAATCTGTTATTATTGGTACGTAGACTACCTTACGTGGTCTTGTATATATACATTAAATATGGAGGTTTAGAAAATGGTTTTTGATAAGGTTAAAGAAATCGTAGCAGAACAACTAGATGTTGCTGAAGATGAAATTACTATGGAAGCTGTTATTACAGATGACCTTGGTGCAGACTCTCTTGACGTTGTTGACTTAGTTATGAACCTTGAAGATGCTTTTAGCATTGAAATTCCTGACGAGGCTATGGCTGATATTAAAACTATTGGCGATATTGTAGCTTATATTGAAAAAGAAACTAAGTAATATCTTTTCTGCATATTAATAAATCCGACATCTGTAATCTAAACTTTTAAGTATTCTGTTGCAGTTGTCGGATTTTTTATACTAGCCTACTTTAACTTAGTGTCATGTTGCTAAAATATCTATATAGATACCTCTTGAAAGGAGATTTTTATGAAAGATAATAAAAAACAAGAAAGTAATGTTCTATTCTTAAGTACCATAACTTCTATAATACTCTCTTTGTGTCTTTTGACTGGATTCATCATAGTGGGCATTATGAAGATACGCAGTGATAAAAAACATAATGAAAAATGGAAAGATTACGATGAGTGCGGAATATAATAGCATAGATGCTATTATGAAACTAAACAACATAGAACTATTTGGCTTTTGTAGATTTGAAAATGTCTTGCCACTACTCCCTTGTAGAGCAGTGGCAAGAGTTCCTTTAAATGCTAAGACTATAATAATGTGTGCCTTTCCATACCTTGTAAAAGAGCCTTCTAACGTAAAGAGGAACATATCTTACTATGCTTGTGTACCCGATTATCACATAGTAGTTATGGATATGTTAAGAAACGTATCCAATAGTTTAAAAAAGACCTTTCCGAACTATACGTTTGAACCATTTGCAGATAACTCACCTATTAGAGAGGTAAAAGCATCGCAGTTAGCTGGATTGGGTTGCGTTGGTAAGAATGGACTTTTAATCACAAAAAAGTATGGTTCTTATGTATTCTTAGGTGAGGTTGTTACAGATATGGATATAGATTGTACTGAACATAATGAAGTCTGCATAGGTTGTGGTCTTTGTGCTAATAACTGTCCTACTAAATCTATAGGTGTTGAGGGCATTAAAGAAGATACTTGTCTTTCAAACATCACACAGAAAAAAGGTGAACTCTTAGACTATGAAAAGAATCTAATGGTATGCAACCATACTGCTTGGGGCTGTGATATGTGTCAAACTATCTGTCCCATGAATAAAGATGTCGCTGAAACGTACATACAAGCATTTATAACAGGTGCTAACCACATCTTAACCGAAGATAATATATCTAAGAAAGGTGCATACTATTGGCGTGGTAGAAAAACTATAGTACGAAACATAAACATACTCAATAAAGGGATAGATTAATAAAAAAGATTGAGTGGAATGTATACATTCCACTCAAAGAGTTTCTATATTAACGTAAATTTTTAACTATATCTGTGTGGAGTAGTTTGGTGCTTCCTTAGTAATATAGATATCATGTGGGTGAGATTCTTTAAGACCTGCACCAGTAATCTTAACGAACTTAGCTTTTTCATGTAGTGTAGGAATATCTACACAACCACAATAACCCATACCAGAACGTATACCACCACATAGTTGATATATAGTATCAGATACCAAACCCTTATAAGGTACACGACCTTCAACACCCTCTGGAACGAGTTTCTTAGTTTCATTAGTACCAGCTTGGAAATATCTATCCTTAGAACCATTCTCCATAGCGGCAAGACTTCCCATACCTCTATAAACCTTGAAAGAACGTCCTTGGAATATTTCAGTAGCTCCAGGGGATTCCTCACAACCTGCAAGTAATGAACCTAACATAACTACGTTAGCACCAGCTGCTAAAGCCTTAACTATATCACCTGAGTACTTAATGCCACCATCAGCAATTACTGGAATATTATACTTATTAGCAACACAAGCTACATCATACACAGCAGTAATTTGAGGTACACCTATACCTGCAATTACTCTAGTAGTACATATAGAACCAGGGCCTATACCAACCTTTAAGCAATCCACACCCGCATTAATTAGATATTCAGCAGCCTCGGCAGTAGCAATATTACCTGCAATCAATGGAATGTTAGGATAAGCCTCTTTAATCTTACGTACACAATTAGCTATATTCTTGCTATGACCATGAGCAGAATCCAATACTAACACATCAACTTGAGCCTCTATTAAAGCACCAGCACGTTCAAGAACGTCATTAGTAACACCCAAAGCAGCACCACATAGTAATCTGCCCTTTTCATCTCTAGCAGAGTTAGGGAACTCTACAGCCTTTTCAATATCCTTAATGGTTATAAGTCCCTTAAGATATCCCTCATCATCTACTAATGGAAGTTTTTCAATCTTATACTTTCTAAGAATCTCTTGTGCCTGTATAAGAGTAGTTCCAACTGGTGCAGTTACAAGATTATCTTTAGTCATGACTTCTGAAATCTTAGCATTATAATCGACCATAAAACGCATATCTCTGTTAGTTATAATACCTACAAGTTTACCTTTTTTATCGACTATAGGAACACCAGATATCTTATACTTACCCATAAGTTCGTCGGCTTCGTAAACAAAATGGTTCTCAGTTAGTGAAAAAGGATTCACTATAACACCATTTTCAGAGCGTTTAACCTTGTCAACCTCGTCCACTTGTTGCTCGATGGTCATATTCTTATGAATAATACCAATACCACCCTCTCTAGCGATAGCTATAGCCATTTTAGCTTCTGTTACAGTATCCATAGCAGAAGTCATTATAGGTGTATTAAGCATAATATTACCAGCAAGTCTAGTTTTCAGATTAATCATATTAGGTGTAACATCAGACTCACCAGGAATTAAAAGGACATCATCAAAAGTGAGTCCTTCTTTTTGAAACTTACAGTTTGCATCTGCCAACATATAAAAAACCTCCAACCTTAAAAATAAATCTCCTATAAAAATTATCTTATGTATTCCTTTAATACTACTACTTTTTTATTAGTTTGTCAATGATTAAAATTACTAATTTTTCTGTAGAATAGACCTTATTTTTAATGCTTAAAGTGAATTTTTAGTGATAATATTTGGATTTTAAATAGGGAACGCCAACTATAGACGTTCCCTATGAAACATAGCTATTATTTCTTTCTGCCATTACCTAAACTTAATATAGCTGGTAGTACTGCAAACCCTAAAGATATCAATAGTTGATTCGTACTTGGTGATACTGTTGAAAATACTTTCATAAGTGGTGGATAGTATACACACAATCCGATTACTGCTACAGATACTAATACAGATATCAATAGTTGTGGATTATCAAAGTAGTTTACTGTAAATATATTTTTCTCTTCAGACTTACACTCAAATACGTGTACTAACTGTGACATAACTAAAGTTATTAAAGCACAAGTTCTGCATACTTCTAAGCTTCCGCCTAACGTTGATATTACTATAAATGTACCCAAAGTTACTCCACCTATAAGTACACCTCTAATTAAAATCTTTTCCATCAAACCGTTTGAAAAGAATCCTTCATCTTTCTTTCGTGGAGGTTTCTTCATATTAGACTTATCAAGGGGTTCTACACTCAAAGCCACAGCAGGTAAACCATCTGTTATTAGATTTACTAAAAGTAGTTGCGATGGCAATAGTACTATAGGTAATCCTAATATAATGCCTACAAACATAGTCAATACTTCACCAATGTTACACGATAGTAAATATCTTACAAACTTTCTAATGTTAGCATATATGCATCTTCCCTGCTGTACTGCCTTAACTAGAGTTGCAAAGTTGTCATCTAATAGTATAACATCGGCGGAATTTTTAGCCACATCAGTACCAGAAATGCCCATAGACACACCAATATCTGCCTCTTTTATAGCTGGAGCATCATTTACACCATCACCAGTCATAGTTACTATGTGACCCTTTTGCTTATATATTCTAACCAATCTTAACTTATGTGATGGATTTACTCTTGCAAATACTGAATAATCATCTATGGCATTTAAGAGTTGAGCATCTGAGAGTCTATCTAGTTCTTCACCAGTGATGGCTTTCTTACCCCTTAAGATTCCAACCTGTTTCGCTATTGCACACGCTGTAGATTTATGGTCACCAGTAATCATGACGGTATTAATATGTGCTGACTTACACTCTATAACCGATTGCTTAGCCTCTGGGCGTGGAGGGTCTTCCATTCCACAAATGCCAAGGAATATGGTCTTATCTTGAACCTTAACGCAGAATGCAAGGACTCTCATAGCCTTATCCGATAGCTTATCTGCATGAGTTTCCACCTTTAAACGTAAAGCGTTAGTCAATGGTTGAACGACGTCGTTAATATGTATATGAGTACACATCTTTATAATACTTTCAATAGAACCTTTAGAGTATATTAAACTATTAGACATACCATCTTTTACGGTAACGCTCATATACTTAGCTTGACTGTCGAATGGAACTTCATCTGTACGAAGATAGTTCTTATTAACGTTCTCTTGATTAAGTCCAAATCTATGAGCAACCTCTAACAATGCAATTTCTGTAGGGTCACCACCCTTAAGAGTAGCATTGTTACAAAGTACTGAACAGAGTAATAACTCTTTTAGTACCTTATTGGCATCAAGGTTTATGCGATTGTCTACAAGATACTCTGTATCGTTGCATATAATCTCCTTAACGGTCATCTTGTTTTGAGTAATAGTGCCAGTCTTGTCGGTACATATTACAGATGTACAGCCTAAAGTTTCAACTGAGTGTAATCTATTAACTAAAGCATTAGCCTTTAACATTCTATTTACTGCTAACGCTAATGATATAGTAACGGTTGCAGGTAACCCCTCTGGAATAGCCGATATGGCTATTGTAATACCTGTCATTAACATATTAAATACTGGTTCACCTCTAAGAACTCCTGCTAAAAATACCACTACACATACTATTACGCATATCATAGCGACTGTCTTTCCGAGTTCTCCAAGTTTATGCTGTAATGGAGTTTCCTCTTCTGGAATCTCTGCAATCATTTGAGATATCTTACCTATTTGACTTTCTTTACCGGTAGCCATAACTATACATCTGCCATGACCCTTGCTTATAGAAGTTCCTGAATATACTACGGTATCGTTATTTAAAGAATTATCTGTATTTTTAGAACTACCTACTCTTTTGTTTATAGGTAGACTCTCACCTGTAAGGATAGCCTCATCACAAGCTAGACTACTACACTGTAAGATGTTACAATCTGCTGGAACTCTGTCACCAGTATCAAGTTCTATAACATCACCTACTACTAAATTTTCGGATACTATGGTCTGTAACGTTCCATCACGATATACCTTTGCAGTAGGTGAAGATATCTTCTTTAAAGTTTCAAGAGTTTTTTCAGTTCTAAACTCTTGTATGAATCCTAATATTGCATTCATCAATACTATAATGATGATAGTAAGTGCATCATATATTTCACCTATCGCCACCAAAATTATAGTAGATATTAAAAGTATCATAACCATTATGTCTTTAAATTGATTACAAAAAATCTTTAACGTACCCGACTTCTTCTTTTCTTCTAAGATATTCTTTCCTTGTTCTTTTAAAAGTTTTTCAGCTTCGGCTTGTGATAGTCCTATCATATAGAAAAAACCCCCTTGTTTATGTAAATACCTATCTATAATAGATATGTTAAACTTAGAGGCTTTATGAATTATATAATACTCTACTTTTTAGATTTAACATCTTTTATATGTTGCTCTTTAGTCGCTTTAGATACCCTAGTTAAGGGTTTCATCTTGGTATATAGTAGTTTAAGTTCATCATCGGAAAAGTTTTTCTTGGCGAACTTCTGCTTAATTAGATACGCTACAACGTTATTCATAGTTAAAACGTTTAGACTATCAGTCTTAGTATACTTAACTTTTTTTATGTCTGCATCTTCGCTAAACACTATTACAGACTTAAACCTATCCTTTGATATACCTAAGTAACTTGCCAACGTGGATATATGTCCCACATTCTGCATAATCGGATTGTACATACTATAAGTTTTTTCTTTGGTATATATAGTTTTCCAATCCTTATCTTTTTGATTACCTACTACTGTACAACTGTAGTTTTTAACCTCGAATACATACACATTCCCATTAGATATTAATATCATATCTATTTCAGTAGTCTTAGTACCTTTAGCATAAGGAACGTATACATTTCTCAATACTCTAGCATTGGATATCGTTAATGTTGATATTAACCTAGTGAGTAAATCCAATTGAAATTCTTTAGCGTTACCCTTTAACTGTTGAGATGTCTTACCCGTAACGACACTTAAAACATCTAATGCATTTGACTTTGACATAAAAAATCCCTTTCTACTATGATGTTGTTCCTCAAGGAACATTTAAAATTAATTTGCTTTATGTTGTTCTTGAACATCTTGTAATTCTAAAATTTCCTCATTATTTTGAACTTCCTCAGAATCTTTATGGTTTTCAGAGTCACTCTTTGGTAAGGCAATAGCATCTGGGGATAGTACTACCTTATTATCTTTAGGATACTTTAAACTCTCACCATATATGTTAGTATCGGGGGTACTATCGAAGGTCAACTCTATGATTATTAAAACCAATCCAACTATAGGAACTAGTAGTAAAAATAGTTTCTTTCCACTAGAGTTTACATCGTGAAGCCTTCTAACCGTTATGGCAATCTGAGGTAATATAGTTACAAGTACATATATGTAAGCTATCCATGAGATAGTTTTTATAGAACCAAATATCAAGATACATATTAAGGTTAATCCTAAGTTGGTTAGCGTAGCAGACCAAAATACTTGCCGTCTTTCTCTACCATAGAAAGTAAAAGCAGTCTGCAACATATGGATATAGTTATTCATAGATAAAAATTCCTTTCACACATAATTCTAAAAAATACCTGCTCCAATGGGAACAGGTATATATATCGGGTCAAAGTATAAATATATTAATCGATAATGGTTACACTCTTCATTATTTGAGGTTCTATAGGCTTATCGTCAAAGTTAGTCTTAACGTTAGCTATTTCGTCAACCACGTCCATACCCTCGATAACCTTACCGAAACTAGCATACTGACCATCAAGGTAAGGGGCATCTTGATGCATAATAAAGAACTGTGAACCAGCAGAGTTAGGGTCTTGTGCCCTAGCCATAGATATAACTCCTCTAGTATGTTTTAAATCATTTTTAACACCATTAGAGGAAAATTCACCTTTAATATTATATCCAGGGTTACCAGTACCATTACCCTTAGGGCAACCACCTTGTATCATAAAGCCACTTATAACTCTGTGGAAGGTAAGACCATTGTAAAAACCTGCTCTTACAAGCTTTTCAAAGTTTTCAACGGTTATAGGAGCAACTTCTGGATAGAGTTCTAACTTAATAACCTTTCCATTTTGCATTTCAATTTGAACCATAAATAATATCCTCCCATTAACTATTTATAGGTAAGTCTTCTAAATCATCTGGAGTAAAGGTTAAGGTTATCTCACCAGTACTTGTAGTTATATTAGGATAGAATACAAAGGTAGCCTCTTGGAAGTCACTAGGAACACGTACCGTAACTATACCATCTAACATAGTATTAGGAGCTATCACACCACTCAAACGATTAAAATCTGTATTTCTTTTAATATATAGATAAGAGTTAGAAAGTCCCATTAAATCTTCATTATCCTCAGTAGAACCTTGTTCTCTAACACCAAAGTTAGCTGCTGCAGAATACTCATTACTTTCTTCAGATTGGTTTACTATCTCAACATAGAAAGCAAGATTAATATAACCATCATCACTTTCTAAATCCATCTTATAGATATTCTTTACAGTGATACCTATACCTTCATTAACGGTTTGAGTTCCTAACTCATTGCTAACCGAGTCACCTTCTACTTTAGCAATGGTTGTTGTAGTAGCTACTACAGCAGCAGTAGTAGTAGTATCTCCACCATCACTTTCATCATATTCGGAGTTACAACCTACAAAGATAGAAGATACTAGTATTAAAGATGTAATCAACGAAACTTTTTTGATATTAAATCTATTCATTAA
>JAJQGV010000094.1 GCA_021200215.1 Ruminococcus sp. | reverse complement strand
CCATTCCGAACACGGAAGTTAAGCTCTGTAACGTTGAAAATACTTGGTTGGCGACAACCTGGAAAGATAAATCGATGCCGACATAATGTATAGCTTATCAGAAGTTATAAAGTGACTTCTGATTTGCTAGTACTTTTGGGCCATTAGCTCAGTTGGTCAGAGCTCCCGGCTCATAACCGGACGGTCCTGGGTTCGAATCCCCGATGGCCCATTATATGAAAAAGCAATCCATTTGGATTGCTTTTTTTATTATTACTATTTATAATATAAGACTGCACATCTAATAGATACGCAGTCTTAATAGTATTAATATGAATTCATTTTGTTATTGAAATCTTGTTTTAAGGCGGCAAGACGTTTAGTATCATCAGCACGTTTAGCCCTAGCCTCTTGTTGGATTCTTTGAGTTTCCTCAATACCATTAACAATAGTCTGCCAAGTTTTTTCAAGGGTTTCAATCTGAACAGAATTACCCGAAGCCATTCTTGCAATCATCTTAGATTGTTCAGCGGTATTTTGAGCATTCTTTAAGAGCATCTCATTGGTTTTTTCATCGAGAGCCTTTAGAGCATCTGCTTGAATCTTTTGTCTTCTAAGCATTACCGCTTGTGCCAAAGATTGCTTAAATACTGGCATTGTGATAATAAACGCAGAGTTTATCTTTCTAATTAGATTTAAGTTAGAAAACTGCATTGTTTTTAACATTGGTATAGATTGCATTGCAATATTTTCAGCGATTTTCAAATCCATAACACGTTGGTCTAGTATATCTCTGCACTGTTGAAGATTGCTTAAATCCATGCGTAAGTTTCCATCGTTAGGATTTTGTGCCAACTGTTGTTGAAAGTCCTCAATGTAAGCATCTAACTCTTTAACGCCCTGTTCACCAGCTAAGATATACTCTAATAGGTCATTGTAGTAGTTTAGATTAGCATTGTACATTATTTCAAGCTTATTGTTTGCTTGACCAATCTCACCCTCGTAGCCTCTAAGTTGGACATATATCTTATCTATCTCTTCGCCCATAGTGTGATATTTACCTAGTATCTTTTCTAACTCTTTTTGAGCATTATTAAAGAACTTTTTGATACCAGTAGGTTGTTCAAGTTCTGTAGCATCAAATTGATTCATTATGTTAGTAAGATGGTTCAACAATTGACCACTATCGTTTACCTGTTCTATACTCATGGAGTTTAAAACTTGGTCAGATGCCTTAGCAACCTCTTCAGCAACCTTAGCTCCAAAGGTTACTAGACTATTAGGATTAGAAACGTCAATTTGACTAGTTATCTTATCAATCTTATCGCTGTTGACGATTTGAGTAGTTAGTTCTTGTTTAACTTCCGACATATCGAAAGTTTCTTGAACTTTTTCAGCTTCGGGGGTAGGATTCGCTGTATTAGTAGTTACAATCTGATTAGAGTTATTGTTACTACTAGATGGTTTAAAGTTTAATGCCATTTTAAATACCTCTTTCTAAATATTAATGTTTTATATTATTTTCGGAAAAATCCGAACTTCTTATTAGACTTTACCTTTGGAATCTTCAAATTTGGAGCGTTTAAATCATACTTAAATTCACCGATGTTGTACTGCTCAAAGGCACGAGTATCGATATAAGTTTCAATATTTTTATAACCTGTAGGAGTATATATTAGTATATCGAAACCTATAAAGTTTAAAAGTAGAAGTAGTATGCACTCGTATACAGAGAAAGGTATCTTGTTAGAATGTATTATTACTATCTTAGGAATCTCTTTAGTGAAGTCATAGTTTTGTATCAATTGGAGTAAATTGCTAGGTAACATAGTACCTACCTTTATAGTCAAGTGCATAATATCTGGATATTTAACCTTTAAATAGCCACTGTCTATCACTTCTTGCATCTTTTGGAATATTAAATCTTGAACACTGTCAGGCATATGGGAGTATTTGTTTATGTTGTTGTTTAACTTTATCCTAGCCAAATCCAATCTAGTACCGTTAAAGTATCCAGTAAAGTCATTTAAACCGTAGTTAGGCTTAAAGAATGGAATAAATCTATAATATATTGAGTTTGGTGTAAGTTTACTCTGTACTTCTTTTAAATATCTACTAGTATCACCATATGGAATACCATCTAACTTAGCAAATATATTAGGTACTGTTACGGTATGTTCATCGGAACTAAAACCAGGGCGATATTTAGATTCTGCATTCCAAAGAAGGTCTATCTCTTCAAAGGTAGTTTTTAAGGTAACCGTTTGGCAGAAAGCATAGTGATGACTTCTAAACATACAACCATCGTTATATAGTATGTTGTCTAAGTCCTTAGATGCGTTATATGTTGTAGTAGCAACCTTTGCTCTTACTAACTGTTTAGGGAAGTCTTTAATAGCTCCTGTATTAGAGTATTCAAAGGTTTGCATAATTGAGTTTGTATCCAACCTTACAATATCGTTGTAGACCATTTTGTCGGGACAAGCTATTAAAATATCGAAACCTATTGAAGATAGCAGTTCCATAAGAGTAAATTCATGTGAGTTAGGATTTCCATAGAAGAAGAATACAGGTACATCGCATTTTAAAAAGTCTATTAGTTCCACACATTGCCTAAACCAAACGCATACGTTGACACACATTCCAAATAGAGTGTTATTAGATAGTAAGTCTTTTCTTTTGCTCATTAAAGATAGGAATCTTTGCTTTGCAAGAATAGTTCTATCTTTTGAGGTAGGAACTTCTAAATGTTTAATGAACTCCATTATCATAGCGGTAGAGTTGTTTCTATTTATGTTGTAGTATTCTGCACCCTCATCGTAGTTAGGTTTTTCTAAACCTTTATCAATGAATATTAATGGCTTAGGTGAATTGGTTATGTTCTTTCTTATGTTAAATAGCATATTTCTATAAGAGTCTTCTTCATCGAAACCAGATAGCAACACAAAGTATACACTTTCATTAGTACCATTGGAAGTATTTATTCTTTGACTCCTTAACATAGATAGTTCTTTTTCAACGTTGTTTTGCGAGAGCATCTCTATTATAGAAACATTAAGTTCTGTCCTTTGTTGGTTTAGTTGATTTATCTTGTCGGCATATATATAGTCATCTACATTTATAGTTTTAAAGTCTATACTTAACGGAGTAAATCTGTTTCCCATTATTAAGTTTGAGTATCTATTAGCAGTATCCGTCTTTAGATATTCGCTGTTATCATCTATAAATGATACGGTATTTACTTCGCACCCTAGGTTATGCATGATGTATAACCAATATATCTCGTTCTTAGATGCCGTTCCCATATATAGTATATTAGTAAGTTGATAGGTATTATACCTAATAAACCAACACACAAAACTTATAAAGCTACTTTTTAAAGTACTAGATAATGCTCCTTTCTGTTTAGAATCTTCTAATACAGAATATATAATGTCTGATATTTTTTTAGAATCACCCTTATAGCCAAACTTAGAAAAATCTATATTACCAGTAGATATTAACT
>JAJQGV010000117.1 GCA_021200215.1 Ruminococcus sp. | reverse complement strand
ATCTTAGTTGCTTTAGATAATCAATTCTAAATAGAAAAATCCCGACCTTTAAAGGTTGGGATTTTTTCGCATCTTAGAGTAAAAATAATCGGATATAGGAAAACTATATCCGACTATTAATTATTATTAATTATGTATTAACTAAGCCTTATCGATAGAGCCAAATAGTTCCATCTTTTCCTTAACGATAGTCTTGATAGCCTCAAAACCAGGAGCTAATAGTTTTCTAGGGTCAAATCCCTTACCTTGTAAGTCTTTACCCTCTTCGATATACTTTCTAGTAGCCTCTTGGAAGTATAGTTGACATTCAGTATTAACATTAATCTTAGAAACACCTAAGGAGATAGCTTTCTTAATCATATCAGCAGGGATACCAGTACCACCATGTAGTACTAGAGGAATATCACCAACAGTATTTTTAATAGCTTCAAGAGTTTCAAAGCTTAAACCAGCCCAATTTTCAGGGTACTTACCATGAATGTTACCAATACCAGCGGCTAACATAGTAACGCCAAGGTCAGCAATCATCTTACACTCATTAGGGTCAGCACATTCACCCATACCGATAACGCCATCTTCTTCGCCACCAATAGAACCAACTTCTGCTTCTAGGGAGATGCCTAGAACATCACAAGCGTTTACTAGAGCCTTAGTCTTTTCAATATTTTCCTCAATTGGATAGTGTGAACCATCGAACATGATAGATGAAAAACCAGCATTAATACACTTCTTAGCACCCTCAAATGAGCCGTGGTCTAGGTGTAGTGCTACTGGTACAGTTATGTTAAGTTCTTCAATCATACCATTAACCATGCCAACGATAGTCTTATAACCACACATATACTTACCAGCACCCTCAGATACACCAAGAATTACAGGTGAGTTATTCTCTTGTGCAGTTAATAGAATAGCTTTAGTCCATTCAAGGTTGTTAATGTTGAATTGACCTACAGCATAATGTCCTTCCATTGCTTTATTAAGCATTTCTTTAGCTGAAACTAACATTTTAAGTTCCTCCTATATTAACTGTGACCTACTCCTACCGCCTTATGCTATGCACAGAAGAGGAGTTTCTCGTTTAATACTTTTAATGATGTAAGTATCAACGAGCTATCCCCGTGAGCCTCACGGTTTTATTTAATTAACAATTAATAACTAATAATTATTAATTATTAAATTTCTATACCAACATTAAATTTTTGCTTATGTTAGTATAGGCAACGTAATATAATATCTAACCATATTATTCTAATCGCTATGATAATTATACTACAAACTTCCGATTTTGTCAATAGCAGGAATGCAATTCTGAACTTCTTGCTACTTAATATTAAAGTAGCTTTTATTGTGATAAAGTAGTTTAAAACCACACATACCACTAAAAAAAGCGTTCCATACGACTTTTTAATTATACCATTTTAACATAGATTTGTCAATAGTCTTAGGTAGGTTAAATACATCTATTTTTTTAGCACTATAGACAGTATATTGAATACTTCTAGTTAGTTGTATAGCTTTAACAGTTTTATTAAGTTTAAGTGTACCTAATTGTGTATTGATAAATTATCAAAGTTATGATATAATATAATAAGTTGTTTATAAAGGTTATAAGTTAGTACATTTTTTATGCTGAATGTACATATTACCTTGATAATGGAGGGATATATATATGAAGTTCAATATGCTTTGAATAAAACAACGTTTAAAGACGTTTCTTCAATTGGGAGTATTACCTATATACTATAAAATATCGATTCGTGGTGAAGTTAATAGCAAAAGAGTTATATTCGCCGATGCTCATAGCAATAGTTTGCCTTACAGCATGGAACTCCTTCATAAAAAGTTTCAAGATGAGGGTTACGAAGTAATCGACTTTATATGTGACTATAATCATAGCGGATTTTTGACTACACTTAAAAGTATGTTTAACTTTATGAAATGCTATGCTAATGCTAAGTATGTAATAATATGTGACTACTTTTTGCCTGTATCTTCAGCCGATAAGCGTCCTGAAACGGTAGTGGTTCAACTATGGCACGCTTGTGGTATGTTTAAAAAGTTCGGTTACGATGCTGAAGATGATATATCAAAGGATTATAAAGGCTTTCCATCTAAAAACTTTGACCTTGTTACAGTAACCTCTAAGATATGCGAAAAAACCTATGCTAACGCTTTCCATATCTCTGAAAATAACGTTAAAGCTTTAGGATTAAGTCGTACCGATTGTTTCTTTGATGAAACATATCTTCAAAGATGCAAAGATGATTTTTATAACACCTATCCGAACGCTAAAGGCAAGAAGATAGTCTTGTGGGCTCCAACCTTTAGAGGTAATGCAGGAAATCCCATATTGGTAGGTAAAGATGCTATCGATGGATTACAATCTAAACTTGGTGGTGATTGGTTCGTAGTTACTAAGTTGCACCCTCATTTTAAGAATGTACAAGGTTCTAACTGTTCTATACCTACTGAAAGAGTTCTTCCTGTGGTAGATATACTTATCTCGGACTACTCTACAGTGATATTTGAATACTTACTATTCAATAGACCTTTAGTGCTATTCGTTCCCGATTTCAATGAGTATTACTCTAATAGAGGTTTCTACTTTGACTATAGCGAACTTCCAGGGTGTATTGTAAAAGATGGCAATGAACTGGCTAACGCTATAGAGAATCAATTTAAAAATAATGAGTTAGATAAGATTAAAACTTTTCGTGATAGATATCTATCAGCGTGCGATGGTAATGCAACTGACAGAATCTATGATGAAATATTAAGGCTCGGTTTAGGGGGAGATTCAAATAGTTAAGATTTTAAGTTTTAGTGGAATTAAAGATATTATAAATGAACACAAAGGCTATAGTAAACAGATATTTTTATTATCTAAAAATGAATTGATTAAGACCTATATGGGTTCTTTATTAGGCCCTATTTGGGCTTTAATTAAGCCGTTGTTTACTCTGTTTATACTTTGGTTTGCCTTCGATATCGGTCTTAGAAGCGATGGGAATGTACATGGCTTTCCTAGATTTGTGTTCTTATTGGTAGGTTATGTGCCATGGTTCTTTATTAGTGAGAGTATTATTGGTGGTTCAAGAAGTTTAAGAAATAATAGTCAGTTTATCACTAAGATATCTTTTCCAGTATCTAATATAATGACCTTTACGGCACTTTCAAGACTATATGTTCATATTGTTCTATGTGTTTTAATGTACATTACATTGGTTATATTAGGATACTGCCCTAGTGTATATAATCTACAATTTTTCTATTATGTAATAGTTATGTTTTTCTTCTTTTTGGCACTTTCATGGACAACTGCTACATTTAGTGCTATTAGTAAAGACTTTGAGAACTTAGTAAACTCTATTATGACGGGCTTATTTTGGTTATCGGGTGTATTTTGGGATACCTATGACCTAGAAAATGATACTCTAAGAAGACTGATGTATTTTAATCCTATAAACTACTTCGTAAATGGTTATAGAAAATCGTTACTATATGATGAGTTTATATTTGAGCGTTCTACAGAAAATATTATATTCATGT
>JAJQGV010000121.1 GCA_021200215.1 Ruminococcus sp. | reverse complement strand
TTGAGAAAAACTTTACCTGATATACTTTAAAGGAGTATTTAATTAATATGAATGATAATCCTATTATTGAATTTAAAGATGTAACTAAAGAGTATTTTTTATATAAAGATTCAAAGGCTCGTTTTAAGGCTATATTTACTAATAACAAGGGTGTACAACGCCATATTGCACTTAATGGTGTTAGTTTTAAAATATATGCAGGAGAATCTGTTGGCATTATGGGTAAGAACGGTGCAGGTAAATCTACTCTGTTAAAGATGATTACTGGTGTTTCTTTTCCAACTAGTGGTGATATTACAGTAAACGGCAAGGTCGCAGCTTTACTTGAACTTACTGCTGGATTCTCTCCTGAGATGACTGGTCGTGAAAACATATATCTTAAGGGGTATATATTGGGTTTAAACGATAAAGAGGTTAGTAAGATTGAACAGAATATTGTGGACTTCGCAGACTTAGGAGAATATCTTGACCAACCTGTAAAGACGTACTCTAGTGGTATGAAGATGCGTTTAGGATTCGCTATAAACATAAATATAAATCCTGATATCTTAGTTATAGACGAGGCTCTTAGTGTCGGTGATGCAGAATTTAAAAAGAAGTGCAAAAATAAGATTAAAGAGTTGATTGCAAAGGGTATTACTGTACTCTATGTTAGTCACTCTGCTGATAGTTTAAGAGAGATATGTACTCGTACTATATTCTTAATGAACGGCAAAGTAGTCTTTGATGGTTCTACTGAAGAGGGTATTAAGGTATATAATGAAAAGACTAAAGCTAAACCTAAAACTAATAAGAAATAGTATTATTTAATAAAAAAAATATATAGAAAGTGGTGTAAAAAACATGAGTAAGAACATCTTTGGAGTTATTTTAGCTGGTGGTAACGGCTCAAGAATGGGTAACGTTGAAAAACCTAAGCAGTTTATGGAACTCGGTGACAAGCCTATATTGATTCATACTATTGAAAAGTTTATACTTAATAACTCATTTGAGTGTATTATAGTATTAGTCCCTCATCAATGGATAAAACATACTCAAGATATTATAAGTAAGTATATAACTATCAAGACGGACAGTATATTCGTAATAGAAGGTGGCTCTTCACGAAATGAAACCATTATGCAATCTATTAAGTTTATAGAGGAAAAATATTCTCTTGATGATGATACTATTATAGTTACTCATGATTCTGTAAGACCGTTCGTTACTCATAGAATCATTGAGGAAAATATTTCCTATACTAAACTAAACGATGCTTGTGATACAGTAATACCAGCAACCGACACCATTGTGGAAAGCTGTGATGGTGAGATTATAAGTTCTATTCCTAATAGGAGTAGTATGTATCAAGGTCAGACACCACAATCTTTTAAGGCTAAAAAGCTACGAAAGTTATATCTATCATTGACAGAACAGGAAAAATCTATATTGACCGACGCTTGCAAGATTATGGTTCTTAAGGGTGAAAGAGTACATCTAGTTAGTGGCGAGGTGTACAATATTAAGATAACCTATCCATACGATTTAACTATGGCTAGAGCAATTTTGGAGGAATTTCATTAATGTTGAATACTGTCTATCAGTTAAAGCGACCTCGTCAATTTGATATAACTTTTAAACCTATGAGCATAGATTGTGACCATATTATAGTACGTCCAACACATCTTTCTATATGCCATGCCGACCAAAGATATTATCAAGGGCTTAGACCTCAAAGAATTTTGAGTGAAAAACTACCTATGGCACTTATCCATGAGGGCATAGGTAAGGTTGTATATGACCCAACTGATACTTTTAAAATAGACTCTAAGGTGGTTATGATTCCTAATATTCCTATGGAAAGTTGTAACCATATAGCTGAAAACTATCTAAGAAGTTCTAAGTTTAGAGGAAGTAGTTTCGATGGCTTTCTTCAAGAGTATGTATCTTTAGAACCTAGTAGGGTAGTATCTTTGCCTATGGATATAAACGATAATGTGGCTACCTTTACTGAGATAGTATCGGTAGGGTATCATGCTATATCTAGGTTTGAAAAGTTTTCTCATGAGGTAAAAAATACTATCGGTGTATGGGGCGATGGAAATCTTGGATATATAACTTCACTGCTCTTAAAAAAGATGTATCCAAACTCGAAGATATACGTATTTGGTGTGAACAGATTAAAGCTAAATGACTTTACTTTCGCCGATGAAACTTTCTTAGTTGGAAGTATTCCAAAGGGTTTGAACGTCGACCATGCCTTTGAATGTGTGGGCGGTGGAGCATCAGAAGATGCTATTAATCAAATTATAGATTGCATATCTCCAGAGGGAACTATATCTTTAATGGGTGTTAGTGAGAATAATGTTCCTATAAATACTAGAATGGTCTTAGAAAAAGGTCTTAGAATATTTGGTAGTAGTCGCAGTGGTAGAACCGATTTTATTAATCTAATAGAGTTATATAGAAACTGTCCTGATATATTATTGTACCTTGAAAATATTGTTGGCAGTGTTATCACAGTGAGAAGTATTAAAGATATAGTCTTTGCCTTTGAAACCGATATACACTCTATGATTGGCAAAACTATAATGGTTTGGAATAAGTAACTTTAAGAGGAGCAGATGGTTTTGAAAAGATATCTAAAAAGAGTATTTAGTGAGGTTTATCATTTTGTGTTACTTAGAATGTTGTATCCTTTGGTATATAGGTTTCACTCTAAAAAGGATATACTTCCTAACAAGACGGTATTTATAGAAAATGATGCTATATACATCACGGATTGTTTTGCTACCATAGTAGACCAACTTAAACAGAATATACAGTTTAAGGATAGTCTATACTTCTGCTTTTTAAAACAAAATAAGGTCAGCAGATTAAACTATATTAAAAATTGCATACGCATGATTAAAGAAATATCAGATGCAGAGTTCGTATTCTTAAATACCTCTAGTGATGTCATCGCCTGTTTGAAAATTAATTCTAAGACTAAACTTATTCAGACTTGGCATGGTTGTGGAGCTTTTAAAAAGTTTGGTCTTAGTAGTTCAGTCGGAACGTTCGGTGCTGATAGACGTATTCAAGAAAAGTATCCTTACCATGCAAAGTATGACTTAGTTACCGTTAGTAGTCCAGAGGCTATATGGGCTTATAATGATGCTATGGGTTTCGATATTAATACTAGTAAGGTTACTCCAATAGGAGTTAGTCGTACGGACGTGTTTTTTAATCAAGAGTTTATAAAGGCATCTAGGGAGAAGTTATATTCAAAGTTCCCTAATGTACTAAACAAAAAGATAATACTATATATGCCTACATTTAGAGGCAGTCTAACCGATGCTAAAGCTCCTAACTATATGGATTTTAATCTAATGCAGAGTGCTTTAAGTGATACTTATATTATGTTAGTTAAGTACCACCCTCTAGCTAAGAGCGTTCCTAGTATACCTAAACTATGTAATGGCTTTATATTTGACTGTACAACATCTTTTTCCCCAGATGAACTGCTCTGCTGTGCCGATATGCTTATTACTGATTATTCCTCTGTGGTATTTGAATTTTCTCTATTTGAAAAGCCTATAGTATTCTTTACCCCCGACCTTGACAGCTACTACGATGAAAGAGGTTTTTATTACAAGTTTGAAGATTTTATCCCTACTAAGATATGTCGTTCAACCAATGAGTTATTAGAAGTTATAAATAACATAAACGTTGAAGATATAAAGAAAATACGTACGTTCAAAGAAAAGTTTATGTCTAGTTGTGATGGTCACTCTACAGATAGAATTATCGAGTGGCTGATTCTTAATAGTGGAAAAAGTATCCAAAGGTGATGGAGATTATTTATGGAACATTTTATAAAGTATAGTATGTTGATATCTGTATACGTTAAAGAAAAACCTAAGTACTTTGATGAGTGCTTAAACAGCGTATTTTCACAGACGTATCCAGCCGATGAAGTGGTGTTAGTATGTGATGGCAAACTTACTAAAGAATTATATTCAGTGATTGAAAAGTATCAAAAAGAATATCCTAATGTATTTAAACCTATATTCTTAGAACATAATGTCGGTACTGGTAGGGCTGCTAATATAGGAATAGATGCTTGTCAGAATGAACTAATCATTAAGACCGATAGCGATGATATTAGCCATCTCGATAGGTGTGATAAGCAAGTATCTATGTTCGAGTCGGATACTTCTTTGACTATGGCAGGTTCATACATTCAAGAGTTCTCATCGGAAACTGGTGAACCTATCGCTATTAAGAAAGTTCCATTGCAACATGAACAGATTCTAAAGTATGCTAGGAGAAGAAATCCTATAAATAATCCAACTATAGCCATTAAGAAGTCTTTTGCACAGAGTATCGGTGGCTTTAAGGAGAATGCTCGTTGCGAAGATTACAACTTTGTATGTCGTATGTTGATGGCAGGAGCAAAAGCATCTAATATCGGTGAGGTTCTATTGGATTACAGAGTTACTCAAGATAATTATAACCGTCGCAGAAATTGGAGAAATACTAAATCGTTTATACAGGTTAGATGGACTAACTTTAAATGTGGTTTTTGCAACCTATTGGATTTTTTAATTCCATGCACCATGCAACTAATAATGTTTATACTTCCACAGAGTTTAACGGGGTTCTTATATAAAAAATTTTTAAGATAGAATATCAATAGTCGGAACGTTGAAACGCTCCGACTATATATTTATGATGTTAGATATTAATATCCTATGCTTTTCCTCTTAGATGCTATTCTTTCATCTACACCTTCAATAGTATCTTTAACTATACTAGAAGTTCCTGCTACAAAGATTCTTGCACCCGCATTGTACATTAGTTTAGCATTCTCATTAGACATATTTCCATCGGCAAATATGGTGATATCTTCTCTGCCTATCTCTTTTAAGTGTTCATGTAGACGTGCTACTTTCTTTATTACTGATGGTATAATCTTTTGACCCGCAAAACCTGGATTTACACTCAATAGTAGAACACCATCAAGGTAATCATAGATTTCTTCAATAACGCTTAAAGGTGTTCCTGGATTCAATGCTATAACAGGTCTAGCACCTATCTCTTTGATGTATTGCATACACTTATCTATATGCTTTGTGGATTCCCAATGTACTGATACCCAATCGCCCTTTCTGATATCGAACCAAGGCATCTTTTCCTCAGGTTTTTCAACCATAAAATGAAAATCTAAAGGAATGTTAGTTATCTTTCTAAGTTGTTTTACATAATCTACACCTATGGTTATGTTGGGAACGAAAGTTCCGTCCATAACGTCTATATGAAGGAGTTCAATATTGTTGCGTTCAAAAGCTTTTAGATAGTCCATAGTTAAGTCTAAGCTTACACACATCATTGAAACTGATATTTTTCCTTTTTCTTGCATACTTATAAATCCTTTCTAAGTTAATAGTTGTTAGTCATTACTTTTTGGAGAGTTTCCTAATATAAGTTGGTCGATGACTCTGTCAGTAGCCTTTCCATCTGTGTAGGTGAAGTTTTTTTCAATAAAACCGTCCATTTTATTAAATTGATAGTCCTTATTTTCTAAAGCGTCCATAAGTTCATCAAATTCGTGGACAATCTTACCTGGGACTAAGTCTTCATAAGGTTCGTAGAAATCTCTAGTAGCCTCGTAGTACTTTTGGTCAAATGCGTAGAATAACATAGGTTTTTTAAGTAAAGACATCTCATAGATTATCGATGAGTAGTCTGTTATAAGAACATCTACTATGAATAATATGTCATTAACTTCACGATAATCTGTAGCATCGAATATTCTATCCTTGTACTTTTCAGGAATCTCTATACGCTTAGTAACGAATGGGTGAAGTTTTACTATTAAAGTAGAATCTTCTTTAACTAAAAATTCGCCCCATCTGTCTAAATCTAGTTGATGAAATGGAAAAGTAGCATTGGTAGCGTTGTTACCTCGAAAAGTGGGTGCATATAGATATACCTTGTTACAATCTTTACAAGCAGGAAAGACTTCAAACATCTTTGCACGAGTTTCTTTCTTATAGTTCTCATCGAAGAAGATATCTGTTCTTGGAATGCCTATTGGATAGAACTTACTTTCATCTATAGCGAAACCTTCAGCATGATGTTTTACAGAATGGTATGAACTTACTGGAACGTGAGTATAACATTTATGAACTTTAGTATTAAATGGTGGAGCTCCTGCCTTGCCTAACCTTTCAAAGCCTAGACTCTTAAATGCACCACAAGCGTGCCATACTTGTAATACTTTAACGCTTTTATCGTAGTCCACTTTATATATTTCTGGATAGTAATCGTCTATGATTATAATATCAGAGGTTGCTAGATAGTAATCGAACTTTAGCATCTTCCAAATTGAACGTTTAGTATTTATGTTGGGTTTAAAATCGAAACGGAACTTAAACTGTTTATCAAGACCTCTTTCAATCATTCTTTCATAGATAAACTGTTCATTACCGCCTATTTCTGCACGTGAACCCGATGCAAACAGTATTATATCGCCATTACGTTTAGCAAAGCGTGAGAATAATCTATTTAACTTTTTAAATCCCCATAGTTTTAAATCGTTAATATCTTTGGAAATGTTGGATTTAAATGTTTTTAACTTCGCAAAGTTCTTTTTATGTCTATTAAATACACTATAAGGTTCACCAGGGGGTTTGTAGGTAACTGCTAGATAATATTCAACCGTATCCATATCCATACGAGATTCTGCATAGAATAGATTCTTATCGCCTCTTTTAATCTTGAAGTTCCACGGATTACTATTATCGCCATTACACATACCACCGATGGTATCGTCTATAATGCATGGATATTCTTTAGTAAGGAAATCTTTTTGGATTACATTACCGTCAGTATCGTATGTGATTTTGTATAGATTTTCATTGCGTCTTACTATTTCATGAGTATTATCTGCAACGAAAGATATCTCTTGTCTATGATTCTTATACTTTTCAAATAGTACTAAATAGTAATTACTGGTTGGAATAGGTTTTTCATCGTTACAGCACATAACGTTTAATGAGAGTTTAAAAGTAGAACCGTTTAAGTCGAAATGTGCAGGATAGAACATATTCTGTCTATTTTGAGATACAAACCTTATACCATACTCTTTAGAAATATCAAGGTTTATTAGTTCACCAGTAATTTCTAATATTACTCGTCTAAACTCAATATTGGTTATTTTTACAAATGGTAAACCTTTTTTAAGTTTTTTATTTATAGCTATCTGACGTTCTTCTACTTGTACTATAGCTAGTACTTCCTTATCAGTTAATGTATCGGGAAGGCTTTTTTCTTTTCTTACTTTATCAATATTCATAATATAATCTCTCTTTTGTAGTATGTTATTAATCGAAAGTGAACATTACCTTTAGAGTAAATACGTCCTTAGATTTTAAGGTTTCAAATGCCTTTTCACTCTCGGATATAGGGAAAGTATGAGTAATTAAACCCTTTAGATTTAAACTTCCGCTTTCAAATATCTTAAGAGCATCTTGCCAGTCGTTTATCTTGCTATTGAAGTTAGAGTTCCATGAACCTGCTAGTGTCATCTGTTTTCTTAGAATAGACCAATATGCATTCTTTTCAATGTGTAAATCATCGGTAGGATTTCCAACTAGTATAACTTTTCCAAAAGCCCCAGTAGATTTAATAGCCGTTTCTATAGAACTATTTGCACCAACGGCTTCAAAGGTAACGTCTACAGCGTTACTACCTACTATCTTTTGTATATCTTCGGATAGACTTTCAGTATTAAGGTTGATAGTTTCAAATCCAAGTTTTTTAGCATATTCAAGTTTGTTTTCACTACGACCACATACTATAACCTTACCATTACCTATTTTAGTTTTAGCAAATGTTCCTATTAAGAATCCTATAGTACCAGTACCAGTAATCATTACATTTTGACCGTCTTTAAGGTCAGCAATGTTTATTGCGTGTAACGATACCGCAGCTGGTTCACATAGTGCAGCCTCTTCATAGGATAGGCTGTCACTGAAAGGAACTAAGTTCCAAGTAGGTACTACTAAGTACTCAGCGAAAGCACCATCACATCTTGAGCCAAAGTAACTATATCCAGAACATTGTGCCCACTGTTCTATCTCACAAGCCTTACACTTACGGCATGGTAACATAGGGAATGCACAGGCTCTTTTACCTAGTAGATTCTCATCTACGTTGTCACCGATTGCTACTATCTGACCAGAAAATTCATGTCCAGGTATGGTTGGAAAATGATACGTTCCATTGACGAATATACGAGGAATATCGCTAGAACATATGCCACACGCTTTTATTTTGAGTAGTACAGTTCCATCAGTTAGTGTTGGAACGTTTACTTCTTCATATCTAAGGTCACCTACGTTATGGAGTACTAAGGCTTTCATCTTAGTTGGAATATTAATAAGAGTCTTCATAGTTATAAACTTATCCTTTCTATATCACTCGATAGCAATCTACGAGCAAGTTCTAAATCGCTATCGGTAGTAATTTTAAAATTAAGAGCATCTCCTTCAATGATGTATATAGGTTGATGGTTCATGGTACATATTTGAGATGTTCCAGTAATCTTTAGTTTTTGTTCTTCTGTGAGAGCATTTTCCATCTCTATAAAACGCTTAAGATTAAAACTATCAGGAGCTTGTCCTGAATATAGTTCACTACGCAAAGGAATATCATCTACAATGTCACCATTTATAGAGTGTAGTATAGTATCGGCACAAGGTAGACCACATACACACGCACCAAACTTAGTAGCATATTCAATGGAGTCATTTAGAATCTTTTGAGTTACAAAAGGTCTTACAGCATCGTGTATGACTATAACGTCATCTTCAGATATTCCATTATCGTTTTCTATAGCGGTAGTAACGTTTCGTATGGTATCCATACGTTCTTTACCACCCTTTATTATCTTTACCTTATGGCTATCTGCGATATTGTCTTCAACTTGTTTCTGTAGATAGTCTATATAGTCCTCACGACACGCAATGTAGATAAAGTCAAACCTATTAAGTTTTAACATATTCTTTAATGTGTGAATTATAATAGGCTGAGAGTTTATCTCTATAAACTGCTTAGGAATTACAGAACTTTTTATTCTAGTACCACTTCCTCCAGCTAACATAGCACCATATATCATAATGTTTTAATAATCGTTACCTATAAGGTAACGTACTCCTTTCATTATTTTTTAGATACATTATCTATCTTGTTTCAACTCACGCTCGGTATATTATCGGAGTGCGACGTGCGTACATTGGTACGCATGAATTGACCTCGTGTCAGTAGGGGAATACCGATTTTTCTCCGCCCACCACTGCCGTTAAGTGTCTTTTTAGCAATTCATCTCGCCACTTACACCTATTGAAGTGGGGGAATTCTTGCTGAAATTAGTTAAACTACATATATGTTATTTGAAAGAGTAACTTTATTAAATACATATAAGTATTAGATAGAATATATTTTAACAGTTATAGCTATATTATAATACATTATTGATGTAATGTCAACGCTTATTTAATTTAAAAAAGTGGGAAATCTCATGATTGTGACTTTTCACAAATATTTATGCACAATCTATTGCTTAATATCTAAAAATGTGGTAATATATACATAAGATTATTAGCTAAATATTGGTATATATTCAAAAAGAACACCTAAAGGTGTTCTTTAAGATGATTTTTTAAAAAATGATGAAACATTATCTGAGGTGGATTGCGGTCTAATTAGATTAATTTTTCTTCTCTTCAGCACTAGTTTCAATCTCTATTTGAGATTCTTTTACTTTTTTCGATAAGCATATGTGCGTCCAAAAGTTTGAGATGCCATTCCAAATTAAACAACAGCCTATTATAATTAATAGAGTCTTTACACTACCAAATGGGTCTAAGATTATTAATATTCCCAATACTATAGTTATTATAGCAGGAACTAATACTCTAATCCAGTTAGAAGATGTGTTCCTTAATATGTTGAAAGAACTTTGCATACTAAATATACCATTTATTAATATGGCAATTCCTAAAACCATTGGTAATATTGATGCAATTATAGTAGGCTTCATTATAAAGAATATTCCTATACTTGCAGTAATAATACCCTTAGCTAAATCATATTGATAGAAACTGTCATTCTTTATTAAAATATAGCTTGCTATATGAACTACTCCATAAAATACGAAACAAGCTCCTATTATGATAGTAATTATATTACTAGAAGTTTCTGGTTTTATTACTAAAAATATTCCTAATAGTACTGAAATTAAAGATATTCCTACATATGTCTGTTTTATGGTTTTTATGCTACTTACTTTTTTCATAGATATCAATCCTTTCTGAAAAATTTATCTATATGTGTATTATAATACATAAACATTAAAATATCATTAATAAAAATGCTCTATGTTAGTTTTTTAGACCAATTCTTGATTAGATTTAAAGTAATATTAATATAGTGTGCAATTTGCATAAATAGTATTAACATAAGTTGTATATTTTGTATATTGTAAATATCTTTTCCATGATGTATAATAGTACATATAACCAATCTATATTGAGTATTTTTTTAGGAGTTGATTTTGAAATATGTATATATCAAATGCAGATAACATTAAAAACATCACATTGGCGGGTCATAGTGGCTCTGGTAAGACATCGTTAGCTGAGGCTTTACTATATAAAGCTAATGCAATCGAAAAGGTAGGCAAGGTTTCTGAGGGCAATACTACTATGGACTATGACCAAGAAGAGATTAAAAGAAAAGTATCTATAAATACATCAGTAGCAACCTTTGAATATGACCAAAAAAAGATAAACTTAATTGATACTCCTGGTTTATTTGACTTTGAGGGCGAAACTATAGAAGGTATCCATGCAGGTGGTACAGTTATAATCACTGTGTCTGCAAAGTCTGGCGTTAAAGAGGGTACTAAAAAGGTTTATAAGAAAGCAATAGAGCTAAATAAATCTACTATGTTCGCTATAACCAAAGTAGATGACGAAAATGCTAACTTCTACAACGTTTTGACAGAGTTAAAGACTGTATTCGGTTCTAAGGTGTGTCCTATTATAGTTCCCGTTATAAAGAATAATGTTATAGATAGCTACATAAACTTAATAGAACAGAAATGCTATAAGTACAACAATGATGGTCATGCTACAGAGGTTGATATGCCTATCGGTGATATATCCGATAAGATGGACTATCGTTTAGATGGTCTTACTACTGCAATGTCTGAAGCAGTTGCTGAAACTGATGAAATTCTTATGGAAAAGTTCTTTGAGGGTGAGCCATTTACTCAAAAAGAGTTAATAGATGCTATACACGTTGGTATGAATGATGGTGTTATTACTCCAGTGGTATGTGTATCTGCATTTACCTTAGATGGCATAGATATGCTATTGAAAGAGATGTCTTTGTTATGTCCATCTCCATCTGAAAGACCTATCCCAGTAGCTAAAGATAAAGCTAATAATGATGTTAATGTAATCTACGATGAACAAGCTCCTATGAGTGCTTTAGTATTTAAGACCGTTGCCGATGCTTTCGTCGGTAAGATGTCTTATATTAAGGTTAAATCAGGTATATTAAAGTCTAATACAGAGTACTACAATAGTAATCAATCTAGGGTTGAAAAGATTGGTAAGCTATATAAGATGTTCGGTAAGAAACAGATTGAAGTTTCTGAAGTCTTTGCAGGTGATATATGCGTGGCTACTAAGATTGACGCTATAACTTCTGATACTATATGTGAACCTATTAGAGAGATTGCTTTCCCACTCCTAAAGTTTCCAAATCCATGCTATTCTAAGTCGGTTACTACTAAACAAGGTGATGAGGCTAAAGTATCTAGTGCCTTACAGAAGATTGTCGAAGAAGATTGTACTACTATTTGCTTTAAAAATAAGGATACTAATCAGTTGATACTTAGCGGTTTAGGTGAGCAACATCTTGAAGTAATTACCGCTAAGATAAAGAATAAGTTCGGTGTGGATATAATATTAGGAACTCCTAAGGTTGCCTACAAGGAAACTATTAGACGTAAGGTTAAAAAAGAAGGTAAGTATAAGAAACAGAGTGGCGGTCATGGTCAATATGGTCACGTTTGGGTTGAGTTTGAACCATTCCTTTCTGATGCCTTAGTATTTGAAGAAAAAGTCTTTGGTGGTGCAGTTCCTAAGAACTACTTCCCAGCGGTTGAAAAGGGTATTGTAGAATCTATGAAGAAAGGTATTCTTGCAGGTTGTGAGGTTGTTAATATTAAGGCTACTCTATTAGATGGTTCTTATCACCCTGTAGACTCTTCCGAGATGGCTTTTAAAACCGCCGCTGCTATGGCTTTCAAAGATGCTATGCGTGATGGTGACCCTACTATATTAGAACCTGTTGCTACTCTTAATGCTATAATCCCAGAGGGTAATACTGGCGATGTTTTAGGAGAACTTAATAAACGTCGTGGCAGAACCTTAGGCATGAATCCTCTTGAAGATGGTATGACTGAAATAGTTGCAGAAGTTCCAGAACGTGAAATGAATGACTTTGCTCTATTTATGCGTCAAACTACTAGAGGATTAGGAACGTTTACTCTTAAGCATGAACGTTATGAGCAGTTACCATCTAATTTGGTGAACATAGTTATATCCGAAGTCAATTCATAGGTTATAACTTAATAATATAGCATAAAACCTCTTATTAGTGTTGAACTAATAGGGGGTTTTCTGTCTTAAAATGTACTTTGAAACTCCACCTAAATTTAGAAATCTCATTGACAGTATAATCAAAAAAAGATATAATATACTTATAAATCAATTGAAAGGAAGTTGCAACTATGCACCTATTTGAAAAACAAAAGTCTAGTGATACAATCTACAATGGTAGAATATTCACTGTTACTAAAGATATCGTTGAACTTGAAGACAACACTCAAGCAGATAGAGAAGTGGTACATCATAACGGAGGAGTATGTGTAATTCCTGTTACCGATGATAATTGTATATTGATGGTTAAACAGTTCAGATATGCAGTAAATGAGGCTACATTAGAAATCCCTGCAGGTAAATTAGAATCTAATGAAAGTCATTACAATGCTGGTAAGCGTGAACTCCTAGAGGAAACGGGTCATGAATGTTCAGAGTATATTTTTTTAGGTAGAATATATCCAACACCTGCGTACGTTACAGAAAATATATATATGTACCTAGCTAAAGGTTTAACTTATAAAGGTCAAAATCTTGATAGTGATGAGTTCCTTGATGTAGTTAAAGTCCCCCTAAATGACGCCGTTAAAATGGTCATGAATGGTGAAATTAAGGATAGTAAGACTCAAATAGGCATTTTAAAGGCTCAATATATGCATACTCTAAATAGCAACCAATAAGTACATACTAAAAAGCATAGAAAAGATGGTTAGTAGATTGAAATCCACTAACCACTACAAGTCGCTAAAAAATATAGAATTAATATCTAAAATGAAACATAGTATAACTATGTATCTATCCTAGATACTGCATTAAAATTCAGATGGGTTTTCTTCTTCTAGTTCGAGCATTGCTAGATGCTTTTCATAGGCATCGATTATCTCATTTTCGATAAAAGCTCTTGCAGATTGAGAGATTGGGTGAATTATATCTCTAAATACACCGTTATCGTCCTTTCTGCTAGGCATAGCAACGAATAGTCTTTCGTCACCTTGTACGATTTTGATATCGTGTACAGCGAGCATATCATCAAAGGTGAGCGATACAATAGCTCTTAATCTTCCTTCAGTGATAACCTTTCTAATTTTGATGTCTGTAATTTCCATGTTTTTTACCTCCTAATTGGTCTACGTTTTTTTGATATATATTTTTTCGATTTTCTCTCTTAGAAAATCCGTGCTATTATTATAGCATATTTTTACATGAGTATTCAATAGGTAATTGCACAAAAAAAAGAATTGTTTTTTGTCACATTAACATAATATTTTTAGATGATTGTGAAAGGATAATGAAATATGGTGAAAAATAGTATATTAACGGGAAAGAAACATATACATTTTATAGGTATAGGTGGTTCGGGAATGTATCCGCTTGCACAAATATTGCACTCTCAAGGATATTACCTAACTGGTTCAGATAATAACGAAACGGAAACTCTTCAAGCCGTTAGAGATATGGGTATTCCTGTATATCTTGGACAACGTGCTGAAAACATTCAAGGTGCAGATTTAATAGTTCATACCGCTGCCATTATGAATGATAATCCAGAGTTGATAGCCTCTAGGAATAGCGGAGTCCCCGTTCTTGAACGTAGTGAACTTTTAGGTATAGTCACAAGTTGGTATGACGATGCTATATGTGTATCGGGAACGCATGGAAAGACTACTACTACTTCTATGATTACTCAAATTATGTATACGGCTAACGTGGATTTATCTGCATTTATAGGTGGAAAGTTGCCTTGTATTCATGGTAGTGGCTTAGCTGGTAAGAGCGAAATAATGGTATGCGAAGCTTGTGAGTTTGTAGATACTTTCTTGAAACTATATCCAGATGTTGCAGTTATTCTAAATATAGATGCTGACCATCTTGATTACTTTAAAACCGTAGACAATATTATAAAATCTTTCCATAAGTTCGCTGAAAAGACTACTAAAGCTATTATAATCAATGGTGATGATGCTAACTCTATGAAAGCCATTGAAGGCATTACTGGAAAAGATATCATTACTTTTGGCTTTAATTCTACTAATGATTACTATCCTACTGATATAAAAAAGGTCAGTGGTATGCAGACATCGTATTCAGTTATGCACAACGGCGAAAAGGTTTGCGACATTACTATTAACGTTGCAGGAACTCATAACGTGTTGAACTCTTTGGCTAGTGTGGTAACTTGTCTATATAAGGGTATAGATGTTAAAGATATCCAAAAAGGACTATTCGACTTTGGCGGTGCTGGTAGACGTTTTGAAAAGGTAGGAGTCGCTAAAGGTATAACTATAGTAGATGACTATGCACATCACCCATCTGAGATAGCTGTAACTTTAAAATCTGCAGTCGATATGGGATATAATCAAGTTTGGGCAGTATTTCAGCCCTTTACATACTCAAGAACTGCTATGCTCATGAAAGAGTTTAAAGAGGCTCTATCCATAGCCGATAGGATAGTATTAACCGATATTATGGGTTCTAGGGAAAAGAATACCTATAATATCTATACTAGAAATCTTGCTGAAACTATAGAGGGTGCTATATACTTCCCTCAAGATGAAACTGCTGAACCATCTAATGAGAGAAAAGAGTTTAACTTCCATCAAGTATGTGATTACGTATGCGAAAACGCTCAAGAGGGTGACTTAGTAGTTACTATGGGTTGTGGTGACGTCTATAAGTGTGCTAAGATGATTTATAATAAGTTAAGTAGTAACTAACCTATTATGAATTTTGAAAATCATGAGTTCTATATGCGTAAGGCATTAGAACTATCTAAAGAAGCATCTAATATAGGTGAAGTTCCAGTTGGAGCAGTAGTAGTACATCGTTCAACTGGTGAGATTATCGGAAAAGGCTATAATATGCGTGAGTATGGGAAAAATTCTCTTGCTCATGCTGAATTGATAGCTATAAATCAAGCTAGTAGATATCTAGGCGGTTGGCGTTTAGTAGGTTGTGATTTATATGTTACTCTTGAACCTTGCCCTATGTGTACTGGTGCTATAATTAATTCACGAATTGAAAACCTATATTTTGGTGCTTATGATAAGAAGTCAGGTTCGGTCTTTTCTAAAGTGGATTTGTTCTCTATTGGATATAATCACAGACCCACTAACATTATTGGAGGAGTATTAGAAACTGAATGTTCTAAAATGTTATCCGATTTTTTTAAAAAGGTTAGAAGTATTAACAAATTTTTTGGAGGTAAAATAAATATGGTTCACTTTGACAACGATTGGGAGATTATCCTAAAAGATGAGTTTCAAAAGGATTACTATCAAAACTTAAGACGTTTTTTAATCACTGAGTATAAGACGCAAACAATCTATCCCAATATGTATAACATATTTAACGCTTTAAAGTATACATCTTATGAAGATGTTAAGGTGGTAATAATAGGACAAGACCCATATCACCAACCTAATCAAGCACATGGTTTGGCTTTTTCTGTACTAAAGGGTAACAGAGTACCACCATCACTATTGAATATTTTTAAGGAAATTCAAACAGATGTGGGTATCAATAACATGGGCAAACATGGTGAGTTGACTAAGTGGGCTAAAGAGGGTGTGTTGTTACTCAATAACGTTCTAACCGTTCGTGATAGTTTCCCTAATAGTCATAAAGGCATGGGTTGGGAAATCTTTACTGATGATGTTATAAGAATACTTAATCAACGTGAAAAACCTATGGTATTTATCTTGTGGGGAGCAAATGCTAGAGCTAAATCTAATTTGATTAATAATCCTAACCACTTAGTATTACAATCTGCACACCCAAGCCCACTTAGTGCCTACAATGGATTTTTTGGTAGCAGACCTTTCTCTAAAACTAACAATTTCTTAGTGGCTAATGGAATGACTCCCATAGATTGGAGTATAGACGATTAGTATTATATCTATAGTAATCATAGTTTTAAACTATGATTTTTCATAACTTTTTTGTATTGCAATATGATACGATTTTATGTTATAATCTAATATTTTAGATAACTTTTTAATATGGAAGGATTTTTTTATCATGAACAATGAAACTATTGCAGAAACTTT
>JAJQGV010000101.1 GCA_021200215.1 Ruminococcus sp. | reverse complement strand
ATAATAAGATAGATAATAATATAATAGATAGTATAGAGGACTTTGCGACAGAGTCGCAACCTACACCCGACCCTAAAACTGAATCCAAAGAGATTAGACACAAATACGGAGAATATTCTCACGTTATGCTAACGGACAAGCAATATAATTCTCTAGTAGAAAAGTATGGCACTAACATCATAGATGATTACATCAAGAAGATGGACGAATGGATTCAACTTAAGGGTAAATCACCGTATAAGGATTTTAATCTAGCTATTCAGAATTGGCTTAAAAAGGATAATATCCAGCCTATTCAAGTTTACAACTACGATAATAATCAAGATTTAGGGGGTTGGTGGTAAGATGCCTTGAAATACATCAAAATGAGTAGAAACTATCAAATTAGGCACAAAAAACCTCATAGGCGAACACCTACGAGGTTTTTATTTAACGGAAAGAGAGGGATTCGAACCCTCGATACGCTATTAACGTATACACGAGTTCCAGTCGTGCGCTTTAGACCAGCTCAGCCATCTTTCCAACACTTTAACTGACTTGATTAGTATATCACATATTTTGCAACAAGTCAAGAGTTTTTCAAAAGATTGTGAACATTTCACATATTATAGAGGGAATGTTTATATATATTAAACAAAAAATCACCGCCTAATGCATAGCTTAGGCGGTAGGAGTAGATTAATTGTTTCAACTCACGCTCGGTATATTATCGGAGTGTGACGTGCGTACATTGATACGCATGAATTGACCTCGTGTCAGTAGGGGATACCGATTTCTCTCCGCCCACCACTGCCGTTAAGTTTTCTTTTAGCAATTCATCTAGTCACTTACACTGTTGAAGTGGGAGAATTCTTGCTTAAATTATTTAAAGTAACGTTGTCCATCATGTTCAGCCACAAGGGTCATACTTTCGAAGTAGCTCATATATCCACACCATTGAGGGGCGTAGTAGAATAATGCCCCGTTAGAGTAATCTATGCCGTTATCTAAGACATATTGACACCAGTAGATAGTATCTTCAGTTGCGTAATCAGTTCTGTCTATGTATGCTTGCATACCAGTAAACTGATTCGTTTGATTTACCACATCGTACATGGAAGATGGGAATATATCGCTTAAAGCTCTATTTATGATTACACTAGCGACCATCTGTTTAGATAGTGTAGAGCAGTTACCAACTTCATGTTGTACTACATTAACTAAGGCTAAGAAATCCTTATCGGTATAGGTTAAAGTGCCGTTAAATCCAACGTTTGAGGAACTTTCCTGAGCATCTGAAACGGTCTGTAGGTTAGATACATCTACGGTAGTATCAGTAGTAACAGTAGTAACAGATTGTACTGTTTCATCTGTAGTCTGTTGTTGAGCTTGTTGTTGAGCCTCTTGAATAGCCTTTTCCTCGGCTTCTTTTTCCTTAGCGAGTTGTATAGCTTTTTCCTCAGCCTTCTTTTTTTCCTCTTCTTGTTGTAGATTATCAAGAGTAGTTTGCACTTCATTGATTCTAGTTTCGTACTCTTCGTCAGAGATAGTTCCACTTAGATTAGCCAGTTCAAGGGAGTTTAAGCAGAAACTCTTTTTAGAATCTATTGAAACTGATGAGTTTAGAATCTTTTCTATAGTAAGGTTGAGATTTTCTGCATCGGATTGTTTGTTTAAAGCGAGTTCGCAATCTCTTTTGATGTTTATGCTATCTCTAACGGTTATAATATTGTTGAGTATAGCACTAGATAGAGTAGTAGAATATAGTTCTCTCTTTTCATCTACCGAGTAGTCACTGCTTTCAATTAATCTATCTATGAAGTCTAAGGTATCCAACCTAGCTTGAGTCTTTTCAGCCTCTTGGATATTTTTATATCTTTCAATCATGCTTTGAATCTCATACTCGAAGTCCAACTTCTTTATAATAGAAGTTTGAGTTTCTGTAGCAAGGTTGTCCGTATCTAATGGAGATGTAGTAGTTGTAACAGTAATGTCGTCTTGTTGAGTAGGAGCTTCTGTTGTAGTAGCACTAACCATAATGTTACTTGAACTCATTAGGTTAGCAATAATGCACACTGTAAGTACTTTAGAGATAAAACTCTTTCTATTATTTAAGCCCATTTAAAATAATTCACCTTTCTAACTCTTTTTTAAATATTACTGAATAGAAACATTGTTACAAATCAGTGATATAATTATAACACAAAGGTTACAGTTTGTAAAGGTATTATTTTAAGTAATTTTTTGAAACTCAGAAAATTGTTAGAAAATTCTCAAAAATAAGGTATAATAACATTATTTTTGGACATAATTCCCTTAAAGGAGTTGATTTCTATGCATGATAAGAAGATATATAAATCCGTTCCACAGAATGACGGTTTTCCGCCAGTTGCATCTAATAGCGATTTTACTGGTTTAATCCCTGCGGGAGTGGATTCTGACCAAGAATTAGAAGCCTACAATGAAATGTATGCTTTTATTCCCCCTAGTACTGTAGATACTAAAAATACTAAAAACACTACCAAATAATTCCAAAAATTGTATTTAAGTAAGTTTTTCATCGACATTTTTTGACAGTTATATTAAATAAGTAGTACGGAACTTTCTATTTAGATTCCGTACTACTAAAATTATCTATTACATATATTTCCACTCTATCACATCAAATAGACCCCTATCATTTAATTTAATCTCTGGAATTACTACCAATGATAAGAATGATAGTAGCATAAGTATGCTAGAACTTCCATCTTTAGATATTACCTTAATTTTTTCAACTATATCCTTGTCCATAGCTAAGACTTCTAAGTAAGGCTTATTAGACATAAGTCCAGCGACCTCTAGTTCCATGTAAGATATAACTTTACCATTATGAACTATACATATACCACCATTAGAGCCTAAACTATCGACAGCTATAGACATATCAATGGGATTGTCGCCTAGTACGGTTATATTATGGCTGTCATGACCTATAGTCTGTGCTATAGCACCATCTTTTATATCTATATTTTTTATGAATGCCTTGCCTATATTTCCAGTAGCCTTATGACGTTCCACCACTGCACATATAGATAATCCATCTGCTGAACTAGGATATACTTTCCTTGTAATCAATGAATCTTTCATAGTTTCAATGACTGGCATACCCTTAGTGAACTCTAGTTGAAAATCCTGTGGAGATACCTTTTTAACTCTTACCGTATTAGATACTTCTTGTATGCTTATACTTTTTCCATTAAAGGAAGGTACACCATCTTTAGATACTATTGCACCATCTTTTAATACTAAATGCAGACTATCTAAAGATTTATCACATACTATTAAATCAGCCACATAGTTCGGAGCTATTGCTCCCTTACCTTTTAGATTGTAAATCTTAGCAGGATTTATGGTAGCCATAGTTAGAGCATCTTCTAAAGAGAGTCCACAACTTATAGCCTTTTTAATACAATGTAATATAGTACCATCTGCTACTATGTCTGCAATGTGTTTATCATCTGTGCAGAAAGCAAACCTATTCAGATTGTATGGTGTTACGGCTTTTATTAACTGTTGAATGTTTTTAGCACCAGTACCCTCACGAACTAATATATTCATACCTCTAGATATCTTTTCTAAAGCCTCACCAGATGTAGAACACTCATGGTCAGTCTGTATACCACCACATATGTAAGCACAAAGTTCATTTGCAGTCAATAGTGGTGCATGACCATCTACGAATGCTCCCGTAGATAGTTTCTCTATAACATCGGAGTCATTGTTTATTACACCTACAAAGTTCATCATTTCAGCAAGACCTAAGAAATTATACTTAGATAGTAGTTCTCTAGTAAGATTTGCATCTATAACACTGCCAGAATGTTCAAACGGAGTACATGGCACACATGATGGTAACATATACTCAACGTCCAAAGGTACACCTTTAGCACTATCAAACATATATGATATTCCTTTTTCACCTAATACATTAGTAATCTCGTGAGGGTCTGCTATAACTGTAGTTACACCTTTAGGTATTACTATCTTAGCATACTCACTAGGTGTTAGTAGACTACTTTCTATATGTACGTGAGCATCTATAAAAGATGGTATTACATACTTATCGGTAGCATCGATAGTTTCTTTAGCAGAGTATCCACTGCCTAGAGCTACTATCTTGCCGTTAGATATTACTACATCAGCCTTAATAAATGTATGATTAAAGACATCGAACACTGTGCCATCTTTAATTATAATATCTGCTAGAGTTCTACCCATAGCGACGTCTATTAGTTTAGAAATCATATTATACCCCCAAATAAAACTTGCGGAACATCATATACACATTGCATGATGTTCCGACGTATACTAATCTTGTGATGCCATAACCTCTTCTAACTTAGATGCATCATATGTAGATGGCAATTCTATCTCATAGTCTTGATTCTCACTTGCCCTAATGATAGCCTCTATGAAGTTAGAATGTTGTTGTTCACCCGTTTTTCTATCGAATAGAGAGAAACCATAGTCACCGTTCCAACCGTTATCCCAATATATTGGTAGTAAGCCATGTTCTTTAGCAGATTTAGTCACATACTCAAGGTAGTACCTATGGGATTCCTCATCAGCCCAAATGCCGTCTTGAGTCTTAAATACAGCACCATACTCACCTATTATTACTGGAATATTCTGTGATACAAAAGTATCTTCAAGCTTTTGGAACTGTTCTTCAACATAATCTTCATTACCCCAATTAGTAGCTCTGTTGCCACCTAGACCCCAACCAGTGACAAAGAGGTCTTCTTTAAGGGCGTAGTCATATGGGTCATAGTAGTGTACGGATACTATTAATTTATTTTCTGCGGAATCGGTAGGAAGTTGAAAGCCGTAATCACCGACAGTATAATCTATGTTAGTATTCCACCCCGGAATTAATAGCCAACGCATCTCATTATTTCCACCAGTAGAGCGAACGGTATCGACAAATATTTGATTATAACTATTTAAGTTAGCATAATATTCAGGATTAGGGTCATCGTAAGTATCATCGAACACTTCGTTCATGCTTTCAAATATCAGATGTTCATCATAATCTTTAAACTGTTCAGCAATCTGTTTCCAAACTGCCTCATACTTTTCGCAGATATATTCTTGGTCTTGACCATTTACTAATAACCAACCACCATCTACGGTATTGTAGCCATCGCCGTGCATATTTATAATTACGAATAGACCCTCATTGTAGCAATAGTCCACAACTTCTTGAATTCTGTTGAGCCAATCTTGGTCTACGGTGTAGTTGTTATCGTCATCAATCTTTTTAAGGTATGATACAGGTATTCTAATAGTTTTAAAACCAGCATCAGCTACCGCAGATATCAACTCTTGAGTAATGGTAGGATTCCCCCATACAGTTTCATCGGGATTGCCACTAGAAGATGCCTCTAATTGATTTCCTAAGTTCCAACCGATTTGCATATTATATATTAGTTCAGAGTTGTCCATGTCATCGAAAGTAGTCTTATCCACTTCAGAATCTGTAGAAGATGTAGTATCATTAGCACTACTATTAGATGTATCTTCATCACTCGAACAGCCCACGAATGATACCATCATGATAGATAGTGACATTACTACAGCCACCACTTTCCTCTTAAAAGATGTATTTTCCATGTTTAAAAAAATCCTTTCAAAAAGTATATGTTGTTATGGGGTTAAAATTCCATATCTAATGGATTATATCTTTTATAAGCCTTATCGTTTAAGGTAACTAAATCATCATCTACAGCATCTAGCATCTTTTCATCGAACTTATCGCTATATAGAGTACTTAATATTGTTGCCTTAGTATCATCAGTCCAAAGGTCGTCACGTTCCCAAATATCGTATCTAACTACTACATAGTAGGCACTATCTTCTTCTACTAAGAAGGCATCGCCATAGTTAGAGTGTCCAAAAATCTCTTGATTTACTTTATAAGTAGGTGAACCAGAAGTTTCATCTTCGGACTTAGTTACAACGTACTCATTAGGATAAGGGTCTTCTTCCTCTTCGGTTTCTGTATCTGTAGATACTTCTTCGCTTTCAGATGAACTATCGCCAATAGTAGTATCATCGGTAGAGTTGCTACTGTTAGCAGAAGTACTTTCAATAGTACCGTCAGCAGATTCAGTTTCAGATTCTGCCTCAGCCTCTGCTTCTGCTTCTGCCTCTTGTTCAGCAGATAAATCTTCTTTATACTGTTCATACTCATCTATTAAGGTATCGAAATCTTCACCGTTGTTAGCACGAGTAACGAAATCCTCAGCCATAGTTTCCATTTCAGTATCCAAGAAGTTGCCGTCCGAGTCAGTTGAATTCAAGCAGATGTATTTAACTCTAGCGTTGTTCTCCTCGTAATAGTCTTTAAGTTCTTGTTCATCTACTTCTTCGACACCACCCTCGGCATAGTAGTAGTTAAATACGGCATCACGTTTATATGAATAGGTATTTATATCTCTAAACGATTCTTCACCTATGCCGTTAGTAGTATAGTATTCGCTATAGTACTCCCAATAGGTATCAGTAATGGTATCTATAGTAGATAGCTCATCTTCAGTAAGGGATAGTCCTAACTCATCGAACTCTTTTAAAACTTCAAGATATATCTTAACCTTTTCGGTAGTATCGTTTTGAATCCATTCTACTATAGGCGTATCTTCTACAGTAGCGGACTTCAAAGCCTTAGTATCGGTAGTATCGAACTCAGAATCTTCCTCAGTAATAATACTTATAGCATCATAGTAGGCAGACATTTGATAGAATAAGAATATTCCTGCTCTAGCCTCATAGTCATCATATTGAACAGCCCACTTAGTATCAGAGCCACAAGCTGTAGCCGTAGCCATAATTACAAGTGCTGAAATTCCTGCAACAATCTTTTTTAATCTTTTTAACAAAATAGAATCGCTCCTTAAATTTATTTGAAACCTACATCTATAGGCAAACACATATTATTATACACCATATATCGAAAAAAGTCCATACTTTTTTTCTATTATGGATAAAATATCATGTAGTTTTCACAATAGCATAAGGTTACATTCTTTAGATATAAGGTTAATCTTGCTTTGCCTTTTGGATATTATAGGTTATCCTTGCTGTAAGTTCATATGGCAAGAATCTAGTTGCAAATACACCTAACTTCATGGATATAGATGGTATTATTATACCCTTACCTTTAAACATACCATCTATAGCATACTTAGATACATACTCACTAGTCAATGGTTTTATACTAAACGACACCCCCGCAGTACGATTAAAGTTAGTATCCACTGGTCCTGAGCAGAGTACACTTATATTAACGTTAGAATCTTCTCTACGGAGTTCTTCTCTTATAGCCAAAGTCAACCTTAAAACGTAGTTCTTCGATGCGTAATACGATGACAACAAAGGGCCTGTCATGAATCCTGCACTAGATGATACATTTAAGATGTGTCCACTATTCTTTAGTTTAAAATCCTTTAAGAATAGTTTAGTTAGAATATGCACTGCCTTGATGTTTACGTTTATCATGTTTAGTTCACGTTCTAATGGAGTAGTATCGAAAGAGCCAAAAACCCCAAAACCCGCATTGTTTATTAATACATCTATGTCTATCTTTTTGGACTTGCAGAAACTATATAGTTTATATGGTGCATCTTCCTTTGATAAATCTAAGGATACTGCTACCACCTCAACATATTTAGATAGTTCTTTCTTTAAAGCCCTCAACGATTTTACACTTTTTGGACTCGATGTTATAACTAAGTTATATCCTAACGTAATAAGATACTTTGCCATATCCTTACCGATTCCAGAACTTGCACCAGTTACTAATGCCCACATAATTGTATACACCTACTTCTTTAAAATATTAATTTAATATAATATATCATATTAACTAGAAAAAGTCAAATAGAATATTTTACGTTCTACTAATGGATTCTGTTTAACTATCCAAAGAATTTTTCACTATGCCTTGATATTAAAAACTCAATGTGCTAAAATATCACTTGTGATTATTATAGAAAGGATTTGTTTTATGTATGCAAAAGTTTCATATAGGTCAAAGGATAGTAAAAACTTCTATTGCAGTGTTTTTGTGTATGGTAGTAGATACTGCTTTAAGTTTAAACCCATTCTACTCGGTTATAACTGCAGTGTTATGTATGCAAAAGGATATGGAAACTTCTAAGACGTTCTCTTTAAACAGAATTATAGGTACTCTTGGAGGTGGTTTTCTAGGCTTGATAACCATACTTATTAGAGATTATTGTAACATTCCAGAACATTCGGTCATTATAGATTATATCTTTTATTCTATTGCTATAATTCCTCTAATACTTTGGACGGTTAAACAACAACACAAGGGAGCAAGTTTTATAAGTACTGTAGTATATTTTGCCATAGTGTTAGTACATAGTGGTCAAGAGAACCCTTTGGTATATGTACTTCAAAGGGTAGTTGAAACTATTGTAGGAATCTTGTTATCCTTAGCAGTAAACGATTGTCCTCTGTTTGAAAAGCTTAGAAGTTTCAAAAATAAACATACCGATAAGGATAGTATATCCATGTAATAATACTATATGCATAGTAGAGAACGTTTAACTGAACGTTCTCTTTATCTATATATGTAGTACTAAATTTTTCAAAGTTAATAGGTCTAAAAGATTTACAACACCATCTAAGTTGATATCCGCACTAGATATCTGTTCAGTGGAAAGTTCACTAAGACCTAAAAGATATTTTTTCAACGTTAAAATATCTGTGTAGTCTAGTATTAGATTAAAATCTAAGTCACCTTGTAAGGTTTCATCTATTAGTAGTGTATACTGTGTAGACTTCATTCCATCTTTAGATACGCTTATAGGTATAGTTAAGTTGTTATACACCTCTATAGATTGTGTTTCATGCCCAGAGGTTATACTCTCATTGGATATATAGATATCTCCATTACCTATTGAGTATAGATTTATAGCTATAGTATCATCTTTGCAATTAAAGTGTATATCGGTAATAGGTTCGCCATTAGATGCTATTTCAACTTCTGTAAAGGTATACTCTTCACCGTTGTATTCTTTAATGCATAGCGTAGATAGTACTGCTCTACTCTGAGTAAAACTCTCTGTATAGATATCTCCTAAAGTTCCATCGATTAAAGTTCTAGCCGATATAGTTAAATCTTCACCTGTAAACTGTATAGGTTGAGTATATATGTAGCTATCCATAGTGGGAGTAGAGCCATCTAAGGTATAGTATATGGTATTTTCGTTGTGATTAGATAGTTCTATAGTATCGCCAACGTTTAGATAACCTCCATACTGTGAGAAATCTACTTTATCTTTAGCCTTAGTAAATGACTTTATACATACGTTTCCTAATATCGATATACCATAGTTACCGTCATCTAACGTAGATATATCGAATGATGGAGTATACTCATAGGTAAAATCGCTGTCATAGTTGTGCATTATACCACATATGCCGTATGTACTAGTCCAACTATAGCCATCGTTACTGATAAAACTTTCATAAGGTGATGTGTTGTCCAATATGTTCTCTCTAGACACGTTATAAGAGTATATATCTGCAACGCCGTCTACCACATTAAAGAAGCTTATAGAACTCTCTATTGCTATAGTATTCTTATAGTACGGATTACTTAACCTAACCACTACCGAATACTTTTCCCCGATATCCACAGATACGGGAGTTTCTAACTCAATGGTATGGTATCCCATCTGGTGGATACTTCCCGAAGTAGTACTCTGTAGCGTACCCGATGTAGGGTTAGTATCATCATCTAGGTTAGTATATATCGATATGGTATAGTCGACATCATAGTCGGTAGTATATAGGCTAACGGCACAGATATCTTCATCAGTTTGCGATGTAAATATGTTACTAGCGTAATCATAGTATGCACTAGGAGAGTTCACATTAGAACTTTCATCTAGGGAGTTTATGGAGGTCACCCACCCATAGTCATCTAAATAGTAGTTATGTGTATAGTTGTTAGAATCTTCTACTATAAAAGATGTTGCATCTATCATAATGGGATTTTCATAAGATATCCAACAGTAGCCATATTGACCAAAATCATAACCCCAACTGTTTTTTACTAGCCAAGCCCCTTTAGATTGAGGTTTATTAGTTATGCCATCATACGAGTAGAAGTTATCGTCCCAACCCACTATAGTTACCTCATGATTCACCTTACTATCCATGTTAGGATAATAGAAAGAACTATCTGTTTGGCTGTAATACTCACTAGAACTACTAAAATAGATATCTAACATTACAGAATGTCCATCTAATATAGATTGTTTAATATCGTTCATTCTGTAGGATGTATCTAAACTTGTAGAGAATGCTCCATTGAAAGAGTAGGCATCTGTTAGGTGATACTGCGACATAGTCTTTAAGCTATCGTCTAAGGTAGTAGAGCTTCCATAGGGTGCAACGTCCTCTGATACGAATCCGAACCACTTAGATAGCGTAGTAACTGCAAATGATGAATTCCCCCCTTTATAGAATGGTGAAGAATCTTCACCTTTAGAGTAGAACTCTATAGCATCATTTCCCGTGTAAGTAAAGTATGCCAAATGCCACTCAGAAAGGTTTTCCAAAGGGTTACTTGATAGTATTCCAGATAGTGCAGATTCAACGGTAGCAAATGCCCAACAAGTGCCATATGTACCTTGACTCTTTGTAGAACCTACTAAACCCAACTCACGCATATCGTAGCTTTCGGGATATTCTACAGACTTAGAAGAGTTAAAGTTTAAAGTATCCTCTACATTCTGTGTAGGCTGATAGCCTATATATCTCAAAGATGTAAAATCTTCTAATAGGGGGAAATCTTGCGTAGCTTTAACGTCGATAGTATTTAAGAGCATCATTAAAGTAATACTCATGCCTAATATTATTGATTTAAAAATCTTCTTCATATTGATATTTCAACTCACGCTCGGTATATTAAAATTTAGGAACGTTCTTAACTGTTATATACTAACTAAGTACAAAGTTCCTCATGATTTAATGGAATTATATCAAAGTTTGAACATTCTGTCAATAAAGATATCTTTGCAATTTGATTTATTAGTTCAGTTTCAATGCTATCTGAATTATAGTCTGCAATGACCATATTTACTACAGGTTCTTCATGGGAATATCCACTTACAGACTTTATTCTAACTGTAAGATATTGGTTATTATCCTTTAGAGGTTTAACAAGTTTGTAACGCTTAAGTATTACATCGTTATTAGAGATGCTTTTATTAACATCAGATATTATGTTCTCTCTGTCCTCAGGAGCAAATAGTTCTAATATGTTATCCTTGTATCTATTAAACTCTACTCGCTTTAGATTAAGAGTACTATAGAAACTGTTGCTCAAAAATAGAGTAGAAAGTGAGCCATCTTTTTTAAAGTTAAATATACCAATTCCACCCGATATATTTTTTACTATCTGTTCAAATATGTAGTTTTTGTTAGTAAGTTCATGTTGCACATAATCGAATTGAGATTTTAATACATCATTTTCACGTTCAGCCACCTTATTAGTAGATATATCACTAACTATGAACTCTGCGATATTTTCATTTTTAAGTATACCTAAGCATATTACATATATTTTAGTACCGTTCTTTTTAATCATCTTAAGTTCTTCGCAAACCTCGCCATCTTTCTTTAATGCCGATAGTGTTCTTTCAAAGTAATTAGAGGGTTCATTTAATATTATGAAATCTTGTATAGTATATCCGTGTTCTAAGATTTCTTTTTTAGAGTAGCCTACTATGTTACAGAAACCCTCGTTAAAATCTATTAAGGAGTAAGTATTTACATCTAAGGTATACTTACCAAAGTTTGTTGGATTAATACTATATTCAGGGTTCTTACTCTGAATAAATGACTTAAACTTAGGATTACTCTTATAATGTTCTCTGTTGTTGAGCCTTTCTTGGAAGTTATCTAATGGTAGAGGTTTATCGAATATGTAACCTTGAATCTGATTGCAATTTATATTCTTTAAGAATAGTAGTTGGTCTAAATCTTCTACGCCCTCGGCGATAACCTCAATATCTAAAGTCTTAGCCATCTTAACGATATCTTGTAGGATAACCTTTTCTCTAGTAGATGATGCAGTATCATCTATTAGAGATTTATCTAACTTAACTACATCTACGGGGACATCTTTAAGCATATTTAGTGATGAAAATCCTGCACCAAAGTCATCTATAGAGGTTTTAAAACCACACTTTTTAAGTTCTCTATTTACTTGAACTAAGCTGTTGTAGTTTTCAACATCTAATGTTTCAGTGAACTCAACCTCAATATACTTTGGAGATATACCATAGGAATCTATAACCTCTTGGATATGGTTCACGAAATAGGGGTCGCTTAAGTGCAACTTTGAAAAGTTTACAGATATGGTAACTGGTTCAATACCTCTGCGTATCCAATCTTGAATACTAATGCAGACATTCTTTAGCATACAGAAATCTATTTTAGTTATAAAGCCGTTTCTTTCAAATATAGGCACAAACTTGTAAGGGGGTATTATTTTGCCATCTCGTTTCCATCTAACTAAAGCTTCTGCACCTACTAATTGAAAGTTTGTCAAACATATTTTAGGTTGATAGAACGTTATAAACTCTCCGTTTTGGAGTGCCGAATCCATAACGCTTTCTATTTGACGAATTTCCAAAGTTTGTTTATATATATCATCGTTGAACTCTACGTACTTAGAGTTTGGTAAGCTTTTTGCAATATTAAATGCAGTAGATGCATTGTTTATTATGTTTGAAATATCATCATCTTTAAATATATCATATATACCCACGTATAGTTCAATGTTAAGGATATCTTTTTCGTATTTAATGATAATGTTTCTAATATAAGATAGAAACTCTTCCTTATTACTCTTTAAGCCAATGGTTATAAAATTATCACCACCAAGACGTGCAAAGTATTGATTTTCACCTAAAAAATCATACATATTCTTAGTGAACATGGTTAAAATTTTATCTCCACCAATGTAAGAGTATTTAATGTTAAACTGTTTAAATCTTTTAATGTTTATATAAGCACAAAAATAGTTATCCATTATATTTTTAGAGCTTAGACTGTTTAATATAGTCATTATTCCGTTGGTGTTCAATATACCTGTTAGATAGTCATAGTATTCATTAACCTTAGAAACCTCTAGTAACTTAATTCTACTAAGTATGTTGAATGAAATATCAGATATTTTCTTTATGTATAATAGAGTTTCCTCATTCCAAGGTTCTGAATTTAATAGTTGAATAAAGTTAAGTTTATATGTACCATCATTCTGTGAATACTCATGAGATATCCTATTGGAGTCGCTACATTCTTTTGAACTGTTGTATAAAACGTTTACATCTTTAGAATATAAAGGCTCATTATGAGTTAATACTGTTTTATTGTGTGAAAAGTGTGGCGTATACTGTAAAGTTATTAAGCCAATATCAAATCTCATAGCAATATTTACTATAAATTTTGAGTAGAAATCTGTATTTTGATAGTTTTCATTAATATTTAAGCATAGCATATTCTCAGCAAACTTAGATATTAAACTTTCTACTTGTAGTTTATCTTTCATAATTCTATCCCCCATTGTCGTTAGAAGTTACAATCAAATCAATTCATGGTTATATTATATCATAAGGAAGTAATAATTTCAAGTAGATTTCATTAATTAAACATATTTTTTTAATATATTTTCTGCATAATGTTAAGTATTTTTGTGAATAATATCCAATTGGTAAATAAGCCTAGCTTAAAGATATCTTTTGACCATCTTTACTGATGATAGTATTCTCAAAGATATTTAATAGTTCCTTAGCATACTCATTCGGATTTATCATAGCTGGACTATAATGTGTTAGCCAAAGTATATCCACACTAGCAAGTGATGCTAAGTAACAAGCATCTTGCATTAGCATATGATGTTTCTCATTCATACTATCTTTTTGGAGTTCATCGCCATACATACCCTCACAGATAAAAAGGTCTGAACGAAATGCAAGTTCAGCAATCTCATCGAAAGGTAGAGTATCTGTCACATAGGTTACTTTTATACTTTTTCTTGAACCATCGGTAACCATATCGGTAGTAATAACAGAGCCATCATCTAAAGTTATGGACTCTCCCCCATGTAACACACGCCATAATCTTAATGGAACGTTAAAACTTTTAGCCTTATCGGGATTAAATACAGGTTTTCTCCTAAAGTTAAATGAATATCCTAAGCAGTTTACTCTATGACGAACTGGTAAAGATTCTATCTCTAGCATAGAATCTATAGAAGTAGCTATAAACTTTGTATTTTTATCCATAGGCAACTCATGGATATCTAACTTAAAAGGTAATGCTCCACATATACACATTAGATTATCTATAATCTTTTTAGCACCCACTGGAGCGTATATAGTCAGTGGTTCAACACGAGAACAGTTTCCTAAAGACAGCAAAAAGCCTGGAATACCTGAAACATGGTCTGCGTGGAAGTGTGTAATCAACAACACTTCTACACGACTCATCTTACATTCAGCTTCAGCCATAGCGATTTGAGTACCCTCACCACAATCTATTAATATAGCCTTACCATTGTACTCAATGTAGCAACTAGTGAGCCATCTGTTTTTTAGGGGCATCATACCACCAGTACCTAATAAGCAGACATCTACCATAAAAAAATCACCTCTTATTTCAATCACGCTCGATAATTTAACGGAGTGCGACCACACAACTTAATATTTTCATATCAACGAAGGATACCGATTTTTCTCCGCCATCGTTGATATTAAAGCAAGTCATTAATTTTCAGTTAATTATAGCATACATTCTTTTGAAAGTCAAACGGTCAATATAGATATTATGCCATATCACCAACAAAAAATCGGAATAGTTAAAAAACTATTCCGATTTTATATATACTAACTTTCGTTCAATGGATAGTCATCTATGGTAAGTAAATCTAGTAATAGATATCGGTCTTGAAGGTCGGTTTCAATGCCGATATAGTTGTGATTCAAATCCAAGCCCTCGGTAAGGTTTTTAATCTCATAGCATTGTGTATAATCCTCATTGGATATCTTAGAGTAGTATTGATTATTCAAATCGTCCAATATGGTATATGAAATCTTTTTGTAGTTTGACATTATATCATCATAGTCGAATACTACTATACAATCGCAATCTTGATTTTCAGTCGTACCAAGAGATATAATGCACATCAACTCATTGCCATACTCAAGATATTCAGCCAATCTATCTTTGTATATAGTACCATCTTCATAGAATCCGTTCTGAACGTCTAATAGAGTAACTCTAATAGCAATGTATAGTTTAGAGTTAAAAGGTGTTGTACCAATAGTATTATCATCACTATCAACATCATTAGAAATTTCAATAGTAGTTTCGTCAGTAATAGTAGTAGTAGCATCATATTCTCCGCCTTCGGGAATAGTAGTAGTAGGAGCATATTCTCTGCCTTCGGTAATAGTTTCAGCAGTAACAATAACATTCATGTCAGTAGTAGGAGTACCCCCAGCATTAGCAATAGTAACAGCAGTAGTGGTAACGTTACTAATAGAGATATCTGTAGTGATAGTGCTTTCAATAGAGCTAACTTCATCTTCAGTGATGGTAGTATATAGATTCTCATTGTTGTACACTATGGAAGTAGATTCAGAATCCACCACGTTAGAAGTGCCATCTACAACAGATGTAACATAGCTTAAACTTTCCGAAGTTTCGTCATCATTAGAAACCATAGTAGAAGTAGTTTCATTTATGTTTGAAGTAGTTTCATTTATGTTTGTAGTACCACCTAGTGATGTAGAATTAAAATCTGAATCCACATCAACATATGTAGTAGTAGTATCAACGTCAATATAAAGAGTTTCAGTAGTAGTAGTATCTGTAATAGGGTTAGGGTCTACTGGAATAGTTTCTTGAGAGTCAAAATCGTTCCAAAGTTTAACGGCAAATAGAGCGAATACTAACGTACAAGCTATAGCAGAGAATCTTTTAAAGTTAAAGTTGCATAATAACCTAACCGATTTTTCTTCTTTAGAACGTTGTAACCTAGACTGTTCTTCCTCAGCGAGTTTTAAAGTCTGTTGAATCAAATCCGTACTAGGTTTTATGTTCTTCATGTAGTTGTCATATTCCAACTTAAAATTCTTTTTATTCAAAGCTATATTCACCTCCTAACCTATCTTTAAGTAACTTTCTAGCTCTGGTCAAATACACTCTAACTAATGTTGAACTAACCCCCATAGATTGAGCAATCTCCTTAACAGGGAACTGTTCAAAGTAAAAAAGATATATTACCGTTCTATACTTAGCAGGTATACCATTCAGAGCATTTTTCAAATCCATACTAACTTCTGTAGTTTCGTCAATACGGCTGTCAATAGGAATATCCATCATATTCCCGTCATCATCGTAACTATCCATTGAAACGTGTTTTGACCAAGTCGAAGATACAACATCTTTACCGCAATTTATACATACCCTAATAAGCCACCTTTTAAGATGTTCTTCATTTTTAAAATCATCATATGTATTAACTTGCTTGACATACTTCAAGAAAACATCTTGAAAGACATCATCAGCATCACTTTTATTTTTAGTAATAGAAAAAGCAATTCTGTAAATCATATCACCATAGTTTGAAATAACACTTTCAACAGAGTTTGAGTTAATTTTCCCCAAATTGCTCACCTCTGGTTATATTTATTTTCGACTATATATATA
>JAJQGV010000044.1 GCA_021200215.1 Ruminococcus sp. | reverse complement strand
CTATCTATAATTGTAATACTACTTGCTAAAGAGTACATGGGTATAGATAAACCTGCTACTACCTATATTATAGATATCCCAGAGGGTGCTAGTACTAGTGAAATTGTAGATATTTTATATGATAATGGAATAATTAAGGTTAAAGAACTGTTTGAACTATCGCTTAAGATAAATGATAACGATGACCAACCTATAGTCGCTGGTGAACATGAGATTAGTCCTAGTATGGACTATGGTGACATACTTACCGAACTTAAGACTAATATTCAGGAAACTAAAGAGATAGTTACAGTTACATTTCCAGAAGGTGTTAATATCTATGAGGCGGCAGAAATATTAGAAGAAGAAGGCGTTTGTGAGGCTCGTACTTTCATACACTACTTCAATGGTGGATTCTCTTTAGATGACTATACTTTCGCTAACTATCTACCTACTGAAAGTACCCTTAAGTTTCTAAAGTTAGAGGGATATCTATTTCCAGATACCTATGAGTTCTACAAAGATGAGGACGCTGAGATAGTCTGCCGTAAGATTTTTAATAACTTTGATAGTAAGATTACCGATGAGCATTATGCTAGAATGTCTGAGATAAATATGACCTTAGATGAGGTTATAACCTTAGCATCTATAGTTCAAAAAGAGGCTGGTAACGTTAGTGATATGAAATTAATATCTTCTGTATTCCATAACCGCTTAGATAATCCAGATACTTTCCCTATGCTACAATCTGACCCTACTAGAATATACGCTGAAGATGTTATTCATACATATTCAGATGTTATTAATTCTAATATGGAAACAGCTTATAATACCTATGAATCTGCTGGACTTCCCCCTGGAGCTATATGTAATCCTGGTTTAGATGCTATTGAAGCAGTATTGTATCCCGATGATACTAACTACTTCTACTTCTGTGCAGATGTGGAAACTGGTGAAACTTACTACGCTGAAACTTTAGAAGAACACAATGCTAATTTGGAGTTAGCTGGTATTGAACTTGAAGATTAATACTATCTATTTATCAATATTTAATAGGGCGGATTTAATCTATCCGCCCTATTAGTTAGAACACTTTATTTGGAGGTTTTTATATAATGAATTTGGAAGTCTTATCCCCCGTTGGCGATTGGGAACGCTTAAACTCTGCTGTAGATTTTGGTGCAGATGCAGTGTATCTAGGTAGAAAAAACTTCGGTATGAGGGCAAATCCTCAAAATTTCGATTTGGATACTCTACAAAAGGCTATAGAACTCTGCCATAGTAGAGGTGTAAAAGTATATGTTACTTGTAACACCTTACCACGAAACAATGAAATCCCATACTTTCAACAGTTCGTGGAAGAGGCTATAGCTTGTAATGTAGATGCTTTAATCGTTGCCGATTTGGGTTTACTATCCTTAATTAAAAAGTTTGCTCCTAATATGGAAGTGCATATGTCTACACAGACTGGTATAGTAAACTATGTCACTGCAAATGAACTATACAATATGGGGTGTAAAAGAGTAGTCTTAGCTAGAGAACTATCGCTTGATGAGGTCGCAGATATTAGAGCGAAAACTCCAAAAGATTTAGATATTGAAGCCTTTGTACATGGTGCTATGTGTATGTCTTTTTCGGGTAGATGTCTACTATCATCGTACTTTACTAACAGAGATGCTAACCGTGGCGAATGTGCTCAACCTTGTAGATGGAATTACTATCTAATGGAAGAAAAACGTGTGGGTGAGTATCATCAAGTGTTTGAAGATGAAAACGGTTCATATATCTTAAATGCTAAGGATATGTGCATGATTAACCATCTTGATGATGTTATAAAGGCTGGAGTGAATTCCTTAAAGATTGAGGGAAGAGCAAAGTCTAGTTACTATGTATCGGTAGTTACTAACGCCTACAGACAAGCCGTAGATATCTACAAATGTAATCCAGATAACTATCAACTTCCACAGTGGCTACAAGATGAGGTATTTAAAGTTAGTCATAGGCAATATTGCACTGGTTTTTGGTATGGTCACCCTAATGATTGTAAATATTATGGTCAATACTATGAAAACGGTGGATATATCCGTTCATATGACGTTGTAGCCGTTGTAGATGAGTTTAGGGACGGAACGTTATATTGTACTCAAAGAAATAAGTTCCTAAAGGGTGCAGAAGTTGAAATTTTAGCACCTATAAGTAAGCCAGTTACCGTAACTATTGATGAGATTTTTAATGAAGATGGCGAAAGTATAGAAACTGCTAACCATTCTATGATGAAGTTCTCTTTTAAATGTGATACTCCATTTCCTAAAAATTCAATAATTAGAATGAAAAAGAATTAATATAACTAGAAAGGTGATAGTATTATGAATTTTGAATTGAAACTTTGGGAAGAATCAAATTACTAGAGCAATAGTCGTGGATAATCATGTAGTAGGTAGTATTGGAGTATTTTTTTAAATGATGGGTGGTGTTTGATATTATGGACAAGTATTCCGTACTAAAAGAATATTTTGGATACTCTACTTTTAGAAAAGGTCAAGAAGAGATTATAGATAATATTCTATCTGGACGTGACATTTTAGCAGTAATGCCTACAGGTGCAGGAAAATCTTTGTGTTATCAAATACCTGCCTTGATGTTAAAAGGCATAACGATAGTAGTATCGCCATTGATTTCATTAATGAAAGACCAAGTACACGCTCTAAATGATAGTGGAATTAGAGCAGTGTACTTAAATAGTTCTATGCCGTATAATGAGTATCTAAACGCCTTGGATTTAGCTATACAAGGATACTTTAAGATAGTATATGTAGCTCCTGAAAGGTTAGAAAATCCTAGATTTTTAGACTTTGTGTATAGTAATCCAATAAGTATGATTACTATTGACGAGGCTCATTGTGTGTCACAGTGGGGACACGATTTCCGACCTAGTTACTTAAAGATTGTAGACTTTATATCTAAGATTAGTTACAGACCCATAGTAACAGCTTTTACAGCTACTGCTACTGATAAGGTCAAGAAAGATATCTCTAATATCTTACAACTAAAGAATCCATATACTATTACAACTGGTTTTGATAGGCAAAATCTCTACTTTGAGGTTCAGCACCCTAGGGATAAGTTTACAGCACTATTGGACATAGTCACAAAGAATAAAGGTAAGTGTGGGATAGTATATTGTGGAACTAGAAAAAACGTTGAAGAGGTTTGCAAAAGGCTACAAGATAAGAGTTTTAAAGCTCTACGGTATCATGCAGGATTAACCAATGAGGAAAGGATAAACAATCAAAACTGCTTCATATATGATAAGTGTGATATCATGGTAGCTACTAATGCTTTTGGTATGGGCATAGATAAATCTAACGTATCGTATGTGGTGCATTATAATATGCCTAAGAACATTGAAAGTTACTATCAAGAAGCTGGTAGGGCTGGTCGTGATGGTGAACCTGCAGAATGTATTCTGTTATACAGTGCTTCAGACGTTTCTCTAAATAGATTCTTAATAGACCAAACCGAAAACAATGAGATTCCTCTTGAAACCTTAGAAAAGATTAAGGCTCAAGAACGTGAACTTCTAAAGTATATGACGTTCTATTGTACTATCACAAACTGTTTAAGGTCATACATTCTAAAGTACTTTGGAGAGAAAGGCATGACATCTTGTTTAAACTGTAGCAACTGTCTATCTAACTATGTTGATGTAGATATCACTATAGATAGTCAAAAGATACTATCATGTGTGTATAGAGCCAATCAATCGGTGAGTATTGCCGTTCTAAGTTCCATACTAAGGGGTAGAAAGACAGAACTTATATCTGAAAGTGGATACGATAGGATATCTACGTTTGGAATAATGAAAGATTCCACAGATATGTACATACGTAACGTTACTAACCATCTAGTGTTGCATAAATATCTATATCAGACCGATGAGAGATATTCAGTTCTACGATTGACTAAATTAGCTAAAGAAGTACTCGTTGGAGATACTAAAGTTACTATGAAAACTCTTAAAAGTCAAGTTAAGAAGTCTAAAGTGGTTAAGAATACTAACGTTAATACAAACGATAGTCTATTCGATACTTTAAAGTCTGTACGTCAAAACATTGCTAACGTTCAAAGCATACCTGCATACATTATATTCTCTGATGCTACTCTTAAAGATATGTGTAAGAAACTTCCCGTTACTAAGAATGAGTTCTTAAGGGTATCTGGTGTAGGCGAAATTAAGATGGAAAAGTACGGCGAAACCTTTATGAAAGAGATTAGAAAGTTTAAAAGCAAAAATTAAAACCTTCCTTGAAGATATGTTATCGAGGAAGGCTTTACTATGGGTATGTGTAAAAAAAGTGGATATTCTCTAAAGAATATCCACATATACACAACAGATTTAACCTCTGTTGAAACGCTTTTTAAATCTATCAACACGACCACCAGTATCAACAAGTTTCTGTTTACCTGTGAAGAATGGGTGGCACTTTGAACAGATTTCAACTTTGATATCCTTCTTAGTGGAACGAGTTTCTATTACGTTACCACAAGCACAAGTGATAGTTGTCTTTTCAAAATTTGGGTGGATACCCTCTTTCATATTGTTACACCTCAATTCATAGCAAAATACGTTAATCAAGTAGCCCATCAAATTCTTTAGACAGTAGTACTTATAGACTGATTACAGTATTAAATTATATCATAGATAGCGAAAAAAGTCAAGCAGTTTCAGAAAAATATTTTATCCAAAGTTAAGCATTGAAGTCCATGAACATCTCAGCAGATTTTTCAACCCTAATAGAACCATTAGATGCATCTATGAGTTTTTTGTATAGTTCGTCGAAACGTTCAACCTTGACTAGTAATGTAATAGTTACGCAATCAGAGAAGTTGGTATCTACCATTTTGATATCGGAAGTTGTAAGTATATAGTTTACTTTGGCATATAGAGTATAGTCCATTGAGAACCTAAGTTGATAGCAACTGCACATATTCATAATAGTAGCACTATCTACAGCGATAGATGTAGCATGAGAATATGCTCTAACTAGACCACCACCACCTAAGAGTATACCTCCAAAGTATCTAGTTACTACGCAACATATATCCGTTAGACCTCTTTTTTTTAAAACGTCTAATACGGGAATTCCAGCAGTGCCTTGAGGTTCACCATCATCTGAATGGCGAGTTGTGTTATTATCTCTAAGAATGTAGGCATATACGTTGTGAGTTGCTTTTCTATGTCTGGATTTTATCTCATCAATGAAAGATATAGCATCATCGTGGGTAGTCACAGGTGCTAGATACCCTATAAATTCGGAACGTTTTTCTATAAACGATGCCTCAGTTCTATCCTTAATAGTAATATATCCCATTTAGGTGACTCCTTTCAAGTAGACTATTTGAATATCATAGTAACGGTAGTACCCACATCTAAAGTAGATTGAATGTCTATGTAATCTGAATATTTAGCCATGTTAGATAATCCTTGACCCGCACCAAAACCTTTTTTATGTATAGAGCTATCTTGAGGTATGGTAGTAAAACCATTCTGCATAGCCTCTTCTATATTTTCGATTCCATGACCACTATCTTTAAGTACTACTGTGATGGTCTTAGTATCATCTACCGATATTTGAACCGTTCCACCGTTGGCATGGATAATCATATTTATTTCACCTTCGTACAATGCAAGGGAGCATCTTCTAATGGTTTCGGGACTTATATGTAACCTTTCTAGTTGGTTGCTGACGTCCTCTGATATATCCCCAGCAGAGATTAAGTCCAAAGAGTTTATGGTGTAACTTAGGTTGATTAATTCGTTCATACGTATAGATTCCTTTCATAGTATGCTTATATTATATCATAACTTTAAATAATAATCAATAAAATATTTATACTTTGTATTGCAATTGTATGTACTATCACATTGGTTAGAGTTCAATGAAAATATATTGACATATAGAATATTTTTTGGTAAACTAGTATTATGTGCTATTGATGGGAGATGGTATGATACATGAAAAAGATAGATATCAGTAAAGATGTACGAAAAAGGATTAGTATTCAAGGGTGGTGCATACTTCTATTAGCTACCATAGTCATAATAATAGTTTTGGATACTATATTTAGAGCCTTAAATAAGGAAAACAATATAGAATCTACCAACTATGCGGTGGTTACTCAATCAGGAACTGAAATTACCACGTATGATGACTCTATAGAAGTTACTGCCCAAGATGACAGTGTAACGGAATCTACACAGACCATAGACAGTTCAATATATAACATAGTAACTAAAGCATCAAGTGATATTTCTAAGGGAAACCTTGTAGTTATTAATCAAGAACACCCTACAACTTTTCCCGATATTTCAGATAGGTTGACTAACTTCTACTACGAAATGGGTTCGGGATATAAAGTATCTACATTTGAGATTCAACTATGTGAAGAGGCTATAGAACCTTTTAACAACATGATGGACGACTTCTATGCTCAATACGGTATAAACTATGTAACCGTAGTCGGTGGCTATGATGATAGTTCTACAGACGAATCTGGGGGTACTTCCGATAATTGTTCTGGGTATGCTTTGGACTTTAAATTGGTTACAGATTCACAGATTTTAGACTTCGATGGTACTGGTGACTACTCTTGGATTGAAAGTAACTCTTATAAGTATGGCTATATTCTTAGGTATCCTGAGGCTAATGCCGATATAACTGGTGTGCAATACACTCCTAGTCACTTTAGGTACGTTGGAATACCACATTCAAACATCATGCAAGATAAAAATTTATGCCTTGAACAGTACATAGATTTCCTTAAACAGTATAATTTCTACGGAGAACATCTGTACGTTACACTAGGCAATATTAACTATGAAATATACTATGTTCAATCCACTGGCGATAGTACCGACATTCCAGTACCTAACGATAGGTATTATTCAATATCGGGGGATAACATAGACGGATTCATAGTTACTACCTTACAATAGTAATATTAATATTAAATGGGTTGATGTTTTAAATCAACCCGTTTAATATATAATAACCTTGTTTCAACTCACGCTCGGTATATTATCGGAGTGCGACGTGCGTACATTGATACGCATGAATTGACCTCGTGTCAGTAGGGGATACCGATTTCTCTCCGCCCACCACTGCCGTTAAGTTTCCCTTTAGCAATTCATCTCGTTACTTACACTGTTGAAGTGGGAGAATTCTTGCTTAAATTAGTTAAACACCTAGAATCTTCTTAAAGCTTTCGGAGATAGTGTTCTTTAGAGCTACTGCATCATTTTGAGTATTAGCAATAGTAGTGTAGTAGGCTTTAATCTTAGGTTCTGTACCAGAAGGTCTAATTACTACACTAGCACCATCTGTTAATTTAAACACTAGAACATCAGACTTTGGCAAGGTCAACTTAGTAACTTCTCCAGTCATAGTATCCTTAGATTGACTAGTAGTATAATCTTCAAAGGTAGTTACCTTTAAGCCACCTATTTCGTTAGGGATATTTTCTCTAAGAGATTTCATAATATCTGACATTTTTTGCATACCAGATATACCCTCAAATTGGAAACTTTCTTGTGAGTGGTGATATACTCCATACTTTTCATATAAGTTTGCTCTAGCTTGTAGCATAGATATGCCTTTAGTTCTATAGTATGATGCCATTTCGCATATTAACATAGATGCTACTACTGCATCTTTATCACGAACGTAACTACCTGCAAGATATCCATAGCTTTCTTCAAATCCAAAGATGTATCTATCTTCTTGATGGTCAGCCTCTAATAGACCTATCTGTTCACCTATGAACTTAAATCCTGTTAGAACTTCTCTAAGTTCCACATTGTACTCTGTAGCTATCTTCTTGCATATATCAGTAGTTACTATAGTTTTAACTGCTACTGGATTCTTAGGCATAGTGCCTAAAGCGGTTCTTTCCTTGCATACGTATTCAAATAGCATAGCACCTACTTCGTTACCACTAAATAGGACATAGTTTCCGTCTTGGTCTGGGACAGCTATACCTACACGGTCAGCATCGGGGTCTGTAGCGAGTAGTAGGTCAGGCTTAACGCTTTCACAGAGTTTTAATCCTAAGTTTAGAGCCTCTCTAATCTCTGGGTTAGGGAATGGGCAAGTTGGAAAGTTACCATCTGGATATTCTTGTTCTTTAACTACAGTAACGTCTTTTATGCCTATTCTATCTAAGATGGTTCTAACGGGCTTATTTCCTGTGCCATTTAGTGGAGTATACACAACCTTTAGACCACTATCTTTAACCAACTCAGTATGAATACCTTGTGCTATAACGTTCTTATAGTACTCTTCAATGACGCTATCGGAAATATACTCAATAGAGCCATCTTTGATACCATCTTCAAAGTTAATGTGCTTAACACCATTAAACATATCAACTTGATTTATTTTGTTTATAACGATTTCAGAATTTTCTAGGTTAAGTTGACAGCCATCTTCACCGTAAGCCTTATATCCGTTATACTTACTTGGGTTATGACTAGCCGTTACCATGATTCCTGCACTACACTTTAATTCTCTAACCGCAAACGATAACATTGGAGTTGGCATGAGTTCAGTGTATATATACGCTTTGATTCCATTACCTGCTAACACTTCGCAAGCTGTCTTTGCAAAGGTAGTCGATTTTATTCTACTATCGAAAGATACCGCTACACTAGGATTCTCAAAATGCTCATTGACGTAATCTGCTAAGCCTTGAGTAGCCTTTCTAATGGTATAGATATTTAATCTAGCAGTACCAGCACCTATAACACCTCTTAGACCACCAGTACCAAACTCTAAATTCTTATAGAAACGTTCTTGTATGGCATCATTATCACCTTCGATGCTTTTTAATTCGTTGACGATGTCAGAATCTTCTGTAGCGTTTTCGCACCAAAGATTATATAGTTCCAATTCGTTCATAGATATATTCCTCCTATAATTAGATTTATGAAAGTCATGTGTTTGTTCTACACACAACCTATTATATCACATAATTATCAATTTGAAAAGTGCTTTTTTTAATTTTTCACAATATCTTAAAGATTGCTTTCCATTACTAAAGATAGAAAACCTCTTGAATATATTTGTTTCTTGTGATATAATATATATTATACTGTTATGGAGGTGTTTAGTTATAGAATATCAAAAGTTATATGATTTTATAGATACTCAACAGAGCGAAATGCTAAGTTCCTTAGATAGGATAGTATCTATACCTAGTGTTAAAGGCGATGCCCTAGAAGGTATGCCATATGGTGAAAACTGTGCTGAAGTTTTAAATAGTTTTCTATCCATAGCGGATAGTATGGGCTTTGTAACTCATAACTTTGAAAACTATGTGGGAACTATTAAGTTCAATGGTACTAAAGAAAGTTTAGGCATACTATGTCATTTAGATGTAGTTCCAGTAGTTGAAAAGGGTTGGAAGTATCCACCTTTTAAAGCAACCTTAGATGATGGTAAAGTATTCGGTCGTGGTACTATAGACGATAAAGGGCCAGCCATAGCAGTGTTGTATGCTATGAAATCCATTAAAGATATGGGTATAAGGTTAAAGAGTAATGTCCGATTTATAGTAGGTACAGATGAGGAGAACGGCTCTAGTGATTTGGAATACTATTCAAAGTGTGAGAGTATGCCTTTAAATGTATTTACTCCCGATGGTAGTTATCCTTGTATTAACTTAGAAAAGGGTATGATTAGAGTATCGTTTAATTGTAAATATCAAGGAGATTTTATTAAAGAACTTCAAGGTGGAACGGTTATAAATGGTGTACCTGCGGAATGTTATGCTGTAGTATCTAGTGAAGTACCACAAACGGAAAATATCATAATAGAGAAAGTATCTAATGGGTATAAGGTTAAGTACACGGGACTCTCTGCACACGCATCTACACCACAACTTGGTGATAACGCTATCACTGGTTTGATTGAGTATCTAAGTAAGTTTGATAGTTCTCAAGCGATTCAAAGCTTATATAATATGTTCCCACATGGTGACTATAATGGAAAGTCATTAGGCATCTTTGCAGAAGATGAGTTATCAGGAAGTGTAACGTCGGTGCTTAGTATGATATCTATGCAAGATGGCGTTATCCACTGTAAGCAAGATGTTCGTTTTCCAATATGTACTACTAAGGAAAATATTATAGATACCCTTAAAATGCGTATGGAAGGCTATGGCTATACTTGTGATATCTTAATGGCTGAAAACCCTCACCACGTCAACGAAGATAGTCACTTTATAAAGACTCTGTTAAAAATCTATCAAGAGGAAACTGGCAATGAGCCATACTGTCAAGCTATAGGTGGTGGTACTTACGTCCACAATATAGACGGCGGAGTTGCTTTCGGTGCTGAATTTCCTAACGAGGATAATGGTATGCATGGTGATAATGAATCTATAAGGTTAGATAGCCTTATACTAAACTGTAAGATGTTCGCCCGTGCTATTATCGATATTTGTGGAGTTGAAGAGTAATCTTATTTAAGAAAGGATTTTGTAAAAGATGGTAAACAATAATCAGAATGATGATATGATAGTTATAGACACTGAAGAACTTTCCGAGTTCGTAATTAAGGAAACTGGTCTTGATAAGGATATCGTCGATAAGGTTCTATTCGCTTATGATAAGTATCTAATCAAGATAGGTGCTTTGGACGAAAAAGCTTATTACGATGCTCAATAGGTGGTGTTTAAACTATGAAGATTAAGTTTCATATTCCAAACTTTACACAACACTACCATGTGAATCTGTTGTTAGTTAAGATGATAAAAGAGTATCCACACTTCTTCCATGACGGCTTAGAGATAGCCTCTGTATATGGAGAGTTTCCTCCATCTATATGGAACGGCGGACGTACTACTATGGGGGTCTGTACTAATCCAAAGGATATTAAACACATACTTAGAACCTTTAACAATCTAGGTATTCCTTGTAGATTTACCTTTACCAATCCAGTATTGGAACACAAACATTTGAACGACAAGCATTGCAATACTTGTATGTCACTAGGAAATAACGGATTGAACGAAGTTATAGTAGTATCACCAATGTTAGAAAAGTACATTAGAAATAACTATCCAAAGTACAAGATTACTAGTTCTACTTGCAAAGAGATTAAAGACTTTAATCTACTACAAGAAGAACTCGAAAAAGATTATAACTTAGTGGTACTAGACTACAACTGGAATAACAACTTTGAAATGCTTGAAAGATTAAATCACAAAGATAAGTGTGAAATATTAGTAAACGCTTGTTGTCAAGCCAACTGTCCTCGTAGAGGTGAACACTATAGATTTATAGGTAGTCAACAGATAGAATATGTTAATCATATGAATAGATATCCAAATACACCATTTGAATTTAAAGCCTTTGAATGCCCACATACTGCACACACTATATTTGATATTAAAGATAGTCCTGTACACATAACACCTAAAGATATCTTAGAGAAGTACGTACCTATGGGGTTCGAAAACTTTAAGATAGAAGGTCGTTCATTTCATCTATTTAACTTGATAGAAACTTATATGTACTATATGGCAAAGCCAGAATATCGTGATGAGGCTAGATTTACCTTACTATTGAGTCTACAACAGAACAATGTAATTACAACTCATACCATATTTGATTAAAACTTATAGTTAGTAAAAAATCCACCCAAATGGGTGGATTTTTCTATGTAGTTATAGATACTATTTAGTATCTAAAAACATATCGAAAGTATAGGATTTTAACTTATCTATAGTGTACTTAGTAATATCGCAGTATATATCATGAAATGGACATATTTTTTCTTTACCTCTGCGAGTACATACGTAGTCACTATCTATACAACGGTTGAAACGATATTCTCCATCTATAATACAGACTATATCGTATAGAGTAATTTCTTTAGCAGGTTTAGCAAGTTCATAACCGCCATTAGTACCCATAAATGATACTACTATGCCATTGGTAACTAACTTATGAAGAATTTTCAAAGAGAATCTAAGGCTAACACAACTTCGTTCAGATATGGTTTTAGCGTCAATTCTAGTTTGAGCATTAGCAATAACGTCTACGATTCTGATAGCATAATCACATTCAAGGTTCATTTGCACGGCTAAAAATCCTCCTAAAATTAATCTAAAAAGTCTTTAACTTGTTTGCTTCTGCTAGGGTGACGAAGTTTTCTAAGAGCCTTAGCCTCTATTTGGCGGATACGTTCTCTAGTAACATCGAACTCCTTGCCAACCTCTTCAAGGGTACGAGAGCGACCATCTTCAAGACCAAAACGTAACTTTAATACCTTAGCTTCACGTTCGGTTAGAGTGCTTAGAATCTTGTTTAGCTGTTCTTTAAGTAGTATTAAAGAGGCTGCTTCAGCTGGAGCGGGTGCGTCATCGTCTGGGATAAAGTCACCTAGATGGCTATCTTCTTCTTCGCCTATAGGTGTTTCAAGGGATACAGGGTCTTGTGCGATACGCATAATCTCTCTAACCTTTTCTACTTGAAAGCCCAATCGGTCGGCAATCTCTTCAGCGGTAGGGTCATGACCGTTTTCATGCAATAGTTGACTAGATGTCTTTTTAACCTTAGTAATGGTTTCAACCATATGAACGGGTATTCTAATAGTTCTAGCTTGGTCAGCGATGGCTCTAGCTATAGCTTGTCTAATCCACCAAGTAGCGTAGGTCGAAAATTTAAATCCTTTAGTATGGTCAAACTTTTCTACCGCCTTAATGAGTCCTAAATTACCCTCTTGGATTAAATCTAGGAACTGCATACCTCTTCCGCCGTAACGTTTAGCTATACTAACTACCAATCTAAGGTTAGCCTCAGATAGTCTTTTCTTAGCTGTAGGGTCTCCTTTAGCCATACGTTCAGCGAGTTCATGTTCTTCTTCTGGAGTTAAAAGTGGAACTCTTCCGATTTCCTTAAGGTATATCTTAACTGGGTCGTCAATAGCTATACCCTCAGTAGAAAGGGCAGATTCTAAGTCATCAGACGCATTCAACTTTAAGTCCATATCTTCAGGGTTAAAGTCATCTATAATTTCTATGTTCAAGCTTGAACAATTTTCATAAAAAGAATCCATCTGGTCGCTGTCGAAATCGGACTCCTCTAACGCATCGGTAATTTCCTTAGTAGTAAGTTTACCAGTTAGCTTACCGTGTTCCATTAGATTTTCGAAAGCCATTTTTTTATCTGACATAAAAATTCCTCCTACCTAGGTAATGTTTTGTGTTTTTGTTCTTGTAATTTTCTATCTCTGAGTTTATGAAGGTCGGTCAATCGATTATTATTCATAGTATTAAAGTCTTTAGAGTACTCTAATATGTTCTGTATGCAGTCGGACAATCCTTTAGGAGCGACATCATACTCAGTGATAATTTCTCTATACTCTTCACAGATATTTAAGAAGTACTCAAAATCTTCTTCGCTTAAGTCACTGTGGATTATAGACTTATCGTTTAAGTTGTTTAAAGCATCTGTGTGCTTACAGATGGCTTTAAATATATTTTTATGTCTACTAAATTGAAAGTTATCTTCAGATAGACTTTCAGTTGCATAAGGTATTAGGTCACAAAATTTCGATATATAAGCTATTACCTCACGTTCTGAATTGAAAAGTCTTATTTGAGAGTTTGCATCGAAGTTAGCTATGTATCCGTTTGTATTTGTAACCGTACCGTTACTGTTTAGCACATTGGGTATATACTTTCTATCTATCATATTGTTTCCATTATAAGGTTGTCGGATAGAAGTTCTATCTTTTTTAGCCATTACAGATTTTACTGTATCGGAGAAAGTTTTGGGTTCAATGTTGCATTCCCTTGCAATAGAAGATACATAAACTTCCCTAGAGGTACTATTCTGTATCTGTGCTAATATGTTAGCACTGCGTTTAAGAAGTTCAATCTTGCCAGAGTTGGTATTTAAGTTTAAGTCTGTTCTAACTTGATTCAGTTGAAAGTCTATAGCATCTAGTGAACCTTGTAGTAATAGTTTAAACCTATCTTTGCCATAGGTTTTAATGTACTCATCGGGGTCTTTAGCACCAGTAACTTGCAAGACTTTAATCTTCAATTCCTTGTCGGTAGAAGAGTTTAAAAACAATGATATAGCTCTATTGGTAGCGTTGATACCTGCTGTGTCATTATCATAGCATATTATAACCTCATCGGCATAGCGTTTGATTAGGCTAACCTGTTCAGGTGTGAGCGAAGTTCCAAGCGATGCAACTGCATTTTGAAACCCTGCATCGTATAGAGCCATCACGTCCATATAGCCTTCTGCAAGTATAACACTTCTGCTTTTAGCAATGCTTTTCTTAGCAAGGTTTAATGAGAATAACTGTTCACTTTTTTTAAACACTGGTGTATCGGGAGAGTTTAAATATTTAGGCATAGAATTATCTAATATACGGCCACCAAAAGCTATTACATTGCCTTTAATATCTAATATTGGAACTATTAGCCTATTCTTAAAGAAGTCATATAAAGTACCCGACCCATTCTTTTTAACAAGCCCAGACTTAAGAATATCTTCATCTTTAAAGCCTAACTCACGCAGATGTTTAGTCAATGCAAACCATTCATTTGGAGCATAACCAACGTTATACACTATTAAAGAAGTGTTAGCAGAGATTTTTCTAACGTTCTTAATGTAATCTATTACGTGTGATGATTGCGTCAACTTCTTATAGAAGAACAGTCTAGCCTCACGGTTTATAGACAGTATAGTATTTCTCTCTTTAGAGTTTTTATCATTGTTAGAAAATCTATTCCATTTTGGCATAGAAATACCCGCACGGTTAGATAGGAACTCTACAGCACCTATGAAGTCGCAATTTTCCATCTTCATAATGAAAGAAAAAACGTCGCCACTTTCACCACAACCGAAACATTTATAGAAACCATCTTCTACATTTATATGGAAAGATGGCGTTTTTTCAGAATGGAAAGGACAGCAACAGACGTAGTTTCTTCCACTGCGTTTTAGTGATACATAGTTAGCAACAACACTTTCTAATGGGTTGGCTGACTTTACTTGATGCTTAAAGTCATCGCTGATAGACAAACATACCACTCCTTAATGAAATAAAAGTTATTTTAATCATTGTATATACGTAGATTAATACTCATTTTAGAGATGTGTTTATTACTCCTCATCTTCAGAGAATCCACCTGCTTCAATAGGGGTATGTTCTCCAGCTTTGATAGTTTGACACACTAACCAATCCTTTTCGTTAAGGACGCTTTCTTCAGTAGCTATGGTCATTAGTACATCGTATTCATCGAATAGGCTACCATAGTTACCATCGGAACTTTTAGTAATAGAGTCATCACTGTTACTAGCTACATCGTTAAACATAGTTATTAAATCACTTGCGTATTGAACAGCCTCTTCAGAGGTAGTATCGTTAGCGACTATTACAGTATAGTCTACAAGTTTCTTTTCGTCGCTTACGTTTATATATATTTCATCAGCGAATGGATAAGTATCTTCATCTAAAGCTAAGTCATACACTTCGTTGATAGTTTTATCCCAAGAACTACTGCTACTACTAGAGTTTGAACTAGAAGAGCTATCCGTTTCACTATCAGAACTGCTACAACCATATACCATAGGACAACACATTAAAATGATTGCACCTAAAAGAAATATCTTATTTTTCATAAAAAACCTCCTAATATTGTTTCAATCCACGCTCAGTAATTTTAAAGAGTGTAATATACATACTTATTATGCGTGGATTAACCTAGTGTCAGTAGGGGATACCTATTTTTTTCCGCCCACTGCCGTTAAGTTTCCTTTTAGCAGTCTATTCCATTACTTGTAAAGGTAAGGGAACTTTTGCTGATTGTGTTAAATATACCTTAAAGTATTATTTTAGCATATAATTCGAAAAAATTCAAGTAGTTTTTTTATTTTTATAACTTTTTTTATTCCAAAAAAGTTTCTTGACATTGGAAAATCTTCATGATAGAATTTAACTAAATAGATTTTTTTTTAAAGAGGTGTTTTAAATGATATACTTAGGTTGTCATCTATCGGTATCTGGTGGTTTTGAAAAGATGGGCAAAGACGCTCTACTGTTGGGTGCGAATACTCTTCAATTTTTTACTAGAAATCCTAGAGGTGCAAATGCTAAAAAGATTAAGGAAGAAGACTCTCAAGCGTTAGTTAGATTGATGCAACAGAACAACTTCGGCAAGATTATTGCTCATGCACCATATACTTTGAATCCATGTTCTGCAGATGAGAATACTAGGCGTCTAGCGTTGAAAATCTTTAAAGATGACCTTCTAAGAATGGAGTACCTTCCTAACAACTATTATAACTTTCACCCAGGTAGTCATACAGGGCAGGGTGTAGATGTTGGTATTAGTCAAATAGCTAATATGTTGAATGAAAGTCTAACTGAAACTCAAAGTACGACCGTTCTATTAGAAACTATGGCGGGTAAGGGTACGGAAATAGGACGCTCATTTGAGGAACTTAAAGCTATTATAGATAGGGTCGAGCTTAAGGACAAGGTAGGTGTATGCTTAGATACTTGCCACATATTTGATGCTGGTTATGATGTGGTAAACAACTTTGATGGAATCTTACGGGATTTTGATAACATAGTAGGCTTAGACAGACTTAAGGCTATCCATCTAAACGATAGTAAAAATCCTATGGGTAGTCACAAAGACAGACATGAAACTATTGGAAATGGTACTATTGGGCTATGTGCTATCTTTAAGGTTATAAATCACCCGTTATTACAAGGTTTGCCATTTTGCCTTGAAACTCCTAACGATGCCGAGGGTTACAAACAAGAAATTCATATGCTACGTGAGAATAGTAATAGTTAGTATTAGTATATAATTGCATTTACATTCATACGATTTTTTTGAATATATAGAAAAACTTTGCATATCATATAGG